>NZ_JBZDPU010000022.1:0-66322 GCF_058270075.1 Mycobacterium shunyiense | reverse complement strand
CACCAGGTGAAAAGAACCCAACCACCGCAACAGCGGCATCACCACATTCACACTGAGTGCGTGTCTGCTGCCCAACGCGCCGGATAACACCAGCAATCTGTGCACGCTCGTGCGCGATGAGTTTCGACGCCGGCGCCGGTCTCACTCCTATAGGACCGATACGAGGAGTGATTCGATGCCGCTGACACTGAATGCCTATCCAGATGTCGTCACTCGCGACGAGTGGCTCGAGGCGCGGAAGAAACTGCTGGCCCGCGAACGCGAGTCGACCCACCTGCGCGACGCCGTCAACGCCGAACGGCGCCGGCTGCCGATGGTCAAGGTGGAGAAGGACTACACGTTCGAGGGGCCCGACGGTGAAGTGACGCTCCTCGACATGTTCGAGGGGCGCAGCCAGCTCTACATCCACCACTTCATGTGGATCGACGCGATCGACGCCGGTTGCCCCAGTTGCACGGCCGCAGCCGATCTGACCTTCACCGAAGAAGATCGAGAGCTGTTGCACGGCAAGGACGTCACCTTCGCCTGTGTGTCCCGCGCGCCGTACGCCAGCATCGCGGCCTACCGCGACAGCCACGGCTGGACGTTCCCGTGGTACTCGTCGCGGGACGGCGACTTCACCTACGACTACCACGTGACGCTCGACCCGGCCCGTGCTCCAATCGAATACAACTACAAGTCCGCCGACGAGTTGCACGCCGACGGTTTCAGTGACGACGACCTGCGCGGTGACTGGCCGGGGGCCAGCGTCTTCCTACGCCGCGGCGACGAGATGTTCCACACCTACTCGGCCTTCGCCCGAGGCCTCGACCACAGCGCGGTCGGATACCCGTTCCTCGACCTCACCCCGTACGGACGACAGGAAGCGTGGGAGGACTCGCCGGCCGGGTGGCCGCAAGGCGGACCAGCGGTCGGCAGGCCGGTGGGGGACTCCGGCTAGTTAGTGATCATTGCGATTGATGTGTGACTGAGTGGCTGAAGCGTGTCCCACAGATGTGTTGAGTTGGGACACCGCCCTTCTCGGGCGTCGTCGGTGCTCGCCGCGGGTTGCGGTTCATACGCCGGTTCCCGCCGCATCCGGGTTGGTTCCACCAGGACACGAGGGGTTCTGGTCAGCGCCATCCCGTTGGCGGGCATTGTTGGCCCGGCCTCCTGCTTGGGGGTCCGGGGGTCGGTGAAGGCCGTAATGGGTCAAACCCCAGCGGGCCAGGTTTGTAGCCGCATTGGTGTCGCGGTCGACGGCATGTCCACAACCACATGTGAACATCCGATCGGCCAGCGTCAGCGTGTGGTGGACCTCCCCGCATTGCGAACATTGCCGCGTCGACGGGTACCAACGGCTGGCTTCGACGACGTGGCCGCCTCGCCAGGCCTGTTTGTACTTGAGGAGGCGGGCGAACTCGGCCCATCCAGCGTCGGATATGGCTCGGGCCAGCCGACGATTGCGCAACATCCCTGCCACGTTCAGGTCCTCGATGACGAGCTGGTCGTGGGTCTTGACCATCTCATTGGCAACTTGATGCAGAAAATGGCGCCTGGTGTTAGCCACATGTCGATGATGCTGTGCCAATCGGGCTGCAGCATCCTTCCGGTTGCGTGATCCTTTCTTCTTGCGTGACAACGATTTCGCGAGCCGTCGTTGCCGTTTCATTTCCGCAGCTAGGACTTTGGGTGCAACGATGCGCGCCACCTCAGTCCCGTCACCGGTGGCTGCGACTAGAAACGTCGACAACCCGCGATCTACGCCGACCCAGCCAGCTGCGTCAGAATCGTTGCGTGTGGAATGTTGGCGTTCGGGATGCAGTTCTGCGGCCTGTACATTCAGTGCTATCCACCAACGTCCACCGTGGTGGCTGACTGTAGCGAAGCAGACCTTGGCTCGGCCGTTGGCTAACATGCGCCGAAGCCGCCGGGTGTCATCGTGCACACGGACTTGCCCGAGACCGGGCAGCGTGACCGAACGAGGACGGCCGTTGTCGCCCACCCGGATTCCTGGCGGATGACCTTTGCCGTGTTTGTTGCGCAATCGAAACGACGGGCTGTTGGCGGTTTTCTTCTTGAACTGGGGAAACCCGACCCGCTTGCCCCTACGCTTACCTGACCGCGAATCCGACCAGGCCGCCAGACCCCCGGCCAGATCGACCGCGGCCTCCTCGAATACTTGCTGATACACACGGTCCCGCCACGCCAACCCCGTAACCGCGATCTTTGTGACGCCCTCGGCATCGACGGTGAACACCCGGCCGGCATCCTCGGATTTCTTCCACGCATTGAACCGGTTGATCAGGTCAAACCCACTCCATGGCACTTTGACAGCGGGATCGGTTTTGCGTTGCCTGAGGTTGGTTTTCACCATCCGCAAGCACTGGTTGAACGCGAACCGGGAGGCTCCGCAATGTCGGGCCATGGCCTCCTGCTGCTCGGTAGTGGGATCCAAGCAGTATCGGAACGTAGTGTGCCGAGACATTGGAGGAGAGTTTTCCACGGAGCACCGACAACCTGGACTGCAAAGAGGTGCCAGACCCGTGAGGCAGTGACATGTCGCGTGAAATCGCGGTGAGGGCACGGGATGTAATCACCTGGATCCAAACACTGGGTCCGCACTGACAGCAGTGGCACTGTATGTCCTGACGCGGGTGTGGCTGAGTGGTCAGGCACCGGCCTGCAAAGCCGTTTACACGGGTTCGAATCCCGTCACTCGCTCGATGGAAGGCGCAGTTCAACTGACGCATGCAGGGTTGCTGGGGCAGGTGCTGGGAGCGGTTGCTCCCGCACTGCTCCCGCGATTCGGGGCGGCAGCATGACCGGGGCACTGACGCCGGTGCTGGATCACGTTGCCCACGAAGTGCTGACACAGGAGAGACGCGAGAGCTGGGCGCGCAGAGCGGGTCAGGGCATGACGTCTGATCGTTGAGCCCGTGTGAGAGGCAGCGGTCCCGAGTTCGGTACGCGCATTTGCGTTCTCGACGTAGCGACTCAGGAGCGACAGAAGGGCGTAGGGGATCGCATCCGGTCAGTACGGGGCGGTCGGCGGGTACTGCGCCGGGTAGGCGGTGGGCATCAGCTTTTTGTTGTGCTGGTCTGCGGCCATGTAGGCCCACACCATCCCCCCGATCCAGGTGAACAGCCAGAGGAACCAGGCGATGCCGAGGGTGAAGAATCCGATGATCAGCAGCAGTGCGTTGATGCCGAACATGATGAAGGCGCCGGGAACGGTTGCGTAGAGCATGCCCAGGCAGCCGAACAGCCCGGCCAGCACGGCGGCCAGCCCGGGGCTCTTCGTCGGAAGGGCCGGCGCGTACAGGTTGACCTGGACCGGAGGCTGGGCCGGGTACGGGTAAAGGCTTGGGCCGGTGGCGCCGATGTAACTGGGCGGCGGGCTCAGCTGGGGCTGCAGCATCGGTGGTGGCTGCAGCGGCGCGGGCGCTGGCACAGCGGGCGGATAGTTGTCGTCAGCCTGACTCATGGTTGCCCCCGTGGTTCGTGCGGTGAGGCGAGGCTACTCCTGGCGATCCGGTTGGGTGTTGCTGGGCTGTTCCGCGTCGAGCAGGTCCTAAGCCATGCGGCGCACCTTGTCCGTGGCCGTCAACAGGCATCCCGTAGGGGATTTTCGGTGAAGGTGTCGAATACCAGGGGACAGGACCCCGTCGCAAACGGCGGCGCACCGCATCGAATAATGCTGCCGTGCCCATGTTGCCTCTCGCCGACATCCTGTCCACCCTCGAGCTGGTCGAGTCAGAGGACGGCACGTTCGTCGCCGAACAGCGGGACAACCCCACCCATCACATCGTGGGCGGTCACCTCACTGCCCAGGCGCTGATCGCGGCCGGTCGCACCGTGCCTGGCCGACTGCCGCACAGCCTGCACGTGTACCTGCTGCGGGCCGGTGACGCCCGGTACCCGGTGTACATGGAGGTGAGCAACCTGCGCGACGGAGGCTCGCTGTCCACGCGTCAGGTCACCGCCCGCCAGGGTGGAGAGATATTGCTGGAGGCGATGATCTCGTTCAGCGTCCCGATGGACGCGGCGGACTACCATCGTCGCGCGCCCGAGGTGCCCGGTCCCGAGACTCTTCCCCGGGTCGAGGAGCAGTTGCAGGCGTTCGCCGATGAGGCCGACGGGTTCTGGGTGCGCCCGCAGTGGATCGAGCGACGCTACATCGACCCGCCGCCACGGCTGGCGATCGAGATGGCGGAGCCGCCGGAGCGCACCCGGATGTGGTGGCGTCCCGCCGAACCCGTGACCGGCGATCCGATCATCAACAGTGCGCTGCTGACCTACTTCGCGGGTACCGCACTGCTCGACACCACGGTGACCATGCGGCGTGCCACCCATGTGACCACGTTCTCGGCGTTGATCGACATGGCGATCTGGTTTCACCGTCCTGCTGATCTGACGGATTGGGTGTTGTCCGACCAGCTTTCACCGAGCGGCATCAACGGGCGGGGTCTGGCCAGCGCGACCCTGTACAACCACGCGGGGCAACTCGTGTGCACGACGACGCAGGAGATGTACTTCGGCCGCCGTCGCGACTGACTCAGCGGGTGGACTTGACCACTTGGGCGAAGTTGAACTGCCAGCGTTCGACGATGTGGAAACCCATGCTTTCCGGCACTTGATAGGCCGGGGCACGGTCGAGTCGGGGTCCGGGCTTGAGCCCTGTTCCACTCTGTCGGCTCGGTACCGACGGGTCGCGTTCGGACACCGTCCACAAGACGGTGCAGTTGCGCACCTCGTCAGCCACCCCCCAGATCCCGAGATGCGCATCCCACAGCCGATTTCGTTTCCAGGCCGGGGTACCGCGACCGGGATCGACAAGGTCGGCGTACGCGGCCGGCCGGGCGGCGGTGAGCGGGCGGATCGGGCCCGGCTTCCATGAGGTGGTGTTGTCGAAGATGATGCAGTCGCCGGGGGAGGAGTGCGCCGAGATGACGTCGGCGACCTGGCTGAAGTCCATGCCCTCCTTGGCGTACGGGCCGCGCTGCACCATCAGGTAGTTGGGTGTTGCCGCGACGGCGAACACCGCCAGTACGGCAGTGATCCACTCCCTGCTGCGAGCCACCGCCACCACGCACACGGCGAGCAGCAGTGCCATCGCCGGCGTGGTGAAACTGAGATAGCGAGGGTAGTAAAGCGGTTGGGCAACAGCCGAATACACCAGCAAAACCACGGTCGGGGCGACAACCCATACCGCGGCCACGAGCACCAGCCGTCGGGTGCCGTCATCGGTGGGCCGCAGCCTTCTGACCACCAGCGGTGCGCCCAACACAGCGGCTGCAAGTACCGCGAAGGCCACACTGTGATCGAAATATTGTCTGACCAGGACTTCGGTAACTGAATGCAGACCCAAATGTGAGATCCACCCGACCTGGAAGCTCTGCGAGCGACACCACAGGACGAAGGGGACCAGGACGAGAATCGCACCCGCTGTCACCGAGGCCCACCTGATGCGGGTACCGCGACGGCTACAGAGGACTGCGATGGCCGCCGCGTGCGGGATCACCATCAGCACCACGAAGATGTTCAGTACGGCCGAAACCGCCAGCAGTGCACCGTATGACAGCCACAGTGCACTGCGGTCGCGCCGGATGGCGCAGACGAGTAGAACGGTCAGCCACACCGCGGCCAGCATCGACCACGAGTAGGAGCGGGCTTCGATACCTGCCCACGTGATCCTGGGCAGCATCGCGAAAAGAATTCCCGCACAGACCGATAGCGTGCGAGTGCCGAACTGCCGCCCGAGAACCACGACCCCGCCCGCGGCGCCGCCGATGGCCAGGCAGCTGGAGAACCTGGACCAGAACTCCGTCGCGGGGAAGATGCTGAACCAGCCGTGCATGCCGAGGTAATACAGCCCGTGCACCGCGTCGATATGGCCGAGCAGATCCCACAGCTGCGGCACCGATCGGGTAGCAGCCGAGATGGTGGCCGCCTCGTCGAACCACAGCGACGGACGTGCGGCTCCCGCCGCGCACAGCACGATGGCAAATGCCGCCACCGCCAGGGCGTCGAATCGGGCTTCTCGGCCGATGCGGCGGTCCGCGCCGTCGGCGCGCTCGTTCAGCGATAGATCCACGTCAGCGACGGTGTCACCCCCTCAAGTGATGGCAAACAATAACCTGAGGGGAGCCGACTCGCTTTATCCGACAGGGCTATTGCCGGGCGGTCCCGACAGATGAGCTGGATCACTCCCGCGGTGAATCGTCCTGGCGACAACCCGGATTCGGCCGACGTCGACTACGTCACGGTCGGCACCGAATTTGCGCCTCTGCGAGTTAATATCAGGGCCGGTTCGCCGGACCGGGATGCCAATAGTGGGTCCAGTTGTCGGCTGTCCGTGCGGGTGTCGTGATTTGCGCCCCTGGTCAGCGGTGACGGGTTACTGTCTCGGGTGGCGTTGCAACTGACAGTGGGAGGGTATTGATGAGCGCGTATCGAACCGTGGTGGTCGGCACGGACGGATCTGATTCGTCGTTGCGTGCAGTCGACCGCGCCGGTCAGATTGCCGCAGGCTCGAATGCCAAACTGATCGTGGCAACCGCGTACTTCCCCCAGAGCGAAGACCAGCGTGCCGCCGATGTGCTCAAGGAAGAGGGCTACAAGATGGCCGGCAACGCGCCCATCTACGCCATCCTCCGCGAGGCGACGGACCGCGCGAAGGCTGCCGGCGCCACCGAAATCGAGGAGCGGCCGGTTGTCGGCGCTCCGGTCGATGCGCTCGTCGAGCTGGCCGAGGACGTTCAGGCGGATCTGCTGGTGGTCGGCAACGTCGGCCTGAGCACGATTGCCGGCCGTCTGCTGGGCTCGGTGCCCGCGAACGTGGCACGCCGGTCCAAGACCGACGTGCTCATCGTCCACACCAGCTGAGCCGCTGCCCGACTCACCAACCGCGCTCGCGCCACTCCCCGAGATGGGGACGTTCGGCGCCGAGCGTGGTGTCGTCTCCGTGCCCGGGGTACACCACTGTGCGGTCGTCGTAGACGTCGAACACCTTGGTGCTCACATCGCCCAGTAACCGCTCGAAGTCACCGGGCTGCCAGGTCTTGCCGACTCCGCCGGGGAACAGGCAGTCGCCGGTGAACAGGTGGGTCACGCCGTCCGGTGACTTCAATGCCAGGGCAACCGACCCCTCGGTGTGGCCCTGGAGATGGATCACGTCGAACGTCAGGTCGCCGATCGTGATCGTGTCGCCGTCGGCCAGGATCCGGTCGGGCGTCACCGGCAGTGGTTCGGCGTCCAGGGAGTGTGCGGCCGTCGGCGCCCCGGTGACCTCTGCCACAGCCTCCAGCGCCTGCCAGTGGTCGAAGTGCTGGTGGCTGGTGACGATCAGCGACAGCTTCGGCGTCTGCTGCTTGATCACGTCCAGCAGCACCTCGGCGTCGTTGGCGGCGTCGATGAGCAGCGTTTCTCCGGTGGAATTGCAGGTCACCAGGTAGGCGTTGTTATCCATTGGGCCCACCGACACCTTGATGATCGAGGCGTTCGGCAGGGTGCGCCTGGCCGCGGTCTGCGGCTCCTGGTGGCCGGTATAGGTGTCATCAACCGCGATGTGGGGGCAGGTCATAGCGCCACCGTATCCGGCTTGTCGGTGGGCGCACATAGCATGGGCGTGAAGTCTGTCGTGGGAAAGGAAACGCGTGGCTGACCGCCTGATCGTGAAGGGTGCGCGCGAGCACAATCTGCGGGGAGTCGACCTCGATCTACCCCGTGATGCGCTGATCGTGTTCACCGGCCTGTCCGGGTCGGGCAAGTCCTCGCTGGCCTTCGACACCATCTTCGCCGAGGGGCAGCGGCGCTATGTCGAGTCGCTGTCGGCCTACGCCCGGCAGTTCCTCGGTCAGATGGACAAGCCCGATGTCGATTTCATCGAGGGCCTCTCGCCTGCGGTGTCCATCGATCAGAAATCGACCAACCGCAACCCCCGGTCGACGGTGGGCACCATCACCGAGGTCTACGACTACCTGCGTCTGTTGTACGCCCGCGCGGGCACCCCGCACTGCCCGGTGTGTGGTGAGCGCATCGCCCGGCAGACCCCGCAGCAGATCGTGGACCAGGTCCTGGCCATGGATGAAGGCCTGCGTTTCCAGGTGCTGGCCCCGGTGGTCCGCACCCGTAAGGGCGAGTTCGTCGACCTGTTCGAGAAGCTCAACACCCAGGGCTACAGCCGCGTGCGGGTGGACGGCGTGGTGCATCCGCTGACCGATCCGCCCAAGCTGAAGAAGCAGGAAAAGCACGACATCGAGGTGGTCGTCGACCGGCTCACGGTGAAGGCCAGCTCCAAGCAGCGCCTCACCGATTCGGTGGAGACGGCGCTGAATCTGGCCGACGGCATCGTGGTGCTGGAGTTCGTGGACCGCGAGGACGACCATCCGCACCGGGAGCAGCGTTTCTCCGAGAAGTTGGCCTGCCCCAACGGCCACCCGCTGGCCGTCGATGATCTCGAACCCCGGTCGTTCTCGTTCAACTCGCCGTACGGCGCCTGCCCGGAGTGCACAGGCCTGGGTATCCGCAAGGAGGTCGACCCCGAGCTGGTCGTGCCCGACCCGGAGCTGACCCTGGCCGGCGGTGCGATCGCGCCGTGGGCAGTGGGGCAGAGCGCCGAGTACTTCACCCGCATGTTGTCCGGTCTGGGGGATCAGCTCGGGTTCGACATCGACACCCCGTGGAAGAAGCTTCCGGCCAAGGCGCGCAAGGCGATTCTGGAGGGGTCGGATCACCAGGTCCACGTTCGGTACAAGAACCGCTATGGCCGCACCCGGTCGTACTACGCCGATTTCGAAGGCGTGATGGCGTTCCTGCAACGCCGCATGGAGCAGACCGACTCGGAGCAGATGAAGGAACGCTACGAGGGCTTCATGCGCGACATCCCGTGCCCGGAGTGCAACGGCACGCGGCTCAAGCCCGAGATCCTCGCGGTGACCATGACCGCCGGGGACCATGGCGCGAAATCCATCGCCGAAGTGGCCGAGCTGTCCATCGCAGACTGTGCTGATTTCCTGAACGATCTGACGCTGGGCACCCGCGAGCAGGCCATCGCCGGGCAGGTGCTCAAGGAGATCCAGTCGCGGCTCGGGTTCCTGCTCGACGTCGGGCTGGACTACTTGTCGCTGTCGCGGGCCGCCGCGACGCTGTCCGGCGGTGAGGCACAACGTATCCGGTTGGCCACCCAGATCGGCTCCGGTCTGGTCGGCGTGCTGTACGTCCTCGACGAGCCCTCCATCGGCCTGCACCAGCGCGACAACCGCAGGCTGATCGACACCCTGGTCCGATTGCGGGACCTGGGTAACACGCTGATCGTCGTCGAACACGACCTGGACACCATCGCGCATGCCGACTGGGTGGTCGACATCGGCCCGGCAGCCGGCGAGCACGGTGGCCGGATCGTGCACAGCGGCACCTACCAGGATCTGCTGACCAATCCCGAATCCATCACGGGCGCTTACCTTTCCGGTAAGGAGAGCATCGAGCTTCCGGCCATCCGGCGGCCCACCGACAAGCGTCGTCAGGTCACGGTCGTCGGGGCGCGGGAGAACAACCTCAAAGAGATCGACGTCGCGTTCCCGCTCGGCGTGCTCACCTCGGTCACCGGGGTGTCGGGTTCTGGCAAGTCGACGCTGGTCAACGACATCCTGGCCTCGGTGATGGCCAACAAGCTCAACGGTGCGCGGCAGGTGCCCGGCCGGCATACCCGCGTCAACGGACTCGACCAGCTCGACAAGCTGGTGCGCGTCGACCAGTCGCCGATCGGCCGCACGCCGCGGTCCAACCCGGCCACCTACACCGGGGTGTTCGACAAGATCCGGTCCCTGTTCGCCGCCACCACCGAGGCCAAGGTCCGCGGCTATCAGCCGGGCCGGTTCTCGTTCAACGTCAAGGGCGGCCGGTGTGAGGCCTGCTCGGGTGACGGCACCATCAAGATCGAGATGAACTTCCTGCCCGACGTCTATGTGCCGTGCGAGGTGTGCCAGGGCGCCCGCTACAACCGGGAAACCCTTGAGGTGCACTACAAGGGCAAGACCATCGCCGAGGTGCTGGACATGTCGATCGAGGAGGCGGCCGAGTTCTTCGAGCCGATCAGCTCGATCCACCGTTACCTCAAGACGCTCGTCGACGTGGGTCTGGGTTACGTGCGGTTGGGGCAGCCCGCGCCGACGTTGTCCGGCGGCGAGGCGCAACGCGTCAAGCTCGCGGCCGAATTGCAGAAGCGGTCCACCGGGCGCACCGTCTACATCCTCGACGAGCCCACCACCGGCCTGCACTTCGAGGACATTCGCAAGCTGCTCAAGGTGATCAACGGCCTTGTCGACAAAGGCAACACGGTGATCGTCATCGAGCACAACCTCGACGTGATCAAGACTTCGGACTGGATCGTCGACATGGGGCCCGAGGGCGGGGCCGGGGGCGGCACCGTCGTCGCGCAGGGCACGCCCGAGGACGTGGCGGCCAACCCCGACAGCTACACCGGTCAGTTCCTCGCCGAGCTGGTCGACGCGCCCGCACCGAAACCCAAGCGCCGCAAGGTCAGCGCCTGACCGACCTGGGTGCGGCCGATAATTCGGTTGCCCCGGGGCTCTGCGGTTTTGGAGACTGGCACTCATGGGCCACGTCGAGGTCGCACACATCAGCCATACGCTGCCGGATGGACGGCAGCTGCTCGATGATGTCTCGTTCCGGATCACCGACGGCACGGCGGCGGCACTTGTCGGTCCCAACGGCGCAGGCAAAACCACGCTGCTGCGGCTGATCTCCAGCGATCTGGTGCCCCAGCAGGGCACGGTCGCCCACAGCGGTGGCCTGGGGGTGATGCGCCAATTCATCGGGGGTATCCGGGACTCCACGTCGGTCCACGAACTGCTGTTGTCGGTGGCGCCGCCTCGCCTGCGTGCCGCCGCGGTCGACGTGGATGCGGCCGAGCTCGTCCTGATGGAGCGTGACGACGAATCCAGCCAGATGCGCTACGCCAACGCGCTCGCCGGCTGGGGCGACGCCGGCGGATACGACGCCGAAATCCTTTGGGACGCCTGCTGCATCGCCGCGTTGGGAATGCCCTACGACTCCTGTCGCTGGCGTCTGGTGAACACGCTGTCGGGTGGCGAACAGAAACGACTGGTGCTCGAGGCGCTGCTCCGTGGACCCGACGAGGTATTACTGCTGGACGAGCCGGACAACTATCTCGACGTGCCGGGCAAGCAGTGGCTGGAGCAGCGACTGGGGGAGACCACCAAGACGATCCTCATGGTCACCCACGACCGGGAGCTGCTCAGCCGCACCGCGGAACGGATCGTCACGGTCGAATCGCGGCATGTCTGGATCCACGGCGGCGGGTTCGCCAGTTATGCGCAGGCCCGCCGGGACCGTAACGAACGTCTCGAAGAACTCCGACGACGATGGGATGAGGAGCACGCCAAGCTGAAGACGCTCGTCGTCGAGCTGCGTCAGAAGGCCGCGTACAACGACGGTATGGCGTCGCGGTATCAGGCCGCGTTGACCAGGCTGCACAAGTTCGAAGAGGCCGGTCCTCCCGAGGTGCCGCCGCGTGACCAGGACATCAAGATGCGATTGCGAGGCGGCCGCACCGGCAGACGCACGGTGATCTGCAATGACCTCGAACTCACTGGTCTGATGCAGCCGTTTGACCTGGAGATTTTCTACGGTGAGCGCGTTGCGGTGCTGGGTTCCAACGGTTCTGGCAAGTCGCACTTCCTGCGACTGTTGACCGCGGTGGCCGACGAGTTGCCTCGTGGGGCAGTCGCCGCCGAGCCTGTGGCACACAGTGGTCTTGCGCGACTTGGCGCCAGGGTATCGCCGGGACTGTTCGCTCAAACCCATGCACGCCCGGATCTCGCCGGCCGAACACCATGCGAGATCGTGATGGTCGAGCACGCGAGGCTGCGCACCGAAGCGATGAGCGCGTTGGCTCGCTATGAGCTGCAAGTCTGCGCGGAACAGCCTTTCGAAACACTTTCAGGAGGCCAGCAGGCCCGGTTGCAGATTCTGCTACTCGAACTGGGCGGCGCGACACTACTGCTGCTCGACGAACCCACAGACAACCTCGATCTTGCCAGCGCTGAAGCGTTACAGGACGGACTTGCCGCCTATGCGGGTACGGTGGTCGCGGTCACCCATGACCGTTGGTTCGCGCGGTCGTTCGACCGTTTCCTGGTGTTCGGGTCCGATGGCTCCGTCTATGAATCGACCGACCCGGTGTGGGACGAGTCGCGGGTCGTACGAACGCGGCGTTAGCTTTTCGTGAGCGGCGATTGAATCGGTCAGTGCATCGTGTGATAGCTCTGGAACGCGAACCAGTGCGGGCCGAGCCGTTTCGCCCACCCGATGACGTAGTCGCCCGATGACTTGTGTTCGGTCTGAGGCGGGTTGCCGTCGGCGCTGTAGGCGAAGCCATTCCACCCGTTCTGGTCGTCACGGTAGGTGAAGTCGACGAAGTTGTCGGCCCGGCCCGAGATGTACTCGATGGGGTAGCCGGCGATATGTCCGGGGTGTTTACCGAAGGTGGCATTTTCGTTGAACGCCTGCAGCGCCCGCTCGAACGCCGGTTGTGCTGTATACCAACGAATCTGAATCGGCACGCCGGCGTGGATCAGTAGAAAGGCCACCAGGGTCAGGATGGGCGGCGCCACCACGGCAATCCACTGCCGCGGTCGTCTGCCGGAGCCGCTCAGTAGACGGACCACGGCCACCAGCCAGGCGAACGCCAGCGCGAAAAGCAGCAGTGCCGAGATGTAGAAGAGAATGCCCGGGTCACCCGGGGCGGAGGCCCCGACCATCACGCCGATCAACACGAAGCCGACGACGATCGGCAGCACCCAACCGGCGAACCGCGTCATGAGCGCTTGGACAACGGGGAGGGGAACCGGGGATTGGCACGTGCCCCGGCCAGCCAGTCCGTGAGCGCATCGGCGCGTTGTTGCAGCGCGCGGGTGCCGTCGCGGCCGATCGTCTCCAGCAGGTGCAGTTGGACGCGGCCGTCGGAGTCCTGGCCCCAGCCGCCCACGATCCGGCCGTTCCACCAGGCCGTGGGCCCGCCGTTGCCGTTGGTGTCGAACACCTCTGGACGATGATCGCCGAGGTACCAGTCGCGGTCGAACCACCCCATCGTGGTGACGTCCAGACCCGGGAGCAGAGCGGCCCAGGGCTCAGCCTCGGGTTCGACATCGAGGTCGTCGGGCAGCACGTAGCCCGCGGTGCCCTCCAGATCGACCTCGACCGCGCCGATATCGCGCAGGGCGTGGCGGGCCCAGGTCAGGGTGTTGCCGAACCACCACTTGATGTCGGTGACCGTGGCGGGGCCGAACGTGCGCAACCAGGTGCGCACCAGCTCGGCGCGGGCATGGTCAGGGTCGGCTGTGGGCACCGTTGTCCCGAGCCAGTCGGAGGTGACCGCCCACCGCGGCCGCGAGTTGGTCCAGCCGCTGTCGTTGGGGCCGCGGACGATCTCGCCGCGTACCCCGAGCACCGTCAGAACCCTTGGGGAAAGCGGAGTCTCACCGCCCCAGCGCTTGCCCGGTGCCGGGTCGAAACTGCCGGCCAGTTCGGGCAGTGTGATGCGCAGTTGGGCTGCGGGGGTCGGCCCGTGCGCACGCAGATGGTCCAGGACTGCCTGGCACGCGGTGTGCAGCCACTGCGCGCCGTCGGCGGCCACCCCGGCTTTCTCCACATCGCCGACGAGCTTGCGCTGTTCGTTGCCGGCAACCCGGTCACTCGCCCCGGCCTGCACCAGCGGCAGGTCCTCGGTGCGCACGATCCACAGCGTGCGGCGCATCGCGAGGTGTTTGAGTAGCGTGCGCTGTCGGTACAGCTCGCTGTCGAGAACGTCGACGGTGAAGCCGGGCAGCCGCGCAAACAGGGACAGGTAAGGGGTCGAGGGATCAGTCGCGTGGAGGCCGACGAAAGCGCGTGCGGCGTCGTCGACGGAGGACGCCGGTTGGCTCAGGAAATGGCGCCGGGCCAGCCGGGCCCGCCGCTCGGCAACAGTGAACGTGCGCACGGATCAGGTGTCGTCCTTGTGCATGGACTCACGGATCTGCTGCAAGCGCTCGGCCGCCGCCTGCTGGCGCTTCTCGTACTGCTCCTCGATGGAGCGGCCCTCCGGAGTCTCGGCCGCCAGCTCCGCCGACCCGATCGCGGTGCCGTACCGGGTCTCGATCTTCTCCCGGACCGCGTCGAACGTCGGCACCCCGGCGGCGGTGTAGCCGGTGTCGGGCACCTCGACGGGTGCGGCCGGACCCGTGGCCGTAGCAGCAGGAACGATCTCACCCTCCACCGCAGCGGGCTCCTCGGTTTCTTCGGGCTGATCCGGGTGCTCTGGGTCCTTCGTCACGAAATCCACGTTACCTGCGGCAACCGACATTTCTTGGGATCGGTAGCACTTGGGCCCGCCTTCACTTGAGCGCAGGACGGAGCCATCGGGGCAACGTGAGACGAAGGGGAAGACGGAATGAGCATGAATCGAGTTATCGCAGGCGCCATGGGACTGCTCGCGACCGGTGCGGTGCTGGTGGGCTGCTCGGACGACAAGCCCGCCGACAAGCCCGCCGCATCGGCGGACCAGCCGGCCGGTGAGGCCAAGGTCAGCACCGGGGGCAACACCCAGGTCAAGGTCGACGGTTCGGACCTGGCCGGCCTCGACCTGAACTCGGTCAGCTGTGTGAAACAGGGCGGCAAGATCAACGTGGCCAGCGCCGCGATCGGCGGCCAGCAGGGCCTGGGTGTGGTGATGACCGACGAGGCCACCCCGAAGGTCGAGTCCCTCGGCCTGGTTTTCGACGGAAGCGCACTGGCGGTCAGTGAGGCGATGGGTGTCAAGGTCGGTTCCGCCGAGGTCAAGGTCGACGGGGACACCTACACCATCACCGGCGAGGCGTCGGGCGCCGACATGAAGAACCCGATGGCCGGGATGATCAACAAGCCGTTCACCATCACGGTGTCCTGCAGCTGATCTCCCGACATGGCGGGCGTGCCCGGCGGACCACCTGCCGGGCACGCCCGCACCTTTTATATGGTGCAGAGGTGACCATCGTCGGCGATCTAGACCGCGCACGTCACCTGGCGCTGGCCGCCGACGAGGGTGCTGCCCACGACCTCCTGCTGTCGTTGCTACCTCGGATCGAGCAGGCCGACCGCGACGACTATGCCTTCGAGGTGTTCGCCCAGCTCGGCGAGATCTTCCTGGTACGAACCGCGTATGACGGTGTGGTGGAGAGCATTTCCCGGATCCGTGACACCCTGGCGATCTACGCTGCGATCCGCTCGGGACAGCGGCCCGACCTTGCCGCACAGACCACCATGTCCGACGCCGAGATCGATCACATGATCTGCCGCTACTCCCGCCGGCTGGAGTTCCTCAAAGCCGGGCTGGCTGCCGCCCGCGGCGATCATGACGGTGCCGCAGCGCATCTGGCGACCCTGATCGAAACCGCCGGAGACTTTGACGATTTACGGCGTGAGCATCGTAACCTGATCTGCCACACCAGGATTCTGATCGCGGGCAGCCTGTGCGACGACGATCTGTATGCCGCATCGGTGCCGGTGTGGGCCGAGGTGCTCGAGGTCCTGGAGGACGGCGAAGCGCCTCGAGGTGAGGATGCCGAGGCTGATCATCTGTTCGTCACCGGAGCGCTCGGCTACGGTCGGTTCTGCATCGAGTCCGGTCGTCTGGACGAGGCCGAGCCATGGTTGCGCCGGGCCGGTGCCCGTGCGCAGGCCCGGGGCTGGAGACTCGCCACCGCCCGCGCCCAGCTCGAGCGGGGGGCTGCCGCCTGGACAGCCGGTCGGTACGCCGAGACCCAGGACCTGGTGACTGAGGCCTACCCGGTGATCGCCGAGCATGCCCGCGCCCATGATGTGTCCCGGAGCTGGTTGTACTTCGGTCTGATCCGGGTGGGCCTGGGCAGGTTGCGGGAGGCCGACGAATGTTGGGACCATGCCGAGCGGCATTGGCGCGAGATCGAGCGGCCCTTACATATTCACCGAATTCTGCTGCAGCGCAGTTGGATCGCCTTGTTCCGCGGCGCCTTCGACGAGGCGATCGCGATGGTGGAGGAGGCCAGGGCGCTGCTCGACGCATCGCCGCGGCGCAGCTGGTTGCAGTACGCGCGGCTGGATGCGCACCTGGGCAACATCTGGCGGGCCGACGCGCTGGCGGAGATGGGCTTCGACGGTTTGGGTAAACCGGGGCAGAGCTGGGAACAGGTGGAGGCTCGGCACGCCGCGGGGACCGGCACGTTCAACTGCCGCCCGGGCAGCCGCAAGTACCGCCGGGGGATGGTCAAGCTGGGCCGGGCCGCCGACCTGAAGGTGCCTGCCGCCCTCGCGGTTGATTCGGTGCGCTACACGATCACCGACGCCGGGGCCAGGGCCCGGTGGGCCGGCAGTGTCTCGGCGCCCTTGCTGGCGGGGGCATTCGCGGTGGCCTGGGAATCGGACAATACCGAGCTCACCTGTGAGCTGATCGAATACCACAGTGCACGAGGAACTTTCACCGCCGACAAAGCGGTCGATGCAGAGCAGTCCGCCGAATGGGCGGAGACGGCCACGGCCGTCGTTCCGGTCGAGGCCGAACTCGCCCCGCAACTCGCCGTCGCGGCCGCGGCTGCACCGGTTGACGCCGAAGGCTCGTTGACGCGGCTCGGACCGTTGCCGGCATTGCGGATCGACCCGAGTTCTGGCCCGATCCTGAGCCACTACCGGGAGCTGGCGCTGCAGCGGTATGGGCGGGACGTCACCGCCCCTGGCGCGGATTGGACGACCTGGCCATGACCGACACGCTGGTGATGCGTTTCGCCGACGTCGGCATCGCGACCTATGTCAGCCTGCGCGTGGTGGGAGAGCCGCAACGTTCGGTGACCTGGGTGATCGAGGAACCGCACATGGAGGCGGTGGAGGCGTTGTTCAACCCGGCGCTGCCGGATCCGATCGGTACCGAAACGCCCACCGAGGCAGTGGAACGGGCCGTGGTCACCGGCGCGTTCGCGACCCCGGAGTCCGAATTCGAACTGGCTCGCGTGCTCGGCTCGAATCTGATCGGCATCGACGCCTGGCAGCTGCTGGCCGACCGCGTCGCCGACGTCCGTCCGGTGCTGTTCGTGACGCCGAGTCCGCGGTTGGGTCGGGTGCCCTGGGGCCAGCTGGCGATGCCGGGCCCCCACGGCTTCCGGCTGATGGAGTTGGTGGACGTGCTGATGGCGGTACCGCCCAACATCGTTCATGCGCCGCGTAGCCCCGCCGGCTGGCCCGAACGCCAGGACCACCCGCCGGTGCTGGTACTGGATCCCCGGATTCCCGGGCAGCGACCGGATTCGGCGCTGGGCTCGGTGCTGGGCCGTCCATCGCCGCAGACGCCACTGTCGCAGCATTTCGATGAACTGGTGCGCGACACGGTCCTGCCGAAGGTCGACGCGGCCGTCGAGCTGTTCCGGCGCACGGACACCGACCGGGGCTGGTTGGCCGACGCCTGTGCGCAGGACCCGAGCCGGCTGCTCTACGTCGGGCATGCCAGTGCTGCAGACGGTGCCGCCGGGCACGCCGATCGTGCAGCCCTGCACCTGGCCGAGGCCCGGCCGCTGACCGCGGGGGAGATGATTGCGACACAACTGCCGATTCCACCCCGAGTGGCGTTGCTGGCGTGCGCATCCGGCGGTGACTACCGGTTCGACGAGGCCGCCGGATTGGTGGCCGCGATGATCCTGGGTGGTGCGCAACTGGTGACGGCGACCTTGTGGTCGCTGCCGACCACGGCCGGGTTCCGTCAGTTCGGTTCGGCCGGCGCCGAGGCCGATCCGATGACCGACACCATCGTCGGCGTGGATCTGGCTCATCGCGAGAACGACGCGGGTCTGGCGGTGAACCGCTGGCAGCGGGCGATGATGCGCCGGTGGCGTGACGGTGACCGGACCGCCAGCCCCTTGCACTGGGCCGCACTGGCCACCTTCACCGTCGACGGCGCCCGCTGAGTCAGGACGGGGTGACGCAGACGGCCACCGTGTTCTCATCGCCCGGCCGGTAGTACGCATCGATCACGTTGCCCGGTGACACCTTCGCCAGCGCCGACGCGGGGATCAGCGCGCGTTGATGCACCGGGAACTGGCCGCCGTCGCGCCGGCTGACCATCAGGTCGAGTTCGACCTCGCGGTAGTCCTCGCGGATGGTCCCGGTGGCCCGCATTCCGGTGATGATCCCGCGTGACCGGGTGCCGGTACGGATCAACTCGAGCTGCACCCGGGTGATGAGTCCCTTGCGGATCAGCATGTGGTCGAACTCGGCCACCAGCTCGCCGAGGGTGACCAGACGCTCGTCGGCCTCGTCGTTGCGGCGGACACCCCGCACCCGGCGGGTGGCGCTCAGCGCGGCGCCGGCGCAGAACAGGCACAGGACGGCGAGCAGCACGGTGTCGGTCATGTCCCCAAGGGTCCGGCCGAGCGGGCGCTACCGAACCCAACTTCGGCCTCTATCCTGGTGCCGGTGAGCATCGGGTCCGAAACGTCTGGGGCGCAGACCGGCCCCGTTTCGGGTGTGGATGCTGCCCAACCACGCCGTGCGGTGATCGATCGCGCCTGGCGCGCTCTGGGCCCCGGGGTCGAGGTGTTCAGCGGCGACGACGGCGGGCCGCTACGCCGCACGGTCAAACGGATCATCGACCCGCTGGTGCTCAGGCTGCGCAGCAACACCCACTACTCGGCGCCGGTGCTGGCTCCCGAGGTGGCGGCCGAACTGCACGCGCAGATGATCCGCAACGGCCCGCAGCTGCGGGCCGCCGCAGCCTGGTTCACCGAGCTCAAACAGCAGCGCCGACGCCTGCGCATCACCACCGGCAACGCCCAGGAGCTCTATTTCCCGGTGTGTTTCGAACTTGCGGTGACCCGAGGTGTCCCGTCCTCGGATCGCGCGGTCGTGGCCGCAGAGGTGCTGGCCGATCTCCACCAGGGCCGTGACCGCACCGCCACCGAGGCCCTCAATCAGCACGTGGCCGATCCGCACGTCATCGACCGGTTGCGTCGCCAACTCGACCGCAGCTGGCAAGACGTCGTGGCATCCGACGCGATCACCGGTCCGTTCTTCGCCGGTCTGGTGACCGTGCTCGGCCCGGCCGACAGCCACCGTGCCGAGGCGGCCCGCCGGCGGGTGTGGTCGGCGCTGGTGGCCGACGCCACGCCGTACAACCTTGGTGCCGGGACTCGCCACGCGGACGCCGGGCTGCCGTGGTCGATCGTTGATATCGGGCTGAGTTCAACGCTGCCGCAACAGCACCCGACGATCGATGGTCCTGCCGAGGGGGACCGTCCACTGGACCGCACGGTGGTGGACCGGGTGCGCGCGACATTGCGCCGGGCACTCGACCGCGACGAACTACCCGACATCCCGTTGCTGTGCGCCGAGGAGGTGGACCGGGCCTGCGCCCCGTGGGGGCTGCTGGCCGAGGACAAACAGGCCGGGTTGCTCGCGGGCATCGAGGTGGCTACCGACCTACATCCGCTCGACGCGTCGGCCGCGGGCCGCTACCAGCTGTCGGCACGCATCCAGGCCCGGCTGGCCAAGGAGGCCTACGTGCTGCACGCCCGCCGCTATCTGGCGGACGGTGCCGCGGTGCACCCGCGTCAGCGGCAGGTCATCGATGATCTTGCCGCCTTCTGCCGTCCCTATCTGAGCCGGCTGTGGGCGCGGTTGCACGGCCGAGATGTCTGGCAGGAGTCCTGCGCGGATGTCGACGACCTGCGGTCCCTGCTGGAAGGTGTGGCCAGATCGGTCAGCCTCGACCACCGCCAGCGAATCAAGGCGATGCTGGAAGTGCAGGTGGCAGAGTGAGATTGGCTGCTGTCGGCGGGCTGTGGAGTACCGGTCGGCGCACCGGCGCCGTGCCTGTGGTCGCGGTTCTCGAGGTCAGCGGCGCCGTTCTGTCCTGGGTTGTGGATGAGGGTGTCGGCGAACCGCCTTCCATCACCTTCACCGACCCCGAGCGCGCGGACTGGCTGTGGCGGGTGGTCGGGGAGTCAGGCCACGTCGCGCTCCTGGACGCACTGCGCCACCGGGAGACCGGAGAGCCGGTCGACCTGGCCGGGGTCGAGATGCTGCCCGGTACGACGGACCCCTTGCGGCGCTTGGCAATCGGACACTGGTTGCGGCGGTGGTGGCCGGCGAGTGACCGGGACGGCATCGCGGCACTGGAACGACCGGTGCTCGACGCGGAACTGGCACTGCTGACGGTGCGTGCCGAGGATTTCTTCACCGACGACACGCTCGACTCCGACGTTGCCGGCCTGCTGGCGCCACATCTCGGCGTGTTGAGTTCCTTTGCCGGCCAGGGTGATCCGAGGATTGCGGCGCTGGTCGAGGAATGCCGGGAGCTGGCCGGTGAGATCGGGCTCGACTGGCCGGACCCCGTCGGTGCCGCACCCCGGCGCGACGACTACGCCCTGGCGGCGGGCGCCGGCGAGGGTGCGATTGCGGCAGGACTGATCGCCCGCGGCACCGGCACCGTCGCGTGGTCGGCGGTGCCGCCCGGTGTGTTCGACGCCGCCGAGGGCACCGTCGAATGGTCGGTGACGGCGGCCGGCGCGGGCGTTGCCGCAGAGGTGCAGGTGGCGCTTTCGGGGCTGGATTCGCCGCTGGGTATCGAGGTGGAGATACGCGGTAACGGTTGCGCCGCTTCCGGTTTCCTCGATGCCACGGGTCGTGCGGTACTGGAGTTGCACGATCCGGAGGGACAGCCGCTCAGCGAAACCCAGGCCTGGAACCTGGACTGGCCCCACACCTCGGTGCGGGTCGGGGCCGCCGGCGCCGGCGAGTCGGTCTCCGACCGCGACCGGGTGCGGGCAGTCGCGCGGGCCCGGCTGGCCGTTCCCGGTACAGATGCCTTCCTCGCCGAGCTCCGCGCGGCCGAATCCGACTACTGACCGCTATTTGGCGGCCGTCTGGATGAACGCCGCCGAGGGTGACGACTGCGGCAGTCCGACTGCGGGCGCCTGCGGCGTGCCGATCGCGCCGGCCAGCCAGGGGAGGGCAGCGGTGAACGCGTGGCTGGCGAACGGCCAGTCATGGGTGCCTTGATGCGTCACCACCGCGCACTCGATGCCGTGTTTCGACCCGAGCGCACACAGGGCGTTGGCGGCCTTGGCCTGGTCGTTGGCGCGGGCTGCGGGCTTGCCCGGCGTGGACGTGTCGTTGACGTCGAACCAGCCGGCCATCTGGTCGTACGGCCCGTGCCGGTTGATCACGGTGCTCGGGTCGAATGCGTCCCATGCGGCGGTGCTGCCGCCGAACAACCGGTCGATGGTCTGCGCCTTGGTTCCCGAGTTCGGGCCGAGGTCACCGGCGATGTCGACGAACGCGCTGAACAGCTCGGGGTGCATGACCGCCAGGTCCACGGCGCAGGTGCCGCCCATCGACCAACCGACTATGCCCCATCCGGCGGCCGCCGGATTGACGCCGTAATGGCTGTTCATATATGGGACAACGTCTTTGGTGAGATGGTCGGCGGAGTTTCCGCGCTTGCCGTTGACGCATTCGGTGTCGTTGTTGAAGGTGCCCCCCGGGTCGACGAACGCGAGCACGGGCGCGTAACCGTGGTGGGCGGCGGCGAAATCGTCCATCGACTTGATCACATTGCCCGCCCGCATCCAGTCGGCCGGGGTGTTGAACTCACCGCCGATCATCATCACGGTAGGCAACTTCGGCGCGGGATTGGCGGCGAACCACGCCGGCGGCAGGTACACGTACTCGCCGCGATGCCGGAAACCCGAGGCCGTGTTGGGGATTTCGACGGGGACCACGCTGCCCTTGGCGGGGATGGTGCCCTGGCGTTGCATGGCGGTCACCGTGACCTGATCGGTCTGGTCGGGTAGCGGGCCGGCGGTCAGCTGGTTCCACGCGGTCTGCACCCACGGGAAGTAGCCGACCCACAGGTTCAGCGCCAGCGCGGTGCACAGCAGCGTCAGCGGGATTGCCATGACGGCGGAACCGCGCCGCCACCACTGGCTGCCGCGCCAGCCGGCAGCCAGAACCACGACCGCCACGCCGGTCAGCGCGATCCACACCCACAGCGACCGCGGCGCCGGATTCCCCGCCAACCCCTCGGACTCGATGTACCAGTTGGTGCCCGCGACCAGGACGCCGCCGACCGCGGCGGCGAACGGCAGCCAGATGAGTGCCCAGCGACGGGTACGCCAGCCGATTGCGGCGATCAACACCACGGCGGTGATGACTTGGATGCTGGTCGGAACCCAGCCGTGCATCAAGGACAGGTGGTGAGTGAAGGTCACAGCAATATCGTCGCCGCCCAATCTTGGGATCGGCTGTGAGGAGCCTGCTAACGAGGTTTGGCCAGGGGAAACGGCAGCGTTTCGCGGATGCTACGTCCAGTTATCAACATGACCACGCGGTCCACGCCCATACCGAGACCACCGGTCGGCGGCATCGCGTACTCCATGGCCTGCAGGAAGTCCTCGTCGAGCTCCATCGCCTCGGGGTCACCGCCCGCGGCCAGCAACGATTGCTCCTGCAGTCGGCGGCGCTGTTCGACGGGGTCGGTGAGCTCACTGTAGGCGGTACCCAGTTCGACGCCCCAGGCCACCAGATCCCAGCGTTCGGCAACCCCGGGGATGCTGCGGTGCGGCCGGGTCAACGGCGACACCGAGGTGGGGAAGTCCTTGTAGAACGTCGGCTCTTCCGTGCGGTCCTCGACGAGGTGCTCGTACATCTCCAACACCACCGCGCCGGCGTCCCAGTGGGTCAGATAGGGGATGTGCGCCGCATCGCAGAGCCTGCGCAGGGTGGCCAGGTCGGTCTCGACGGTGACGTGCTCGCCGAGGGCTTCCGACACCGCGTCGTGCACGGTCTTTACCGCCCACCGACCCGAGATGTCGACCGGCTCGAGGACTCCGTCGGCGCGCGGCCGCTGGAAGACCTGGGCCCCGTTGGCGGCCTGCGCGGCATTTTGGATCAGCTCACGGCAGCCGTCGATCCACACGTTGTAGTCGGCATGCGCCTGGTAGGCCTCCAGCAGGGTGAACTCCGGGTTGTGGCTGAAATCCACGCCTTCGTTGCGGAATGCGCGGCCCAGTTCGAAGACCCGCTCGACGCCGCCGACGCACAGCCGCTTGAGGTAGAGCTCGGGTGCGATCCGCAGATACAGGTCCAGGTCGTAGGCGTTGATGTGGGTCAGGAACGGCCGGGCGTTCGCTCCGCCGTGGATCTGTTGCAGGATCGGGGTTTCGACTTCGAGGAAACCCTTGGCGTACAACGTTTCCCGGATGGCATGCAGAGCGCCGCTGCGGGCCCGGATCAAGTCCCGCGCCTCGGTGTTGACGGCCAGATCCACGTAGCGCGCCCGCACGCGAGCCTCTTGGTCGGTCAGGCCCTTCCACTTGTCCGGCAGCGGGCGGAGACATTTGCCGGTCAAACGCCAGCTGTCGACGAGCAGTGAGGGGGTGCCGTTGCGGCTGTGGCCCATCGAACCGCTCACCTCGATCAGATCGCCCAGATCGATGGTTGCGGTGAAGTCTGCGGTCGTGGCCTCGGTCAGGCGGGCGTTGTCGAGCAGCAACTGGACTTCGCCGGACCAGTCGCGCAACTGGGCGAACAGCACACCGCCGTAATCCCGGATCCGCAGGATCCGGCCGGCGACGGTGAGCGTGTTCCCGTCGACCGATTCCAGTGCGGCGGCAATGGTGTGGCTGGGGGCCTGGCCCACCGGATAGGCGTCCACGCCGGCGGCCTGCAACTGCCGCAACTTCGCCATCCTGACCCGCACCTGCTCGGGAAGCCGCTGCTGCTCGTCGCCGTCGGCCGGGTCGATCGGCAGCCCGGACATGTCAGGTGCGCTGCCGTCGTGATGCAACCGGCCCGAACCCACCAGATCCGCCGGGGCCGCGACGTGCTCGCCGGTGTGCTGCTTGTTGCGCCGGGAGAACGGCAACACCAAAAATCCCTCGGCGATCACCGAGGCCACCCCGACCCGGGGGATCAGCCGTGCGTCCTCGTAGCAGGCGTACCGGGGCACCCACTCGGGCTGGTACTTCATGTTGGAGCGGTACAGCGTCTCCAGTTGCCACCACCGGGAGAAGAACACCAGCAGGGCCCGCCACAGCCGGGCCACCGGACCGGCGCCCAGCTGTGCGCCCTGCTGGAACGCCGACCGGAACATTGCGAAGTTCAGTGAGATCCGGCTGACCCCAATGCTTTCGGACTGCATGCACAGTTCGCTGACCATCAGCTCGATGGTGCCGTTGGGGGATTGCGGGGAGCGGCGCATCACGTCGAGCGAGACGCCGTTGGTGCCCCACGGCACCAATGACAGCAGCGCGACCACCTCCGGCTCGGGGTTGCCGTCGCGCTGCTGGACCGCCTCGACGAGCAGGCAGTCACCGTCGGCCGGGTCGCCGAGCCGGCCCAGTGCCATCGAAAAGCCGCGTTCGGTCTCGGTGTCTCGCCACGCGTCGGCGCGCCGGATCACCTCGTCCATCTCGGCCCGGTCCAGCTCACGGTGGCGCCGCATGCGCACCGTGGTGCCGGCGCGCCGGGCCCGGGTGACGGCCTGGCGCACCGCACGCATGTCGGGCCCGGACAGCCGGAAGTTGTCCGGATGCAGAATGGCTTCATCGCCGAGCTGCAGCGCGTTCAGGCCGGCTGCCCGAAACGCCTCGGCCGCCGCCGAACTGGCGCCCATCACGCCCGGGGCCCAGCCGTAGGTCTGGCACAACTGCAGCCAGGCCGCGATCGCCTGTGGCCACGATTTGGGATCACCGACCGGATCGCCGCCGGCCAGGCACACGCCCACCTCGACGCGGTAGGCGATGGCGGCCCGGCCGTTGGGCGCGAACACCACCGACTTGTCGCGGCGAGTGGCGAAGTATCCCAGCGAATCGTTCTTGCCGTAGACCTCCAACAGGCCGCGGATCGCCGATTCGTCCTCGCCCGTCAACGCATTGGAGGCGCGCTGTGACTGGAAAAGCACGATCGCGGCGGCCATCAACGCCATCGCGCCGAACAACCCGAAGATCGCGTTGAGGAACGTGTGCGAATAGCCCTCGAAAACCTCGGTCGGGACGGTCGCGAAACCGCTCACCCGGTTGACCGCGTACAGCAATCGCCATTCCGGGGGCAGGGTGCCGGGGAACAGCTCCAGCAGTGCCCAGGCGGCCAAGATGCCGATCGCCATGCCCGCGACCAGGACCACGGCGGATTTGAGCAGGGCGCCGCGGCGCACCTTGGCCCAGAACTGATTACGCGCCAACACCAGCGCGACGATGGCCACCACGTGGAACACCACGCCGATGACCTCGCCGACGTCGTCGGCGACGGGGTCGCCGCCGGTGGCGAGATCGCCGAGGTTCCAGCCGATCGCGCCCACCATGTAGAGCACGAGAATCCACCAGGCGATCCGCTTGCGGGCGGCCAGCGCAGCCGCCAGCAGCGCCAGTACGAACGCCCACGCGAAGCTGGTGTCGGGGAAGTTGAAGATGTAGTCGTTGACGAACTCTCGCGGCACCTGGATCAACCAACGCACCGCAGGAGACACACTGGCGATCAGCGAAAGAGTGGCGATCACCCCGACGATCCAGCCGGCTGCTGCGGGAACCCAGGAGAACCTCGACGCGGGCTGGACCCCGGTGCGGCTGCCGCGGCTGATAACGGTCATACGCCCGGAGAATAGGCGGTCAAACCGTCAATTGGGTCCACCACGCGCACAGACACCGCGCAGGTGATTACCAGACTGGGCCGGTGTACTTCTCGCCTGGGCCTTTGCCGGGCTCGTCGGGATGCGCACTGGCTTCGCGGAACGCCAGCTGCAGGCTCTTGAGGCCGTCGCGCACCGGGCCTGCGTGCGGTCCCAGGTATTCGGCCGATGCCGTCACGAGTCCGGCCAGTGCGGTGATGATCCGGCGGGCTTCATCAAGATCACGATGCGGGCTATCGTCGGGATCCTCGGCAGAGAGTCCGATCTTCTCGGCCGCGGCGCTCATCAACATGAGGGCCGCCCGGGTGATGACTTCCACCGCGGGGATGTCGGCGAGTTCGCGAACGGCTGGGCCGTCCAGATTGCCTGAGTCCTGCGGCGTCGCCTCGTCGGGCGTTTCGGTCGGATCCGTCATGCCTGCTAGACTGTCATGCGCGACCGTCCCGGCTCATGTCAGGGACAGCAAGTGGAGTCCCACTCCCACCGTTGGCCACAAGGTACAACGGTCCGGTCGCCGGTGTTCTCGGACACCGGTTCTGTGCTCCGGCTTTGGAGCTGCAGGCGGCGCAAGCCGTGATCGGTCGGCATTGGGCCCTGCTTTGAGCAGGGCTTTTCTGTTCTTCGGGGCAGAGATGCGGATGGGTGGGTCTCCTCAGCAGACCCAACATAGGAGGCCCCATCAGCACTGAGACCCGCATCAACGAGCGCATCCGCGTACCTGAAGTCCGCCTGATCGGACCGAACGGCGAGCAGGTAGGCATTGTCCGCATCGAAGATGCTCTCCGCGTCGCCGCGGATGCCGATCTCGACCTCGTCGAAGTTGCACCAGCCGCAAAACCCCCGGTCTGCAAGATCATGGATTACGGCAAGTTCAAGTACGAGACGGCACTCAAGGAGCGCGAGTCTCGCAAGAACCAGCAGCAGACTGTCGTCAAGGAACAGAAGCTGCGTCCCAAGATCGACGATCACGACTACGAGACGAAGAAGGGCCACGTGGTCCGCTTCCTCGAAGCCGGATCCAAGGTCAAGGTGACCATCATGTTCCGCGGACGCGAGCAGTCCCGGCCCGAACTCGGGTACCGGTTGTTGCAGCGGTTGGGCGCAGACGTGGCCGAGTACGGCTTCGTCGAGACCTCAGCCAAGCAGGACGGCCGCAACATGACGATGGTGCTGGCACCGCACCGCGGCGCGAAGACTCGCGCCAAGGCGGCGGAGCAGGCCGAGCGCCCAGGCGGGCAGCAGGCCGCATCAGAAGAACCAGACGTTACGCAGAACTAGTTTCAACACAGAACTGAGGATTCATGCCCAAGGCGAAGACCCACAGCGGAGCATCGAAGCGCTTCCGCAAGACCGGGACCGGCAAGATCGTGCGCCAGAAGGCCGGCCGCCGCCACCTGCTGGAGCACAAGGCCACCAAGCGCACCCGCCGGCTTGACGGCCGCACCGTGGTTGCAGCCAACGACACCAAGCGTGTCAACAAGTTGCTCAACGGCTAGACCTGCCGCTCCCCGTACCGAACGAGAATAGGAACATCCCATGGCACGCGTGAAGCGCGCACTCAACGCCCAGAAGAAGCGGCGTACCGTACTCAAGGCATCGAAGGGCTACCGGGGCCAGCGGTCCCGTCTGTACCGCAAGGCCAAGGAACAGCAGCTGCATTCGCTGACCTACGCCTACCGCGACCGTCGCGCCCGCAAGGGTGAGTTCCGCAAGCTGTGGATCTCGCGTATCAACGCTGCGGCCCGCGCCAACGACATCACCTACAACCGCCTGATCCAGGGCCTCAAGGCCGCCGGCGTCGAGGTGGACCGCAAGAACCTGGCCGAGATCGCCGTCAGCGACGCCGCCGCGTTCACCGCGCTGGTCGAGGTCGCCAAGGCCGCTCTTCCCGAAGATGTCAATGCGCCCTCCGGAGAGGCCGCCTGACGCTCACCGAGCGTTCTGCCCGGGTGGCTGCTGCGGTCAAACTGCAGCGCCACGTCGGGCGCCGCCGCGCCGCACGCTTCCTTGCCGAGGGACCCAACCTCGTCGAGGCCGCGTTGCGGCGCGGACTTGTTTCCGAGGTGTTCGCGACCGAGGCCGCCATGGACCGTTTCGGCGATCTGCTGGCCGCCGTGCCGGTGCAGCTGGTCACCGAGCGTGCGGCGAAAGCCTTGTCGGACACCGTGACACCGGTCGGCCTGGTGGCGGTGTGCCGGCTGCCGGAAGTGTCCCTCGATGACGTTCTGGCCGCTGAGCCCCGGCTGATCGCGGTACCCGTGCAGATCTCGGAGCCGGGCAACGCGGGCACGTTGATCCGGGCCGCCGACGCGATGGGTGCCGACGCGGTGGTGCTGGCGGGCAACAGCGTCGACCCCTACAACAGCAAGTGTCTGCGGGCGTCGGCCGGCAGCATCTTCTCTCTGCCGGTGATCGGCGAGCCCGATGAGGCGGCAACCGTTGCGCAGCTGCAGGCCGCCGGAATGCAAGTGCTCGCCACCACGATCGACGGCGAGGTCAGCCTCGATGATGTGCACCTGGCCGGGCCCACAGCCTGGCTGTTCGGGCCCGAAGCCCACGGCCTGCCAACCGAACTGGCGGTGGCGGCCGATCACCGGGTGCACATTCCGATGCCCGGACACTCCGAAAGTCTCAACATCGCCTCGGCGGCATCGATCTGCCTGTATCAGAGCGCCCGCGCCCACCGCAGATAGTGCGCCGAATGGCCACTTATCGCACGGTTTTTCGCGATTCGGGTATCACAAGTGGCCACTCGGGTGATGTGACACGATGCTGTGGGGAGGTGCGTCGTGTGCCAATACTGCGGATGCCGGGACATGCCACTGCTGCGGGATTACATCGCCGAGCACGAGCGGGCTGTCGACCACGGCCGTGAAGCGGTGCGCGCCATGGACCGCGGTGAGCTGGACGTGGCCCGCCGGCGGCTGGGGGAGATGTTCGAGGAGTTGCGCTCCCACTGGCAGGGTGAGGAGAACGGGCTGTTCGCGGTGATGCACACTGACGAGCTCTACGCCGAGCACATCGACCCGCTGGTGGCCGAACATCGTGAGCTGGCCGCGTTTCTCGAGGTGGTCGACCTGTCCGACCCTGACGATCAGAAACGGGTCCGCAAGGAGATCGAAGAGCTCTACGTCCACATCGCAAAAGAAGAGGACGGGTTGTTTCCGGCCGCGCTCACCGCGCTCGACGGGCCCGACTGGGACGCCGCGATGGCAGGCTGGCAACAGGCACACCCCGGCCGGCACATGATTTCCTGACCCTCGCGGCGTGGACCAGTGATGGTTGGATCAGGCTCAGCGGGAAATGGCGGCGACGAAACTCTTTGCCCGGTTGGTGATTTCATCCCAGTTCGCGGTCGCGACATGCGCCGGTGAAACGACGCCGGTACCTGCGCACACGGCGAGCGCGCCCGCATCGAGGTAAGCCCGGGCGTTTCCGTCGTTGATTCCGCCGGACGGCAGCAGCTCGACGTCCGGGTATGGCCCGTGCAGATCGGACAGGTATTTCGGACCCATGCTGCCGGCTGGGAAGATCTTCACCGCAGCGGATCCGAGATCGACCGCCTGTGCCACCTCGGTCGGGGTGAGTGCACCCAGGAACACCGGTATCGAGCCGGCCGTCGCGACCTCGGCGACCTCGGGTCGAAGGCCGGGGGTGACCAGGAAGCGCGCACCCGCGTCGATGGCGTCGCGGGCTTGGCCGGCAGTCATCACGGTGCCGACGCCGAGCGTGATCCCAGCCCCGGCCACCGATTCGGCGCACGAGCGCAGGTGCTCGAGAATGCCGGGGGTGGTGAATGTCAGCTCGACCGTGCGGATACCACCCGCCGCGAGCGCGTGGCACAGATCGGCCGCGTCCGGAATCGTCTCGGCCCGGACGACGCTGAGCACACGATCCGCCCGGAGGACGTCGAGTTCTGTCATTGCACACCTCCACTCACGCCGCGTCGCAGCGACCGTCCGGCTGTCGCGCCGTCGACGACAGTGGCTGAGCGGATCAGGGCGGGCATCGCGTATCCGGGTCAGAAGTAGGTGCGGATGAGGTCGATGACGACGGGATCCGTCTCGTCGGGGGCCACGACCGGGATCCATCGCCACTTGTCGAAGGCCGTGCACGGGTGGGAAAGCCCCAGTCGTACAACGTCACCCACGCGAATGTCCGAGCCGGGCTGGATGGTCAGGAACGCGTGCTGGTCGTTGAGGGCCACGATCTCGGCTCCCGTGAGGCGACGGGCGGGTGCGCCGAGTTGCGAAGCGATCAGTTGCGGCGTTGGGAGACCCTCGTCGAACGGGACGTCGCGCTTGCCTGCGTCCAGCAGGGCCAGCCCCGGTTCCGGGCGCGACACCACCCGGGCCCAGGTGTGCATCGCCGAGCGCAGCCGGTACGGCTCGTCACTGCGGCGGAACGGCGTGATCCCGGTGTAGAAACCGTCGTCGTGGATGATGTAGGCCCCCGCGCGGACCACGACATGTGTGTGACCGCCGGCCAGTGGGGCCAGCACATCCGCCACGGCATCGAAATAGGCACTGCCGCCGGCGGTCACGTATCGGTCGGACCCGGCGAGGTAGAGGCCTGCGGCGTCGATGCGCCGGTGCAGCCGGGCCATGTCCTCCAGGTAATGCCGGACCCGCGCCAGTGACGTGACCGACGCGTCGTGCGCCAGCGATCCCTCGTAGCCGGACACCCCGGCGACGCGCAGCACTGCGCTCGCCGCGATGTGCTCGGCCACCGCCGCGGCCTCGTCCACCGAACGCGCGCCGGTGCGACCGCCGGCCGCCCCGAGTTCGACGAGCACCGGGATCGGCCGCGCCACCTCGGTTTCGGCGAGGGCCGCGTTCATCGCATCGACGGTGGCCGGCGAGTCCGCCCAGGTGATCACCTCAAGGTCGGAATGGGCAGACATCTCCCCGGCGAGCCAGCGCAGCGCGGTCGGGTCGACAAGGGCATTGGCGAGCTGGATCCGGCGCACCCCGAAACTCACCGCGACCCGCACCTGGCTGGGCGTGGCAAGGGTGATACCCCATGCGCCGCTGCGTATCTGGCGGTCCCACAACACCGGCGACATGGTGGTCTTGCCATGGGGTGCCAGTTCGACCCCGTGCGCACTGCACCAGGCGGACATGGCGGCCACGTTGTCCTCGATCGCCGAATTGTCCAGTGTCATCACCGGTGTGGTGAATTCCGAGAGGCGGGGGCGAGTGGCGAGGAACTCCTCGGTGGTGAGCCCATCGGCCGCGGCGGGGAGGGCCTTGTCCAATACGGACAGCCGTTCGGAGCGGAGGTCGCCCAATGCTCGACTGTCCAGCAGTGGCTCACCTCGCGTCGTCATGCCGATCCTTGTCCTCCGTGGTGATTTCCTTGGTGGCGATTGCGGTGGCAATCGGCGTGAGCTGCTCTGTTGCATATAGTGCAATCACAGTTGCAATTTCGTATGTGATCTGTCTAACATGAGTGGCGACACCGCGTCAATCGTCTGACCCCAAGGACCGCAGTGCCCGAATTGCCCGCACCTACTGCCGGCGGCGTCGCCTGCCTCGGTGAACCGCTGGTGCTGGCCGGTGCGGAAGCCGAACTGCACCTGGCCGGTACTCAAGCTGAACTGCACCTGGCCGGTACTCAAGCTGAACTGCACCTGGCCGGTGCGGAAGCCAACGTGGCGGCCGGCCTCGTCGCCTGGGGCATCCCCGCGTCGTTCATCGGCCGGCTCGGTGACGACGCCTACGGGGCATTGATCACATCCGAGTTGACCGCGCGCGGCGTCGACATCTCCGCGGTCGAGATCGATCCCGAGCTGCCCACCGGGTACTACTCGAAGGTGGCCGCGCCGGATACCAACGGGGAGCCGCGCAGCGTCAGCCGGTATAGCCGGACGGGGTCGGCGGCGTCGGCGATGTCACCCGAATTCCTCGATGCGCCGGCGGTTGTGACCGCGTTCGCGCATGCATCGGTGGTGCACTGCAGCGGCATCACGCCTGCCCTGTCGCCGACCTGTCGGGCCATGATGCGCCGGTTGCTCACCGACCGACCAGGCATCGACGGGCCGGTGAGTTTTGATGTGAACTGGCGTGAACAGCTGTGGCCGAACGGCGACACCGCCGAGGTGATTGCGCTGGCCAACCTGGCCGACGTGGTGTTGGTGGGCGCCGACGAGGCGCTCCGCGTCATGGGGACCGACGACCCAATTGCATTGCGCCGCATCTTGCCGGATCCCGCGACGCTGGTCATCAAGGACGGAGCGGATCAGGCGCTGGCTGTCGACCGCTCCGGCGAGGAGTTCGTCGTCCCTGCACTACGCGTCGACGTGGTGGAACCGGTGGGTGCAGGGGACGCATTCGCCGCCGGATTCCTCAGCGGCGTCGTCCTCGATGAAGACCCCGAATCATGCTTGCGGCGCGGTCACATCGGAGCTGCCGTCACCCTGACTGTCGCGGCGGACTCCGCGCCACCCCCGCCCGACGAGCTGATCGAGCATCTGCTCATCTGCACCGACGGCGAGTGGGCTGCCACGAGGGTGAGCGAGGTCGGGTTCACAGTGTGCGGGAGCAGGCGGTGAGTCAGAGCGTCGCGCGCGCACTGCAGTTGTTGATTCAGCTCGGCAAAGGTCCGGCCGGCCTGGACGAGCTGGCGGCCGCCACCGATGTGCACAAGACCACCGTGATGAGGCTGCTGCGCACTCTGTCCGAGGAGCGGTTCACCTACCGCGACAACAACAACCGGTATCACCTCGGATCACGGATATTCGAACTGGCTGCCCACGGCACCGACCAGCGGGAGATCCGCCAGATCGCTTCGCGGTACCTCGTCGAGTTCAATCGCGAGTACGGCCGCACCACTCACCTCGCCGCGATGGAAGGCGGCGACATCGTGTATATCGACAAGCTCGAATCGCACGATCAGATCCGCATGTACTCGCGAATCGGCTTGACCGCCAACCTGAATTCCACCGCCGTGGCCAAGGTGATTCTCGCTGACCTGTCCGATGCCGAACTGCGGCCGATCGTCGCCACGATGGACTTCACCCAGCGCGCCGCCAACACCATCACCACCCCGGAGGCATACCTGCGGGAAATCGAGACCGTGCGCGCGCAGGGCTGGGCGCAGGACCGTGAAGAGAACGAGCCGTCGATCAACTGCGTGGGAGCACCGATCCGCGGTGCGAATGGGCGTGTGGTCGCTGCGGTTTCGGTGTCGGTGCCCGATGTGGTGCTGCCCTTTGAGCGCGTCCTTGAACTCCTGCCTCCGCTGCAGGCGGCAACCCGACGCATCTCGGCCGAGTGCGGTTACCGTCCACCCTCCTGATTCAGCGATAGCACCGAAACCAGAGGAGATTCACCGTGTCTGATTCGCGGGTCATCCGTACCGACGACGCCCCGGCCCCCGCTCACACCTTCAGCCAGGGCGTCCGAAAGGGCGGATTCCTGCAGGTGTCGGGGCAGGGTCCGATGGACCCTGCGACCAACACCTACATCGGCGAAGGCGACGTCAAAGCGCAGACCCGCCGGACACTGGAAAACGTGAAGGCGATCCTGGCGGCCGGTGGCGCCGGCGTCGACGACGTCCTGATGTTCCGGGTCTACCTCACCACGCGCGAGGACTTTACGGCCATGAACGAGGTGTACGGCGAGTTCATCGCGGAGAACGTCAAATCCGACCAGCTTCCCTGCCGGACCACGGTATTCGTCGACCTCCCGCACGAGGTCATGCTGGTGGAGATCGACGCGCTCGCTGTCGTCGGATAATCGGGCAGGCTCGCTGAGCGGGCCGCGGGCTACGTGTTGTTTTCGAGCCACGAGTGAATTCGTTCGGCGACCGCAGCCCATCCGGGCTCGAGCATCATGTTGTGTCCCATGCCGGGGAATACTTCTTCTTCGGTCCGATACGCAAGTGCCGTCGCGCGCATCTCGTCTCGGGTGACCGAGCCGTCATGTTCGCCACCCATAACGAGCACTGGCGTCGTGATGTGTTGTGGCTGGGGCAGGTTACGGAGCATGCCCGATATCGCCCGTGCGCTTTCTTCCTGTATCCGGGCGGCGAATCGTGTGACGTCTGGCTCCGGGGTGCCCGGCGAGAACAGCCAGTAGCGGGCCCGTTTGGGGGTCTTGAAGCAATGCGACGACCTGTGAGTGACCAGCGCCCGGGCCTGAAGCCACGGATGCCGCACGGTGAACCGCCGGATCTGCCTGCTTGATCCCGACGGGGGCACGGAACCCATCAACACCGCCGCAGGTGCCTCGTGAGACTCCAGGTACTTCTGAACGATGAAACCGCCCATGGAATGGCCGATTACCACGGGTGGGGCCGGAAGGCGGTCGGCAATTGAGGCGACATCGTCGACGTAGTCGGCGATCGAACAGTCGTTGAGCGGTTTGGTCTCGGAGCTGGCGCCGTGCCCGCGGAGGCTCAGCGCCAGCGCCCGATAGCCTTTGTCGGCGAAGAAATCCAGGAAATGCTCGTCCCAGCACCAGGCGCCGTGGAACCCTCCATGCACGAACACAAGCGGTACCGGGTGGGATTCGGTGCAAAACCCCTTGTCGATGACCTCGAGCATGAGCCTCGCTCCTTGCGCTCTGCAGCCGTCGGCATCGGCGTGCGCGGTACTGCGTTGTCGCTGAGAGTAGCTTCTCGTCAGACCCGGCGAAGGTGAAATGATCCAGGGGCAGGTTTAGCTGAGCAAACCCCGTGCCACATGGGTGATCTGCACCTCGTTGCTGCCGGCGTAGATCATCAGCGACTTCGCGTCGCGGGCCAACTGCTCCACCCGGTACTCGGTCATGTAGCCGTTGCCGCCGAACAGCTGCACCGCCTCCATCGCGACATCGGTGGCGGCCTGAGAGCAGTACCACTTGATTGCGGAAGCCTCGGCGAGGGAGATCGAGACGCCCTTCTCGGCGGATTCGATGACGCGGAACAGCATGTTGCGCACGTTCATCCGGGCCACTTCCATGTTGGCCAGCTTGAGCTGGATCAGCTGGAACTGGCTGATCTCCTGGCCCCACAGGGTGCGGGTCTTGGCGTAGTCGACGCTCAACCGCAGGCATTCCTCGATCACGCCCAGCGCCATCGCGGCCACCCCGATGCGTTCGGCCGAGAAGTTCGACCGGGCGCTGGCCCTGCCTTCGTCGGCGCCTTCGTCGGACCCTTCGGTCTCGCCGAGCAGCCGGTCGCGTCCCAGCCGGACGTTGTTGAAGAACAGCTCGCCGGTACGCGATGAGTGAATACCCATCTTGCGGAACGGCTTCGACTGCACAAAGCCTTCCATGCCACGGTCGAGGACGAAGGTCAGCACCTTGCGGTTGCGCTTGTCCGCACCATCACCCTCGTCGAGCTTGGCATAGACCACCACCACATCGGCGTCGGGGCCATTGGTGATGAACGTCTTCTGGCCGTTGAGGATGTAGTCGTCGCCGTCACGGGTGACATAGGACTTCATGCCGCCGAAGGCATCCGAACCCGAATCGGGCTCGGTGATCGCCCATGCGCCGATCTTCTCGTAGGTCACCAGGCCGGGCAGCCAGCGTTCCTGCTGGGCCAGGGTGCCGCGACTCTGGATCGTCGACACCGTCAGGCCCAAGCTGACCCCGAGGCCCGTGACCAGGCCCATCGACACCCGGCACAGTTCGCTGATCAGGACGAACCCCATGCCCGGCGAACCGCTGCCGCCGAACATTCCACCGCGGGCGCCCGACGGCTTGCTGTCACCGCTGCGCAGCTTCTCCAGCCGCTTGTCCAGCGATTCCTTGGAGAGGGCATCAATACCGAACGTGGCGAAAAGCTTTCGCACGATCGGGTACGGCTCCATGTCGCCGCTTTCCAGCTCGTCGAGGTGCGGCCGGATCTCCTTGTCCACGAACTCGCGTACTGCGTCCCGGACAGCAATGTCAACGTCAGACCAATCAAGCATCTCGCCAGCTTAGACAGGTGTCAAAAGTCAGGCTGCACTGCGCCTGGCCGGCCGTCGCAGCGCCGGCAGGGAGAAGGTGGTGTGCACCAGCGCGCCGGCCCGGTCCAGCAGGGTCTTGTGACGTGGCAGGTAGTGCATCGGCATCCCGCGGCGGTCGCGGGGCGGGGCCATGAAGCCAGGTGCTTCGACCAGGGGGCCGTCGACCGGTAGTTTCCCGGCGGCACGGCGGTAGGCCGACAGGGCGCGCGGGTGCAGCCTGATCTCGTCGGGTACCGCGACGAATGCCAACTCGACCATCTTGCCGAAGATTCGCAGCAGCACCTCGTCGCCGGGCGTCCAGCGCATGCCGGCCTTCTCCCGCACCGCCGGGTCGAACAGGCCGGCCGCGATCCAGCGCTGTGCGCCGACAAGGGGTTTGAACAGTTGGTCCCACACCGGTGTCGGCATCAACACGAACCACGGTTTGGGGATCCGGATAGTGAAGATGTCGAGGGTGGCCCGGTTGATCTCGAGCTCGTCTCGGCACTTGGCGTCCCAATACTCCTGAAACTCGTCCCAAGTATTCGGAACGGGCCGCATGCTCATGCCGTACATGCGGTACCACTGCACATGCTCGTCGAAGAGTTGACACTTCTCGGCTTCGGTGAGCCCGCCGCAGAAATACTCCGCGGTCTTGATGATGAGCATGAAGAACGTGGCGTGCGCCCAATAGAACGTCTCAGGGTTCAGCGCGTGATAGCGCCGGCCCTGGCCGTCGACGCCCTTGATGGTGTGGTGAAAACCCTTGATCTGCGCGCCGGTGTCGGCCGCCCGGTCGCCGTCATAGACGACGCCCATGATCGGGTAGACCGACCGGGCCACCCGCTGCAGGGGTTCGCGCAGCAGTATCGAATGCTCCTCGACCCCGGCGCCGAGTTCGGGATACATGTTCTGGATCGCTCCGATCCAGACGCCGAGCATCCCCGTGCGCAGGTCGCCGAAGTACTTCCAGGTCAGCGAATCCGGTCCGAGTGGATCGTGCTCGCTGGTGGTGGCTCGTGTGGTCATTGCGTCCTCGTTGACTCGTCATGACGTGAATCACAGCTCAGCTCACGATAGTAGTGACAACGTGTGTTGTCTACGACGCCACGGCGCGTCGCTGTGCACTGTTATTCGTCGGCTACCGTGGCGCCATAGGGCCGTGACCAGGCCGGTTTGGCGCCGCCAGGGGAGGGTGAGCACCGTCGCTCGTGGCGCGATTGCCGCCCGGTCTGCGCGCCACTTACTCTTGCGCTGTGGATGGCGAGCCGTTCGATGACCCGTCCGGCGAGGTCGGGGATATCGGGCAGGCGCCACAGCAGCGTCCTGCGAAGGCACCCGGGTTGCCGGGTCCGTTGGGCTGGCTGCAACGCACCAATCGCAGCCCGGCTGTCGTTGACCTGGTCCGGCGGGCGCGGCGGGCATTGCCGGGCGATCCTGATTTCGGTGACCGTCTCTCGGCAGCCGGAGAGGGCGGACCCCGCGCGGCCGCGCGCGTGGCCGACCGCCTGCTGGACCGTGATGCCGCCTCTCGGGAGGTGAGCCTGGGCGCGCTGCAGGTGTGGCAGGCGCTGACCGAACGTGTCTCGGGAACCCCGGCCAATCCCGAAGTGACGCTGGCGTTCACCGACCTGGTCGGTTTCTCGTCGTGGTCGCTCCGCGCCGGCGATGACGCCACGTTGCGGCTGCTGCGACGGGTGGCTCAGGTCATCGAACCCCCGGTCCTCGAGGCCCGCGGTCACATCGTCAAGCGTATGGGCGACGGCATGATGGCGGTGTTCTCCGATCCGGAAACCGCCCTGCGCGCGATGCTCGTGGCGCGCGAGGGGGTCAGGAACATCGACCTGGACGGCTACGCACCGCGGATGCGCATCGGTATCCACACCGGGCGTCCGCAGCGCATCGGGTCGGACTGGCTCGGCATCGACGTCAACATCACCGCTCGCGTGATGGAGCGGGCCGCCAGGGGCGGCTTGATGATCTCGCACACCACGTTGGAGGGCATCTCGGAAGAGGAGCTCGCCCTTCTGGGTGTGACCGTCAAACGTGAACGGCGGCAGGTTTTTTCGGCGAAGCCGGAGGGCGTGCCCGATGATCTGATCATGTACCGGGTGAAAATTCCCAGGCGGTTACCGGCCGGCGAACATGAGGGTGACGGGGCGCCGGGGGCATAGGCCGCACTCACCGGGGCGCGCCCGGCGCTACCGGAATGGGTCGTAGTCCTGCCCGGGCGGCGCCGGACGTGCGGGTGCCTGTCGGGGAGGTGGCGCGTACGTGGGTGGCGGAGCGACCGGCCTGGTGGTGACGGTGTCGGGTTCTGCAGGCCTCGCGCTGGTCGGCGCAGGCGCGACGGGGGGCAACCCGAGCATCGACAGCTGGTCTGCGGTTGACGGCGTGACGAAATAGGACTTGGACTTCGGCTGGAGGATCAGCGCCACGATCGCGATCGCGAGGAGAAGTACTGCGGCGCTGAGGATCAGCGTCAGCGTCCTGAACCACGAGACCTGGGCGCCCGGAGCCAGCACGATGATCACGACGGCGACCGCTGCGATGACCGCGATGCCGACGAGTATTGGTGTACGGGCGGTTCGATGTCGGCCGGCGTAGCGAACGGCCAGCCACACCAGTGCCCCGGCGACGCCGACCGAAACTGCCGCCAATGTCACCCCGGGAAATGTGGTGCCGCCGTATACGAATTCGAGTTCCGGTAGGGCCAGCAGCGTGCCGATGGCGCCGACCACGAGCAGTGTGGCGATCCCACCCACCAGGTAACCAGCCAGGAAAACCGTCCACGGCGGGCCGCCTGCCTCCCACGGCGGCACCGTAGACGACCCGGTGTGCGGGAGCGGCGCGGGAGGCCCCGGTGTGGCGGTCTGGAGCACGCCGGTCCAGGCCGGCGCAGTTGGTGCCGCCGCCGGCCGAGGTGGTGGAGCCGGCCGAGGTGGTGGAGTCGGCCGCGGTGGCTGAGGTGGCTGAGGTGACGGAGTCGGCCGCGGCGGCACCGTGGACTGCGGTGGGGCCGGGTCGGCGAACGGGTCGTAGTTACCGAAGGGATCCAGTGACACGGTCAGCCTCCGTTTCCGGCTTTGCGGCGGCGCCACCACAGCGCGCCACCGGTTACGAGCCAGGCCGCCACGGGCAGGGTCACCAGCAGATAGAAGTACGGCTTCGAGGTCGCGGGGTTCGGGATTTCGTATGGCGTCCACGACGTCGGTTGCTGCGGCCAAATCTGGTTCAGCGGAACAGAAGTGTTGATGTCGCCTATCCAGATTTGATCACCGGTCTGCTGCTCGACCGGGCCGACGATCGACGGTCCCGCCGCAGTGGCGATGGACGCGTACTTCGTCTTGAACTCCTGTTCGCCGACGTCCTTCAGTTCGATCTTGCTGAAGTCGACGCCTCCCCAGGAGCGGCCCCGAGTCCACGTTCGGTCACCCTCCTGGGTTTTCCAGCTGAAGGTCGGTTTGGCGTGGGTGTACGAATAGACGTAGCGGTCGAAGACCTCACGCGAATTCCACGGTACGGTCCAGGCGGCGACATTGCCCGAATCGATGACATCCGCATACTGAGTTGGCTTGTCCGCGTTGCGCTTCCGGTACCACTCGGCAGCGATCCGGCTGGCGTACACCCGGCGCAGGTCGGCGAACTCGGGATCATGATTGATCGCCTCGACCACCGCGGGCATGATCATGTCCTGGTACAGCTGACCGTTTTGCGCGGTGATCGCCGGATCCTGGCCGTCGCATGATTGGTTCGGGCTGATATCGCCGTCCTCGAGCCCGACCTTGACAGTCAGTGGTGCGTCGATGATGTACAGCTGGTCGCCGTCCTCCCGAACGGTGGCCGGCGTGGGTTCTATCCATTGCCTGCGTCCCAGGAAGCATTTGTCCGTGCCGCGCAGCGCGTCTTCGAATCGTTTGCCCAGCGGCGTGTCGTCCCGCTGCAGCCGGCCCGACACCTCTTTCATCTCCAAGTCCGCCTCAAGCAGCACCTGACCCGCTTGTGTCTTGCCGAACTCCCGGTCGATGACTCGGTCCGGCTCGGTGGGGTTCAGGTTGACCCAGAACTTGTCGGGGGACAGCGCCATCCAGACGTAGAAGGCGTCCATGGCCATCTGGGCATTGCGCTTCCCGCCGTAGGACGGCACATCGTCGGATGTGGTGCTGGCCCGGAACGCGTACTGCATTGCCGGTTTACCTGCGACTGTGTCGGTGACATAGCGCAATTCGAGGGTCGAGAAATCGATCCCGCCGTAGCCGATCGCGGGCGCGGCGGGCGCCAAAGGTGCCTGCTGGGGTGCTGGTGCTGCAGGGGCGGGAGCTGCAGGTGCCGGTGCTGGTGCCACAGGTACCGGTACCGGCACGGGAATCGGCGCCGCCGGTATCGGCGCGGGTACGGGGACCGGCACTGGAATGACGATCGGCGGTGGCGGTGCGGCAGGCGCTTGCGGGGCCGGGACAGCTGGAACCGCAGGTGCGGGCGCCGGCCGTTGCTGTGGTGCCGGCTGTTGCCGTGGCATCGGCGGTTGTGCCGGTTGTTGTGGTGCCGGTGCCGGGCCGGCCTGAACCTGGATGGGCGCCGGTTTCGGCTGCTGTGCGGGAGCCGGTGGTGCCGGCTGTAGCGTCGGACTGGCGGGTTGATCGAGTGCGACCTCGATTTCGTCTCTGACCGCCTGATCCTCGGGGTTGTCCGGCGCGTCTCCCAAGGGAAGCGGCAACGAAGCTGCACCACCCGGGCCGCCGGGACCGCCCGGTCCTTCGGGTACAGCCTTCGTCGGCCAGTACTTGACGCACACCGCCGTCGGCATGGCTGCGCCGTCATTCCTCAGCTGATCCAGGGTGCGCTTGATCCAGCGCTGCGTGGCGGGGCTGGGTAGCTTGCCGAACATCATCACCAACGAGGACCCGGTTTGGCCGGCCATCTTGACGTGTTCGATGAACTGTTTTCTTGCATGCGAAGCAAGCGAGTCCCCGGACTTGGCTTCGACGATGGTCCACAGCCGTTTCGGAATCTTGTTATCGACGTTGGTGATATCGAAAACCGGTCCGTTCGGGAGGATCCCGGGGTTGATCTTCGAGCCCTTGATCCAGCCCGCCGATCCGCTGTCGGACAGCTTCCACAGTTCGTCCCACAGAAAGTCTTCGAAGGCGGGTCCGACGCGCCGGTTCTTGATGACGGTGATGTAGTTCGACTTCCACCGCCCGAAGGCCATGGGCTTGGCTCCGGCGGCAGCTTTGGCCCGGGTGTAGTTGCGCCAGGTGATGAGCATGTGATTCTCGGTGCCGCCGGACAGGCCTTCGTCGTCGAGGATCCTCAGTTCGTCGCTCGACGGTTCATCGATCGCTTCCAGGCCCGGATCCAGACCCGGATACCGGTACTCGACGGTGCTGTTTTCGGGTGCCACCTCGGTGGCATCGAACCCCGGCAGGGCAAACCCGGTGGTGCACTCGCCGTAGGCCCCGTACTCGGCGTGGGCGGTAGCACCCCCCAGCCACGTCGAGCCGGCGATGACCAAAACGATCACCATGGCGTAAGTGGTGAGCTTGTGCCCGGTCATGATTTGGCTGCCCAGCGGTCGTAGTAGCCGCGGGCTTTGGGTTGGCCTTTGGTGATGCCGAGGCGGAACAGCCGGAACGGGCCCGTGACGTCCCTGTCGTCATTGCTCTGCACTTCGTACGCGACGAGGGCGGGGTCGCCGGGCTCCCTCGTGTAGTCGACGTAGACCCAGCGGGAGGGTCGGCTGCGGCGCAGCATTTCGCCGAGATACCAGCAGGCGCCTGCGAGTAGGTCGGTGTTGGCGGGGTCGTTGATGGCTTCGACGGTGGGGGTGTGGTGGTGGATGAGGTCGGTGAGGCGGTCGATGGATTCGGGGGTGAAGTCCCAGTTTCCGGGGTAGCGGGTGGCCCATTGTGGGAAGTCGCGTTGGCGGGCGGCCAGCCAGTCGTCGAGGACGGGTGAGGGTTCTGGGCTGGGCAGCAGGTCGATGCCGACGACGCCGGGCGGTGGTGGGGTGGTGACCTTTTCGCTCCAGGCGGTGAAGGCCTGGACCAGTGGACCTGCGTCGGTGGGCCGGTCGATGACCGTGGCGAAAAGAAGGTGCAGAGGTGAGACGGGGTGGAGTCCGAGTCCGTCACCGGGTACGGCGATGGGGAGACCGGCGGGGGTGCCGGCGGGGTTGTCGTCCCAGCCCCAGTAGGTGGTCGTGATGCGGTCGAGTAATGCGGTGTCGGTGAGGGTGGGTTGTGCCTGTTCGGCGAAGCCGGGTTGGTCGTCCCAGTCCCAGTGTCCGGTGGTGAGGTGGGTCAGGGTCAGGCCGATGTAGGCGATCAGTGCGCGGACGGCGGGGCGGTCGTCGTCGGTGAAGAGGTCGTCGGGTTGGTGGAACAGGTTGGTGATGACGTGTTCGAGTGCGCGCAGTGATTGGGCCGAGTAGTCCAGGGCGACTCCGTAGGGTTCGGCCAGCCCGGCCAGTCCCGCCACCGCGGGCGAGATCCCGTCGTCCCACTCATCAGCCAACTTCTGACGATCCACCTGACCACCTTCTATAGCAATTGTCATAGCGGCGGGCACGAGCTTTCCGCCGGTCAAGACTGCGCACCGTAGAGCAGTTGGCCGGGGCACCGGAAAATTCGAAAAGGCTACTTCGGCAAACTGTCCTGAGGTGGCGAGATCGATCCGTTCACAAGCGTAACGGCATTCATCGGGCACCTCGCGCGCTAATTTGATTTGGCTGCCCAACGGTCGCAGCGGGCGTGGGCTTTGGAGATGCCGAGGCGGACGAGGCGGAACGGCTCGACGCAGAGTTGTCGTGGTGGCTCTGCCCTTCGTACGGGCAAACGGATTCGAAGCCTGATCAGGCCATCGCCTATGATCGCCGGGTGGCTGAGCAGCCCAGTGATCTCTCAGAAGAAGCCCTGACCAAAGCCGTCAGCGCGGCCCGGCATGCCTTTGAGCTGGCCGGTGACCTCGACGCGCTCGCGCGCGCCAAGACCGAGCACCTCGGCGATCGTGCCCCGATCGCCCTGGCGCGCCAGGCGCTGGCGACGCTGCCGAAGGCCGACCGCGCCGACGCCGGCAAGCGGGTCAACGTCGCCCGCGGCGAGGCCCAGCGCGCATACGACGAGCGGCTGGCCGCGCTGCGGGCTGAGCGCGACGCCGCGGTGCTGGTCGCCGAACGCATCGATGTGACGCTGCCCTCGACGCGGCAGCCGGTGGGCGCCCGGCACCCGATCACCATCCTGGCCGAGAACGTCGCGGACACCTTCGTGGCCATGGGGTGGGAACTGGCCGAGGGCCCAGAGGTCGAGACCGAGCAGTTCAACTTCGACGCGCTCAACTTCCCTCCGGATCATCCGGCACGCAGTGAGCAGGACACCTTCCAGATCGCCCCGGACGGGTCGCGGCAGGTGCTGCGTACCCACACGTCGCCCGTCCAGATCCGCGCATTGCTGGAACGCGATCTGCCCGTCTATGTCGTCTCGATCGGGCGGACCTTCCGTACCGACGAACTCGACTCCACCCACACGCCTGTCTTCCACCAGGTGGAGGGGCTCGCCGTGGACAAGGGTCTGACCATGGCGAATCTGCGCGGCACGCTGGACGCGTTCGCACGGTCCCAGTTCGGCCCGGAGGGGCGCACCCGGTTCCGTCCGCACTTCTTCCCGTTCACCGAGCCCTCGGCCGAGGTGGACATCTGGTTCCCCGGCAAGAAGGGCGGCCCCGGCTGGGTCGAGTGGGGCGGCTGCGGCATGGTCAATCCGAATGTGTTGCGCGCCTGCGGTATCGACCCCGACGTCTACTCCGGCTTTGCCTTCGGTATGGGATTGGAGCGAACCCTGCAGTTCCGCAACGGAATTCCTGACATGCGTGACATGGTCGAGGGTGACGTCCGCTTCTCGCTGCCGTTCGGGGTCGGTGCCTGATGCGGATTCCCTTCAGCTGGCTGCGGGAGGCCGTCCGCGCTGGTGCCCCGGATTGGGATGCGTCCGTCGAGGAGCTCGAAGAGACGTTCATTCGGATCGGGCACGAGGTCGAGGGGATCATCCCGATCGGCCCGGTGAGTGGTCCGCTGACCGTGGGCCGAGTCGCCGAGATCGAGGAACTGACCGAGTTCAAGAAGCCCATCCGGGCCTGCAAGGTCGATGTCGGCGTCCAGAATCTCGACGGCGAGTTCCGCGATATCGTTTGTGGTGCAACGAATTTCGCAGTCGGCGATCTGGTTGTGGTGGCACTGCCCGACACCGTGCTGCCCGGTGACTTCAAAATCGCCACGCGCAAGACCTATGGCCGGGTTTCCGACGGAATGATCTGCTCGGCGTCGGAGATGAACCTGGGCGTCGAGGGCGCGGGCATTCTGGTCCTGCCCGAGGGCACGGCTGAACCGGGCACCCCGGCCGCCGACATCCTCGGCCTCGACGACGTGGTGTTCCATCTGGCGATCACGCCGGACCGCGGCTATTGCCTGTCCGTCCGTGGACTGGCCCGCGAGATCGCCTGCGCCAACGACCTCGAGTTCGTCGACCTGGCCGATGTGACACCGTTGCCCGCCGAGGGCGAGGCCTGGCCGCTGACCGTCCAGTCTGGCACCGGGGTAAAGCGTTTCGGACTGCGCCCGGTAACGGGCATCGACCCGGCGGCGGTGTCGCCGTGGTGGATACAGCGTCGATTGATGCTCAGCGGTATCCGCGCCATCTCCCCGGCGGTCGACGTGACGAACTACGTCATGCTCGAACTCGGTCATCCGATGCACGCGCATGACAGCAGCTTGATCACCGGCGGCTTCGACGTGCGGTTCGCCCGCGACGGCGAGAAGGTTGTCACCCTCGACGATGTCGAGCGCACCTTGAACTCGGCCGACGTGTTGATCGTCGACGATGTCGCGACGGCGGCGATCGGCGGCGTGATGGGCGCGGGCACCACCGAGGTGCGCGATTCCACCACCGATGTGCTGCTGGAAGCCGCGGTGTGGGATCCGGCCGCGGTGTCGCGCACCCAGCGTCGACTGCACCTGGCCAGCGAGGCCGGCCGCCGGTACGAGCGGTCCGTGGACCCGGCCATTTCGGTTGCCGCACTGGACCGTTGCGCGACCCTGCTGGCCGAGATCGCCGGCGGAACGGTCGAACCGAAGCTCACCGACTGGCGGGTGGACGGACGCACCGACTGGTCCCAACCGGCCGTCGAGATCCCCGCCGACCTGCCCGACCGCACCGCCGGCGTCGACTACGCCGCAGGCACCACGGCGCGGCGGCTGATCCAGATCGGTGCTGAAGTCACCGGTTCCGACCTGCTCACCGTCACCCCGCCGAGTTGGCGGCCCGACATGCGTCAGCGTGCCGACCTCGTCGAGGAGGTACTGCGACTGGAGGGCCTGGAGTCCATCCCGTCGGTGCTTCCGACCGCGCCGGCCGGTCGTGGTCTGACCCCGGTCCAGAAGCGTCGCCGTGCCATCGGCAAGTCACTCGCGCTGGCCGGGTTCGTCGAGGTCCTGCCCACGCCGTTCCTTCCGGCCGGAGTGTTCGACGCCTGGGGCCTGGCCGCCGACGACGCCCGCCGCAACACCACCAAGGTGCTGAACCCGCTCGAAGCCGATCGGCCCGCGTTGGCCACCACGTTGCTGCCCGGATTGCTTGAAGCGTTGGGCCGCAACGTGTCCCGTGGCTCCGCCGATGTGGCGCTGTTCGGGATTCAGCAGGTGGTGCACCCGACCGAGCAGACCCGATCCGTCGAGCGCATCCCGAATGACCGTCGGCCGACCGATGACGAGATCGCCGGGCTCGACGCGTCGTTGCCCCATCAGCCGCAGCATGTCGCGGCGGTGCTGACCGGACTGCGGGAGCCTGCGGGGCCCTGGGGTCCGGGACGTCCGGTGGAGGCCGCCGACGCGTTCGAGGCGGTGCGGGTGATCGGCCGGGCCGCCGGAGTGGAGTTCACGTTCCGCGCCGCCCAGGAGTTGCCGTGGCACCCGGGGCGCTGCGCCGAGGTGCTCGTCGGCGATGCCGTCGTCGGCTACGCCGGCCAGCTGCATCCGGCGGTCGTCGAGCGGACGGGGCTGCCGAAGGGCACCTGTGCCGTCGAACTCGATCTCGATGCAGTGCCGATCGTCGAGACGCTGCCCGCACCGAAAGTGTCGCCGTTCCCCGCCGTGTTCCAGGACATCAGCGTGATCGTGGCCGACGATGTGGCCGCGGCTGCCGTCGTCGACGCGGTGCGCGACGGGGCGGGTGAGCTGCTCGAGGACGTCCGACTGTTCGACGTCTACACCGGCCCGCAGATCGGGGAGGGGCGTAAATCGCTGACCCTGGCACTGCGGTTCCGGGCTGCCGACCGCACCCTGACCGAGGACGAGGCCAGCGCCGCGCGCGATGCCGCGGTCGCGGTGGCCACGGAGCGCGTCGGCGCTGTCCTGCGCGGCTGAATCTCAGGCGACAAGTAGCTCGACGCCGTCACCGCGCAGGTGGGGGAGAGCAGCTGCCTGACGTCCCGTCGCCAGCAGGAGCAATGCCGAGACGGGCCCCTCGATGAGGGGTCCGGCCCCGGCTGCCCAGCCGGTGTCGACAGCACATAGCCGGTAGGGGGCCAGCCTCTGGCTGGCCCGGAACGGGAATCGCGGATTCCAAATCCGCTCCAGTGCCAACTGTGCAGCCGCGGTGGGCATTTCGTGCTGGAGTTGCAGCGGCACCGCGATGTCCTGGCCGTGTACGAGCAAGTCCATCAGCCGATCAGCCGGTGTGGTGCCGACCGCGGCGAAGCGCGAGCCGATCGTGCCGCGCAACTCTTCGAGCAACTGATGATCCGCACTCTCCGCTGCGTGGCGGGTCGCGGTATCGCAGACCATTCGGTCGAAGCTGCCGCGCGCTCGCAACAGATTGACCAGTATTCGACCGACATTGGCCTGTGTGGAAAGCGTCAGGTGGGCCACGACGTCTCGAACCTGCCACCTCTCACACAGGCTGGCGTGGCGCCATTGCGACGCGGTGAGTGGTTCGAGTAGGTGCAGGAGCCCGCGGCGTTCGGTGTCGACGGCGCGCCAGATGTCCTCGGTGTTCATGCGGCCTACGCTAGGAACTCCAGTCAGGTGGAGGTTCAAGGCACTGTGACGTACGGCACAAGCATCGGTGAGTTGTCGCGGCTCACTGGCGTATCCGTTCGGACGATCCGGTACTACTGCGATGAGGGCCTTCTCGAAGCTCGCCGGAGTTCGGGTGGGCATCGCGTTTTCGACGACACAGCGGCCGAATCGCTCATCCTGGTTCGGCGCTTGCGCGCTGCCGGTCTCGGCTTGGATGCGATTGGTGCCATCCTGGTAGGTCGGATCTCCATCGGCGATGCTGTGAACGCCGAACAGCGCGCCCTCGATGCGGATTTGGCTGACCTGGCGAGGCGGCGGGCGTCGTTGGAGGCATTGTCGACCGCGCAGGACGGACGTCGCGGACACGACGTACTGATCGACTTCTGGCGGCGATTGTTCGCTGGGGCGGCGCAGGGGGAAATATTCGACGGTCTCGTGGAGATGACCGTGCCGCAATCACCGGACCAGGCACGTCCGGGCAGCGTTGTCGCCTACGCCGAGCTTGTGGCCCTTGCCCGGCAACCGGTATTCGGGAGGGTGATGGCCCGGCAGCTGTGGCGGTTCGAACCCACCCGTATCAGCGATCGTCGGGGTCTGGTCACCGGTGTTGCCGAGGCGTGTGACATGGCGTCGCCGCTCGTGCGTGCCGGTCAATCGCCGTCATCCTGCGCTGCGGTCGACCGATTCGTCGATGCCCACGCCAAGGCTCGCAAGGACACGAACACGCAGAGTTTCCGGCGTGCGCTCGTCGTCAACGCCGGCGCCGACACCGATCCGCATGTCCGCCGGTATTGGGACCTCTTCGGTGAGATAGCAGGTGAGACGACTACGGTAGGTGCCATTCAGCGCTGGCTCTACGAAGGGCTGCGTGGCTGCGCATAGCTGATTAATGAATTTGCATCTGCATGCATAACAATGCAGAATTGCTGCATGACTTCGATAGCGGTGGCCGGCGCCAGCGGCTACGCCGGCGGAGAGATCCTGCGATTGCTGCTCGGGCACCCGGCCTACGCTGACGGCCGGTTGACCATCGGGGCGCTGACCGCCGCCTCCAGCGCCGGCACCACGATGGCCGAGCATCATCCACACCTGCTGCCGCTGGCCTCGCGTGTTCTGGAGCCCACCGACGCAGAGGTGCTGGCCGGCCACGACGTGGTGTTCCTGGGCCTGCCGCACGGACACTCCGCAGCGCTGGCCGAGCAGCTCGGTCCTGACACCCTGATCATCGATTGCGGTGCCGACTTCCGGCTCACCAACGCCGCCGACTGGGAGAAGTTCTACGGTTCGGCACACGCGGGCAGCTGGCCCTACGGTCTGCCGGAACTGCCCGGGGCCCGGGACCGGCTGAAGGGCACCAAACGCATCGCGGTGCCGGGCTGCTATCCGACCGCGGCACTGCTGGCGCTGCTGCCTGCCGTCGCCGGCGACCTCGTCGAACCGGCCGTCACGGTCGTCGCCGTGAGCGGCACCTCGGGCGCGGGCAAGTCTGCCAAGGTCGACCTGCTGGGCGCCGAGGTGATCGGCTCGGCACGTGCCTACAACATCGCCGGTAAGCACCGGCACACCCCGGAGATCGCCCAGGGCCTGCGTTCGGTGACCGACAAAGACGTCACCGTCTCCTTCACTCCGGTGCTGATCCCAACCTCCCGCGGCATCCTGGCCACCTGCACCGCCCACACCGCGGCTTCGGAGGCCGAGATCCGGGCAGCCTACGAAAAGGCTTACGACGCAGAGCCGTTCATCCACCTGCTGCCCGAGGGGCAGCTGCCCAAGACCGGTTCGGTGATCGGTAGCAACGCCGCGCAGATCGCGGTCGCCGTGGATGAAGCGGCTCAGACCCTGGTGGCCATCGCTGCCATCGACAACCTCACCAAGGGCACCGGCGGCGCCGCGGTGCAGTCGATGAACCTGGCGCTGGGCTGGCCCGAAACCGAAGGACTGTCGATCGTGGGAGTAGCACCGTGACACCGGAACCGGAGGCGACAATATCGCCTGAGGGAGTGACAACAGGTACCAAGCTGGTCCGCACTCAGGGCGTCACCGCACCCGCAGGCTTCCGGGCGGCCGGCATCGCCGCCGGTATCAAGGCATCCGGCGCACCGGACCTGGCGCTGGTGTTCAACGAGGGGCCGGATTACGCCGCGGCGGGCGTGTTCACCCGCAACAAGATCAAGGCTGCGCCCGTGCAGTGGTCGCAGCAGGTGCTGACCACCGGCCGGTTGCGTGCCGTGGTTCTGAACTCGGGCGGCGCCAACGCCTGCACCGGGCCGCTGGGATTCCAGGACACCCATGCCACCGCCGAGGCAGTGGCCTCTGCACTGAGCGACTGGGGTACCGAGACCGGTGCCATCGAGGTCGCGGTGTGCTCGACGGGCCTGATCGGTGACCGGTTGCCGATGGACAAGGTACTGGCCGGCGTCACCGAGATCGTGCACGAGATCGCGGGCGGTCTGACCGGGGGTGACGACGCCGCCCGGGCCATCATGACCACCGACACCGTGCCGAAACAGGTTGCGCTGCACCATTCGGTGGAGTCGGGGGACAACTGGACCCTGGGCGGGATGGCCAAGGGCGCCGGGATGCTGGCGCCGTCACTGGCCACCATGCTGGTGGTCCTGACCACCGATGCGGTCGCTGACAGCGCGGCACTCGATGCCGCGCTGAGGCGGGCCACGGCGCTCACCTTCGACCGGCTCGACGTCGACGGCAGCTGCTCGACCAACGACACCGTGCTGTTGCTCGCGTCCGGCGCCAGCGAGATCGCGCCGAGCCAGGACGATCTCAACGAGGCGGTGCTGCGGGTCTGTGACGACCTGTGCGCACAGCTGCAGGCCGACGCCGAAGGCGTCACCAAGCGGGTCGTCATCACCGTGACGGGCGCCGAAACCGAGGACGATGCACTGGTCGCGGCCCGCGTCATCGCTCGAGACAGCCTGGTCAAGACCGCGCTGTTCGGTTCCGACCCGAACTGGGGCCGGGTTCTGGCCGCGGTCGGCATCGCGCCGGTGAAGTTGGACCCGGAACGGATCAGCGTGTCGTTCAACGGTTCTCCGGTGTGCGTCGACGGTGCCGGCGCTCCGGGAGCCCGCGACGTCGACCTGTCCGGCGAAGACATCGCCGTGGTGGTGAACCTGGGTGTGGGAGGCCACAGTGCTTCCATCAGGACCACCGACCTGTCGCACGCCTACGTCGAAGAGAACTCGGCCTACAGCTCATGAACCAGGCCATCGAGCGCGGCGTCAAGGCCCAGGTGCTCGCCTCGGCGCTGCCGTGGCTCAAGCAACTGCACGGCAAGATCGTCGTCGTCAAGTACGGCGGCAACGCCATGACCGATGACACCCTCAAGGCGGCCTTCGCCGCTGACATGGTGTTCCTGCGCAACTGCGGCATCCACCCGGTGGTGGTGCACGGCGGCGGGCCCCAGATCAGCGCGATGCTCAAGAAGCTGGGCATTGCAGGCGATTTCAAGGGCGGTTTTCGGGTGACCACACCCGAGGTGCTCGACGTCGCGCGCATGGTGCTGTTCGGTCAAGTGGGCCGGGAACTGGTCAATCTGATCAATGCCCACGGCCCGTACGCGGTCGGCCTCACCGGTGAGGACGCGCACCTGTTCACCGCCGTGCGGCGCAGCGTCACCGTCGACGGAGTGGCCACCGACATCGGGCTGGTCGGCGACGTCGAATACGTCAACGCCGAATCCATCATGGATCTCATTGCCGCAGGGCGTATTCCAGTGGTGTCGACCATCGGGCCGGACATCGATGGTGTGGTCCACAACATCAACGCCGACACCGCCGCTGCGGCCCTGGCCGAGGCGCTGGGTGCCGAGAAGCTGATCATGCTCACCGACGTGGAGGGGCTCTACACCGACTGGCCCGACCGCTCTTCGCTGGTCAGCGAGATCGACACCGAGGCCCTGACAGGGCTGCTGCCCACGCTCGAATCGGGCATGGTGCCCAAGATCGAGGCCTGCCTGCGGGCGGTGGAGGGCGGTGTGCCGAGCGCCCACGTGATCGACGGCCGCGTCGAACACTGTGTGCTGGTCGAGCTTTTCACCGATGAAGGAACTGGAACCAAGGTGGTAGCCGCATGACCCTCCAGGACCGCTGGGAAGCGGTGATGATGAACAACTACGGCACCCCGCCGTTGGCACTGGCCAGCGGTGACGGCGCCGTGGTGACCGATACCGACGGCAAGTCCTACTTGGACCTGCTCGGCGGAATCGCGGTCAACCTGCTGGGGCACCGCCATCCCGGGGTGATCGAGGCCGTCACCACCCAGCTCAACACGCTGGGCCACACGTCGAACCTGTACGCCACCGAACCGGGCATCGCGCTGGCCGAAGCGTTGGTGGGGCATCTGGGCGCCCCGGCGCGGGCCTTTTTCTGCAACTCGGGCACCGAGGCCAACGAGGTCGCCTTCAAGATCACCCGGCTCACCGGCAAGACGAATATCGTTGCCGCCGAAGGGGCCTTTCACGGCCGCACGATGGGGTCGCTGGCGCTGACCGGCCAGCCCGCCAAGCAGGCACCGTTCGAGCCGCTGCCGGGCAACGTCACCCATGTGCCCTATGGGGATGCCGAAGCCCTTGCCGCTGCTGTCGATTCGGATACCGCCGCGTTGTTCCTCGAACCGATCATGGGGGAGGGTGGCGTCGTCGTCCCGCCGGCCGGATATCTGGCGCAGGCCCGCGACATCACCACCAGGAACGGCGCACTTCTGGTCCTCGACGAGGTGCAGACCGGCGTCGGGCGTACCGGCGCGTTCTATGCGCATCAGCACGACGGCATCACCCCGGACATCGTCACGCTGGCCAAGGGCCTGGGCGGCGGGCTGCCGATCGGCGCCTGCCTGGCCATCGGCGCGGCCGGTGATCTGCTCACCCCGGGTCTGCACGGCAGCACGTTCGGAGGTAACCCGGTGTGCACCGCCGCCGCGCTGGCGGTGCTCAAGGCGCTCGCCGACGGGGATCTGATCGCGCGCGCCGGGGTGCTCGGCAAGACGCTGAGCCACGGCATCGAGGAGTTGGGTCATCCGCTCGTCGACCACGTGCGCGGCAAGGGTCTGCTGCAGGGCGTGGTGTTGACCGCACCGAGCGCCAAGGCCGTCGAGGCCGCCGCGCGCGACGCCGGGTTCCTGGTCAATGCCGCTGCCGCGGACGTCATCCGGTTGGCGCCGCCACTGATCATCACCGAACCGCAGATCGAGACGTTCCTGTCCGCTCTGCCTGCCGTTCTCGACACCGCTGTGGAGGCTGCTTCATGACCATCCGGCATTTCCTGCGCGACGACGATCTGTCACCCGATGAGCAGGCCGAGGTGCTCGCCCTGGCCGCCGAACTCAAGAAGGCACCGTTCTCGCGGCGCCCACTCGAGGGCCCGCGCGGCGTCGCGGTGATCTTCGAGAAGAACTCCACCCGCACCCGGTTCTCGTTCGAGATGGGCATCGCCCAGCTCGGCGGCCATGCCGTGGTGGTCGACGGCCGCAGCACCCAGCTGGGCCGCGAGGAGACCCTCGAGGACACCGGCGCGGTGCTGTCCCGCTACGTCGACGCCATCGTGTGGCGCACGTTCGCCCAGGAGCGGCTGACGGCCATGGCCTCGGGATCGACGGTGCCGATCGTGAACGCACTGTCTGACGAATTCCACCCGTGCCAGGTGCTGGCCGACCTGCAGACCCTGGCCGAGCGCCGGGGCGAGCTCAAGGGTTTGCGGATGACGTATTTGGGTGACGGCGCCAACAACATGGCGCACTCGCTGATGCTGGGTGGTGTCACCGCAGGCATCCACGTCACCATCGCCGCGCCGGCCGGATTCGAACCAGACCCGCACTTCGTCGAGGCCGCCAAGCGCCGCGCCAGTGAAACTGGAGCAACCGTGTCCGTTACCGATGACGCACAGGCCGGGGTCGACGGGGTCGACGTGCTCGTCACCGATACCTGGACGTCGATGGGCCAGGAGAATGACGGGCTCGACCGGGTGCGGCCGTTCCGTCCGTTCCAGGTCAACGCCGATCTGCTCAAGCGTGCCGACCCGGAAGCCATTGTGCTGCACTGCCTTCCGGCGCACCGCGGTCACGAGATCACCGACGAGGTGATCGACGGCCCGCAGAGCGCGGTGTTCGACGAGGCCGAGAACCGGCTGCACGCGCAGAAGGCCATGCTGGTGTGGCTGCTCGAAAAAAAGACAAGCGCCTGAGACTATGAGCGCACCGACCCGCGCCGGCCGACAGGCCCGCATCGTCGCCCTCCTGTCGGCCAGGCAGGTGAGCAGCCAGACCGAACTGGCCGCCCTGCTGGGCCAGGAGGGCATCGAGGTCACCCAGGCCACGCTGTCGCGGGACCTGGAGGAGCTCGGCGCGGTGAAACTGCGCGGTGCCGATGGCGGAGTCGGGGTGTATGTGGTGCCCGAGGACGGCAGCCCGGTGCGGGGTGTGTCGGGTGGCACCGAACGGTTGACCCGCTTGCTGGGGGACTTGCTGGTATCGACCGATGCCAGCGCTAACCTTGCCGTGCTGCGCACCCCGCCCGGGGCGGCGCATTACCTGGCCAGCGCGATCGACCGCGCCGCCCTGCCGTATGTGGTCGGCACCATCGCCGGTGACGACACCATCCTGATGGTGGCGCGCGACCCGATGACCGGGGCCGAACTTGCCAACACCATCGAGAACTTGAAGTAGAGCCCAAAACAAGGAGATTGCTCATGTCCGAACGCGTCATCCTGGCGTACTCCGGAGGTCTGGACACCTCGGTCGCGATCAGCTGGATCGGCAAGGAGACCGGCAAAGAGGTCGTCGCCGTCGCCATCGATCTCGGCCAGGGCGGCGAGGACATGGATGTCGTGCGCCAGCGTGCCCTGGACTGCGGTGCGGTCGAGGCGGTCGTGGTCGACGCCCGTGACGAGTTCGCCGACGAATACTGCCTGCCGACCATCAAGGCCAATGCGCTCTACATGGACCGTTACCCGCTGGTGTCGGCCATCAGCCGCCCGCTGATCGTCAAGCATCTGGTCGACGCCGCGCGTGCCCACGGCGGCACTGTCGTCGCGCACGGCTGCACCGGCAAGGGCAACGACCAGGTGCGCTTCGAGGTCGGCTTCGCTTCCCTCGCACCTGAACTGGACGTCATCGCCCCGGTCCGCGACTACGCCTGGACCCGTGAGAAGGCCATCGCGTTCGCCGAGGAGAACGCGATCCCGATCAACGTCACCAAGCGCTCACCGTTCTCGATCGACCAGAACGTGTGGGGCCGCGCGGTGGAGACCGGGTTCCTCGAGGACCTGTGGAACGCGCCGACCAAGGACGTCTACGACTACACCCAGGACCCGACGGTCAACTTCAACGCTCCAGACGAGCTGATCATCAGCTTCGACAAGGGCCGCCCGATCGCGATCGACGGTCGTCCGCTCAGCGTGCTGGAGATCATCCAGGAGCTCAACACCCGGGCCGGTGCGCAGGGTGTGGGCCGGCTCGATGTGGTCGAGGACCGGCTGGTCGGCATCAAGAGCCGCGAGATCTACGAGGCGCCGGGCGCGATGGTGCTGATCACCGCGCACACCGAGCTCGAGCACGTGACGCTGGAGCGTGAGCTGGGTCGGTACAAGCGCGGCGTGGACCAGAAGTGGGGCGAGCTCACCTACGACGGCCTGTGGTTCAGCCCGCTGAAGCGGTCGCTGGAGGCGTTCGTCGAGCACACGCAGGAGCACGTCTCCGGCGACATCCGGCTGGTTCTGCATGCCGGGAGCGTCATCGTCAACGGCCGCCGTTCCGGTGAGTCGCTGTACGACTTCAACCTGGCCACCTACGACGAGGGCGACAGCTTCGACCAGAGCGCGGCCAAGGGCTTCGTGCAGCTGCACGGTCTGAGCTCCAAGATCTCGGCCAAGCGCGACCTGGGCCTCTGATGCCGAGCAGACGCGTAGGTACCCGAAATCGCCGTGCGCGGGGTACCTACGCGTCTGCTCGCGGAAAGAAGTGAGATGAGCACCAACGACGGAACCACCAACGAAGGCTCGCTGTGGGGCGGCCGGTTCGCCGACGGTCCTTCGGCAGCCCTTGCCGCGCTGAGCAAGTCGACCCATTTCGACTGGGTGCTGGCGCCGTACGACGTCACCGCGTCGAAGGCCCACGCCCGAGTTCTGCACCGGGCCGGCCTGCTCACCGATGAGCAGCGGGACGGGCTGCTCGCGGGCCTGGACAGCCTGGGTTCCGACGTTGCCGACGGCAGTTTCCGGCCGCTGGTCACCGACGAGGATGTGCACGGCGCGCTGGAGCGCGGCCTGATCGACCGGGTCGGGCCGGATCTCGGTGGCCGGCTGCGGGCCGGACGTTCGCGAAACGACCAGGTGGCCACGTTGTTCCGGATGTGGCTGCGCGACGCCGTCCGTCGCGTCGCCGACGGCGTGCTCGAGGTGGTCAACGCCCTGGCGGTGCAGGCTGCCGCGCATCCGACGGCCATCATGCCGGGCAAGACCCACCTGCAGGCCGCTCAGCCGATCCTGCTCGCGCATCATCTACTGGCGCACGCTCATCCACTGCTGCGCAATGTCGACCGGCTCGCCGACTTCGACGACCGCACTGCCGTCTCGCCCTACGGTTCCGGGGCGCTGGCGGGATCGTCGCTGGGCCTGGATCCCGATGCGATCGCCGCGGATCTCGGATTCGCCTCAGCGGCAGACAATTCCGTCGACGCCACCGCGGCCCGCGATTTCGCCGCCGAGGCGGCCTTCATCTTCGCCCAGATCGGGGTGGACCTGTCCCGGCTCGCCGAAGACATCATCCTTTGGAGCACAACCGAATTCGGTTACGTGACCTTGCACGACTCCTGGTCGACGGGCAGTTCGATCATGCCGCAGAAGAAGAATCCGGACATCGCCGAGTTGGCCCGCGGCAAGTCCGGACGCCTGATCGGAAACCTGACGGGCCTGCTGGCCACGCTCAAGGCGCAGCCCCTGGCCTACAACCGGGATCTGCAGGAGGACAAGGAGCCGGTCTTCGACTCGGTGGCCCAGCTGGAGCTGTTGCTGCCGGCGATGGCCGGCCTGGTCGGCACGCTGACGTTCGACGAGGACCGGATGGCCGCGCTGGCACCTGCCGGTTACACGCTGGCCACCGATATCGCCGAATGGCTGGTCCGCGAAGGGGTTCCGTTCCGGGTGGCCCATGAGGCCGCGGGGGAGGCCGTGCGAGTCGCCGAGGGGCGTGGGGTCGGGCTCGACGAACTCACCGACGACGAATTCGCCGCGATCAACCCCGCGCTCACCGCGCAGGTGCGTGAGGTGCTGACCGTGGAGGGCTCGGTCAACGCGCGCAGTGCGCGTGGCGGTACGTCACCGGTCCAGGTCGCCAGGCAGCTCGGCGTGGTTCGCGAGACCGCCGAAGAGTTAGGGATCCGGCTGCGCCGCTAGCCGATCTGCTCGCCGAGTTCGAACCAGCGTTCCTCGACCTCGGTGACTTCGTCCTCCAGCGCGCGGATGGCTGCCACCTTGACCGCGAGTCCCTCGAAATCCGACTGGTCATGGTCCGCCATCGCCGTCCGGGACCGGTTGATCTGTTCCTGCAGTTTCTCCAGCCGGCGTTCCAGGGCGGACACCTCCTTCTGCGCTGCCCGCAGCTCGGCACCGGACAACCCGTCCGGTGCAGTGCCTGCGGCCGGTGCCTGCGCCGCGCCGGTCGCCGACCCATGGGCAGCTCGCAGCCGCAGGTACTCGTCCACCCCGCCCGGTAGATGCCGCAGATGCCCGCCGAGGATCCCGTACTGCTGATCGGTGACCCGCTCCAGAAAATACCGATCGTGGCTCACCACGATCAGCGTGCCGGGCCACGAGTCGAGCAGATCCTCCATGGCGGAGAGCATGTCGGTGTCCAGGTCATTGGTGGGCTCGTCGAGTATCAGCACGTTGGGCTGTGCCAGCAGGATCAACAGCAGTTGCAGGCGACGTTGTTGTCCGCCGGAGAGGTCCTTGACCGGTGTCGACAACTGGGCGTTCGAGAACCCGAGACGCTCCAGCAACTGCCCGGGCGTGAGCTCCTGGGCCTTCGACCCGCTGCCGAACACATACGTCGTGCGCAGGTTGGCCAGTACTGTCCGCACCGGATCGCCGAGGTGTGGCTCAAGCTCGTCGACGGTCTGGGTGAGGGTCGCGACCTGCAGAGTCTTACCGTGTTTGACTCGTCCCGAGGTCGGTTGCACCGAGCCGTCGATCAGGCCCAGCAGGGTCGATTTTCCGGCACCGTTGACGCCGAGGATCCCGGTGCGCTCACCCGGGGCGATCCGCCACTCGACCTGCTGCAGCACTTCACGGTCGCCGTAGCTCACCGACACGTCCAGCAGGTCGACGACCTGCTTCCCGAGCCGGGACACCGCCAGGGACTGCAGTGCGACCTTGTCGCGGATCTCGGGAACGTCGGCGATCAGTGCGTTGGCCGCGTCGATACGGAACTTCGGCTTCGAGGTGCGGGCCGGCGCGCCGCGGCGCAGCCAGGCCAGTTCCTTGCGGGCCAGGTTCTGCCGACGCGCTTCGATCGAGGCGGCCTGGCGATCACGCTCCACCCGCTGCAGGATGTACGCGGCGTAGCCGCCGTCGAACGGTTCGACGATGCGGTCGTGCACTTCCCATGTGGTCGTACAGACCTCGTCGAGAAACCAGCGGTCGTGCGTCACCACCAGCAGCCCGCCGGACGACGCGGACCAGCGCTTCTTGAGGTGCGCGGCGAGCCAGGTGATCGCCTCCACGTCGAGGTGGTTGGTCGGCTCGTCGAGCGCCAGCACGTCGTGATCGCCGGCGAGCAGCCTGGCCAGAGCCACCCGGCGCCGCTGTCCGCCTGACAGCGTGCCGAGTCGTGCGTCCCACGGCAGGTCGGCGAGCAGTCCCGCGATGACATCGCGCCCGCGGGGGTCACCGGCCCACTCGTGTTCGGGCACGTCGCCGACCACGGCGTGGCCGACCGTGTCGGCGTCGTCGAGGGTGTCGGCCTGATCGAGTACGCCGATGCGCACTCCGCCGCGCACGGTGACCCGTCCGGAATGGGGTTCGAGTCGGCCGGCCAGCATGGCCAGCAGGCTGGATTTGCCGTCGCCGTTGCGGCCGACGATGCCGATCCGGTCGCCTTCGCTGACGCCGACGGTGACCGAGTCGAACACCACCCCGGCGGGGTACTCCAGATGCAGGGTTTCGCCCCCGAGCAGGTGTGCCATCGCCGCCGACCCTATCGTCCGGGGCCCGGGAATCCGGCATCGCACGGGGCCACCGTCGGCATAGCGCTGATCACATCGGCGATTGGTTGCTGTTATGCCATGATGACGACGTCAATCGGGGGTCGGGTGAGTTGTCAGGTGTGGGGAGCTAACTGGTGGATTTCTCGGCAGTGACCAAACCGGTCGAGCGGTTGCTGGCAACCGCGCAGAACGGTCTGGAGGTGCTGCGCTACGGAGGCCTGGAGACCGGTGCGGTCCCGTCGCCGTTCCAGATCATCCAGAGTGTGCCGATGTACCGGCTGCGGCGGTACTTCCCGCCCGACGCCCGCCCCGGTGCCCAGGATCTCCGTCCTCCGGTGCTGATGGTGCATCCGATGATGATGTCGGCCGACATGTGGGACGTGACGCGCGACGACGGTGCGGTCGGCATCCTGCACGCCGCGGGCGTCGACCCGTGGGTCATCGACTTCGGTTCGCCCGACAAGGTCGAGGGCGGTATGCAGCGCAACCTCGCAGACCACGTGGTCGCGCTCTCGGAGGCCATCGACATCGTCAAGGAGGTCACCGGCCGCGACGTGCACCTTGCCGGCTACTCGCAGGGCGGGATGTTCGCCTACCAGGCTGCGGCCTACCGGCGGTCCAAGGATCTGGCGAGCATCATCGCGTTCGGTTCGCCGGTCGATACCCTGGCCGCGTTGCCGATGAACCTTCCGGCGGGGGTCGCCGCGGGTGCCGCGGATTTCATGGCCGACCACGTGTTCAGCCGCATCGACATCCCGGGGTGGTTGGCGCGCACCGGCTTTCAGATGCTCGACCCGATCAAGACCGCGCAGTCGCGCCTGGATTTCCTGCGTCAACTGCATGACCGGGAGGCCCTGCTGCCGCGTGAGCAGCAGCGCCGCTTCCTGTCGTCGGAGGGCTGGATCGCCTGGTCCGGACCGGCGATCTCCGAACTGCTCAAGCAGTTCATCGCGCACAACCGGATGATCACCGGCGGCTTCTCCGTCCACGGGGACCTGGTCACGCTTTCTGACATCGACTGCCCGATCCTGGCGGTGATCGGTGAGGTCGACGACATCGGCCAACCGGCCGCGGTACGCGGCATCAAACGGGCCGCACCGGATGCGGACGTCTACGAATACCTGATCAGGGCAGGACATTTCGGCCTGGTCGTGGGGTCCAAGGCCTCGACCCAGACCTGGCCGACAGTGGCGCAGTGGGTGAAATGGCTCGGCGGAGAACAGATGCCCGACGGCGTGGTGCCGATGGGATCGCAGCCGGCTGATCATCCCGAGGGTGGGGTGTCGTTCTCCGCCCGCGTGACCCACGGCGCCACCGCAGCCACCGAGATGGCGTTCGGCGTGGCCCGCTCGGCCGCCGACGCGCTGGTGACGGCGAACAAGAACGCCCGGACCCTGGTCATCGAGACGGCCCGCACGCTGCCCCGGTTGGCCCGGTTGGGTCAGGTCAACGACCACACCCGGATCTCGCTGGGCCGGATCATGAGCGAGCAGGCCCGCAGCGCCCCCAACGGCGAGGCACTGCTGTTCGACGGCCGTGTGCACACTTATGAGGCCGTGGATCGCCGGATCAACAACGTGGTTCGCGGACTGATCGACGTCGGTGTGCGACAGGGCGCCCGGGTCGGCGTCCTGATGGACACCCGGCCCAGTGCCCTGGTGGCCATCGCGGCCCTGTCCCGGCTGGGAGCGGTGGCCGTGCTGCTGCCGGAGGCGGACCTGGCCGAGGCGGCCCGGCTCGGTGGCGTGGCCGAGATCATCGCCGACCCGAGCCATCTCGATGTGGCCTGCAAGCTCGACATGCGCGTGCTGGTTCTCGGCAGCGGCGGGCCGCTCGGTGGACCCGGTGGTGAGAGCCGCGACCTCGATGTCCCCGAGGACGCCGATGTCGTCGATATGGAGAAGATCGACCCCGACGTCGTCGAACTGCCCGGCTGGTACCGGCCCAACCCGGGTCTCGCGCGCGACCTGGCGTTCGTCGCCTTCAGCGAGGTCGGTGGGGAGCTCGTGGCCCGCCAGATCACCAACTTCCGGTGGGCTCTGTCCGCGTTCGGCACCGCGTCGGCGGCGAATCTGGGTCGCGGCGACACGGTCTACTGCCTGACCCCGCTGCATCATCAGTCCGGCCTGCTGGTCAGTCTTGGCGGTGCCGTGGTCGGCGGTTCACGCATCGCGCTGTCGCGCGGATTGCAGCCCGACCGGTTCCTGCAGGAGATCCGGCAGTACGGCGTGACCGTCGTGTCCTATACCTGGGCGATGCTGCGCGAGGTCATCGACGATCCGTCGTTCTCGCTCACGGGAAGTCACCCGGTCCGGCTGTTCATCGGATCCGGGATGCCGGCCGGGCTGTGGAAACGCGTGGTCGACGTGTTCGAGCCGGCCCAAGTCGTGGAGTTCTTCGCCACCACAGACGGACAGGCCGTGCTGGCCAATGTGTCCGGAGCCAAGATCGGCAGCAAGGGACGGCCGTTGCCCGGTGGCGGCACCGTCGAACTCGCCGCCTACGACGCCGACGACGACCTGATCCTGGAAGACGAGCAGGGGTTCGTGCGCAAGGCCGAGGCCAACGAGGTGGGTGTGCTCCTGGCCCACCCGCGTGGCCCGGTCGATCCGACCGCCGTGGTCAAGCGCGGTGTGTTCGCACCGGCCGACACCTGGGTGTCCACCGAGTTCCTGTTCCGTCGCGATGAGGACGGTGACTACTGGCTGGTCGACAACCGAGGTGCGGTGATCCGGACCGAACGGGGCCCGGTGTTCGCGACCAGTGTCAACGACGCGGTCGGGCGGCTCGACGCGGTCGACATGTCGGTGACCTACGGCATCGAGGAGTCGGGCCGACAGTTGGCAGTGACGGCCCTGGCCCTGCGCCCCGGCGGTAGCGTCCCGACGGCCGATCTGTCGCTCGCTCTGGAGGATCTGGCCGCCGGCAACCCGCCGGACGTGGTGCACGTGGTGGCCGACATGGAACTCGGTGCGTCCTACCGCCCGCTCGTCGCGCCGCTGCGGGCCGCGGGCATCCCGAAATCCGGCCGGCGTAACTGCTGGTACCTCGACGCCGATACAGGGACGTACAAGAAGTTGACCGCGGCCAGTCGGGCCGAACTCGTCGCCGGCGGTGCCGACGACGAGGCGGACGCCGAATAGTCGCGTCGCCCGACGGGATGCCGGGGCCAGAACGCGCTGTTACGCTCCGGCGGACGGCAGAACGACTGGAGGATCGATGACATCGGGATCGGGTGCGAACAGCTGGTGTCGGGTCGTGACCGGCGGTGCGCTGGTCCTGGGCCTGCTGGTGGGCGCGGGTGCGCCGACGGCTGCCGCCGACCCCGCTCAGCCCACTCCGGTCGCCGATGCACCCGGATCGGCCGCTCCGGCGGCCCCGCCGATGACCGCCGACGAGGCGTTGTCCATCATCGCCAGGGATTACGACACCGGCGAGGGCGGCGGCCAGATCTCGACGCTGATCCACGACATCCTGAAGCTGCGTCAGCAGGGCTACAAGCCGTCGAATGCCAACCGTGAGGCCATCACCAAGGCCCTCGACAAGCGCCCCAACCAGGTCCCGTTGATCAACGCGCTCAAGAGCACGTTGGCCTACCAGCGCAAGTTGCAGGCCCAGACCAACGCTCAGATTCCGCAGCAGAGTGGGCTCAATCCCGGGGTCGGTCAGTTCCCGGGCGGTATCGCTCCGATTCCGGGCGGGGGCGGGGGACAGCCCGGCCCGAGTGGCGGCATCCAGATCCCGCTGGGCTAACTTCACGTGGTGGTCGACGACAAGCTTCTGAGCATCCTGGTGTGCCCGCAGGACCGCGGGCCGCTGCTGCTGGCCGGAACGGACTGGCTCTACAACCCCCGGTTGCGGCGCGCCTACCGGATCGAGGACGGCATCCCGGTCCTTCTGGTCGACGAGGCCGTGGCCATCGAAGATGACGCCGAGCACCGGCGATTGATGGAGCTGGCCGGGTCAGAGGAGTCCGGGTAGGTCACCGGTCAGGTAGCGCTGCAGGGTGGGTGCGATCGTCTCGGCGATCTGTTCCGCCGGCAGCGTGGCGAAGGGCTCGAGCTCCAGGATGTAACGCGCCATCGCGACCCCGACCAATTGTGAGGCGACGAACTGGATGCGGATCCGGGAACTGCCGGGCGGGTTGTCCACCCGGGGCCCGATCTCGCCGATGATGATGTCCTGGAGAAACGACCGGACCAGCGATACGTCGTTGCCGGCCAGGATCGAGCGCAGCGTCGCGACAAAGCTCTTGCCGATCTCGGAATCCCACAGCGGCAACAGGATTGACGGCAGCGTGTGCCCGATCTGGTCCACCGGCACCTCTTTCAGCCGGCTGATCACCGTCATCGGATCGATGGGAATGTGGATCGCCGCGGCGAACAGTTGGGTCTTGGTGCCGAAGTAGTGGTGCACCAGTGCCGCGTCCACTCCGGCATCGGAGGCGATGGAGCGAATCGATGTCTTGTCGATTCCGTTGCGGGCGAACAATTCCCGCGCACTGGTCAGAATGCGCTCGCGTTTGTCCGATGGTCCGGCCGGGCGGCCGGGCCGTTTGCGTTCTCTGCTGGAGTCGACGTCGGTACTCACGGGTTCCTAGGGGGTTCGACGGCGCAGGGTGGCCGCGGCCAGACACAGTGCCAGCACCGCAAAGCCGAGCACGATCGCGATGTCGCGTGCTGCGACGGCGGTCAGCTCAGCGTGGGCGCCGACCTGCTGCAGGGCTTCGAGTGCGTAGCTGGCCGGTAGCACGTTACTGATCCACTGAAGCCAGTCCGGCAGCGCGGCCCGAGGCACGATGATGCCGCACAACAGCAGTTGGGGCGCGATCACCACCGGCATGAACTGCACGGCCTGAAACTCGGTGCGGGCGAACGCGCTGCACAACAGCCCTAGACCGACGCCGAGTACGGCGTTGATGATCGCGATCAGGAACACCAGAACTGGGCTGCCCTCGGTGTGGAGTCCGAGGAACCAGAACGAGACGACGCAGGCGAGGGTGGCCTGCGCCGCGGCTGCGATCGAGAACGCGGTGCCGTAGGCGGCGAGCAGGTCGAACCGCCGCAGTGGCGTGGTCAGAATGCGTTCGAGAGTTCCCGAGACTCGTTCCCGCTGCATGGTGATCGAGGTGATCAGGAACATCACGATGAGCGGGAAGACGCCGAGCATGATCAGGCAGGCATTGTTGAACGGTGTCGGTTGCCCCGGCGCGTGCGGTGCGTTCTGGAACATGAAATACATCAGGGTGATGATCAGGCTGGGGACCAACAGGATCATCGCCACGCTGCGATGGTCGGCGGCGAGCTGTCGCAGGATCCGTCCGGTGGTGGCCAGGTAGGCCGCCGGGCTCAGTCGGCTCGGTTGTGCCCGGCTGTGGCGCTGCGCCGGATGACGGTGAGAAACGCTTCCTCCAGGGACGTGCATTCCGTGTCCTTCCGTAGCTGGTCAGGGGTGGTGTGGGCGAGTAACCTGCCTTCGCGCATGAGCAGCAGGTCACCGCAGTGGTCGGCCTCGTCCATGACGTGACTGGAGACCAGCAGGGTTGTTCCGCGCCGTGACAGTTCGTTGAACTGTTCCCACAGGTCGACGCGCAGGACCGGGTCGAGGCCGACGGTCGGCTCGTCGAGCACCAGGAGTTCAGGTTCGGCCACCAGGGCGCAGGCGAGCGAGACCCGGGTCCGTTGACCGCCGGAGAGGTTGCCGCAGTAGGCGGTGCGGTGATCGTCGAGTCCGACCGTCCGGATGGCGTCGGCGGCCGAGTCCGCCGACGTGCCGTACAGCGCGGCGAAGTAGCGGACGTTGTCGATGACCCGCAGGTCGTTGTAGATCGTCGGATCCTGCGTGACGTATCCGACGCGGTGGCGTAGCGGTGCCGAACCGGCGGGGTGTCCGAGGACCATGACGGTGCCGGCCTCGACGATCTGGGTCCCGACGATGCTGCGTATCAGGGTGGTCTTGCCGCAGCCTGAGGGGCCGAGCAGGCCGGTGATGGCACCGCGGGAGATCCGCACCGAGAGGTCTCGAATCGCGGGGCGCCCACCACGGTTGACCTGCAGTCCGGTGATGTCGACGGCAGGGGCGTCGGCATTGGACGGGAATCCGGCCGAGAATTCATCGATCGATGAAGTCATCATGTGATGAATACTGCGCTCGCGTATGGCCGGTGTCAACGGTGGATGTTGCGAAGTGCAAAATCGCTCGGGTGGGCTTGCAGATGGGCGCCGAACTGCTGACCGGAGATCCGCTGTTCGCAGCCCGTCGGCTGTTGGGGGCCGAGCTGACTGGACGCGGTGTCCGCGCCGTCATCGTCGAGGTCGAGGCGTACGGGGGTCCGCCCGACGGCCCCTGGCCCGACGCAGCCTCGCATTCGTTTCGCGGTGCAGGCGGACGGAATCTCGTGATGTTCGGCCCGCCCGGACACCTGTACACCTACCGCAGCCACGGCATCCATGTCTGCGCGAATGTGGTCTGCGGTTACGACGGTGTGGCGGGCGCGGTCCTGCTGCGCGCTGCGGCGGTAAGTGCCGGCACCGAGGTGGCCGCGCGGCGCCGGGGGCCTGCGGTGCGCCCCGTTGCGTTGGCGAGAGGGCCGGGAAACCTGTGCTCTGCGTTGGGAATTGCTATGGAGGACAACGGGATTGACCTCTTCGATGCCGGTAGTCCGGTGCGGTTGACGCTGGGCGATGCGGTCCCGGGAGTCGACGGCCCGCGGGTCGGAGTGAGCAAGGCCGCCGACCGGCAATGGCGGTTCTGGATTGCCGGCCGGGGAGAGGTGTCGGCGTATCGGCGCAGCCCGCGTGCACCTGCGCCCGGCACCAGTGATTGACCTGCGCAATGCGGCATGATCGTCGTCATGAGCATGGGAATCCTGGATGAGCTGGACTGGCGTGGGCTGATCGCCCAGTCGACCGACCGCGATGCGTTGGCGAACGACCTGGCCAAAGGCCCCATGACCGTCTATTCGGGCTTCGACCCGACCGCGCCCAGCCTGCACGCAGGCCACCTGGTTCCGTTGCTCACGTTGCGGCGGTTCCAACGTGCCGGACACCGGCCGATCGTGCTGGCCGGCGGGGCGACCGGGATGATCGGTGACCCTCGCGACACGGGGGAGCGCACGCTGAACACCGCCGACACGGTGTCGGACTGGGCCGGCCGCATCCGCGGTCAGTTGGAGCGGTTCGTCGAATTCGACGACAGCCCGACCGGTGCGATCGTCGAGAACAACCTCAATTGGACCGGTCAGCTCTCGGCCATCGAGTTTCTACGCGACCTGGGCAAATACTTCTCGGTGAACGTGATGCTGGACCGGGAGACGGTCCGACGCCGGCTCGAAGGCGACGGCATCTCCTACACCGAGTTCAGCTACATGCTGCTGCAGGCCAACGACTTCGTGGAACTGCACCAGCGGCATGGTTGCGCATTGCAGATCGGTGGCTCCGATCAGTGGGGCAACATCGTCGCCGGCGCCCGATTGGTGCGCCAGAAGCTGGGCGCCACCGTGCATGCGATGACGACTCCGCTGGTCACCGACTCCGAAGGTAAGAAGTTCGGCAAGTCGACCGGCGGCGGCAACGTGTGGCTCGACCCCGAAATGACCAGCCCCTACGCCTGGTACCAGTACTTCGTGAATGCCGCTGATGCCGACGTCATCGGTTACCTGCGGTGGTTCACCTTTCTGACGCCGGAGGAGATCGGCGAGCTCGAGGACGCGACCAAGAACCGTGCGCATGAACGCGCCGCGCAGAAACGGCTCGCGCGTGAACTCACCACGTTGGTGCACGGAGAAGGGGCGACGAAGGCGGTCGAGCTCGCCAGCCAGGCGTTGTTCGGTCGTGGCGAGTTGGCCGACCTCGACGGATCGACGCTCGGCGCCGCGCTGCGCGAGGCCAGTAGTGGGCAGGTTGCCGAGCTGAAGCCGGGCGGCCCGGACTCGATCGTGGACTTGTTGGTGAGCACCGGGTTGGCGGCGAGTAAGGGGGCCGCGCGCCGCAATGTCGCCGAGGGCGGGGTGTACGTGAACAACATTCGTATTGAAAGCGACGAGTGGCTACCACAGCATTCCGATTTTCTGCATGAGCGTTGGCTCGTGTTGCGACGTGGCAAGCGGCACATTGCCGGCGTCGAGCGCACCGGCGGTTAGGGCGTCCGGTAGTCACGCTCTGACCTGGGAAAACGTCGCAGTGACCTGGCGATTTGACTCGCTGTTAGCGCTCACGTAACTTATTCCAGGTCAGAGCGACACGGACAAGCGCCGGAGAGCGAAGACGAAATCCGAGAGAGACACCCATTACGGTGGGTATTCTCACTGCCCGCAGAAGCTCAGCGGCTTTTAGCCGCGGGATTTCTGCGCGACAAACTCGGGCGTGTTGTTTGAGAACTCAATAGTGTGTTTGGTGGTTTTTGTTTGTTGTTTTTGGCCACGCTCTTTTTCCC
>NZ_JBZDPU010000021.1:0-100692 GCF_058270075.1 Mycobacterium shunyiense | reverse complement strand
ATGTCCACAACCAAAGGAGAGATGAGATCAATGAATACCGCATCACTCAATATCAACCGTCCACCAGTCTCGAGGCTCACCCTCGACGCGGCAACAGCCTGAACGTCAGATCGCAGCCCGCCGAACCAACCACCTCAAAGGAGCCCTGATGTACAGCCTGACCATCGACGACCACGGTGCCGACACCATCACCCTGCATGACACGCCCGCAGCCGCACGCGCCACCCTGCACTCCTACTTGGAGCTGGCCGACTACAACTACCGGCCCGCGCAACTGAGCAGCCTTCACGCCGCCTATGAGCTCCTGGCCAACGACGGCGACGACCCCGCGATCGTCGGCGTGGCGACGATCGAGCCCTACACCGAACTCGACGCCCGACGCGACCTCAACATCATCTTCGCCGCACCGGTTCGCCGCCCCGCGCTGGCCTGCTGAACCCCTTTAGGGAACAGCAGGAACCACGCAAATCAGACCCCCCCAGGTCGCTATTCGATGCGTGCGTCTACAAATGCGCCGGTGTCTTGATCTGTGGCGCGGGTCGAAACCCATGACCACCCCGGAGAGTGCATATCGAATGCTGTCTCTACACGGCCGGTGACAACATCCGACGTGGCCACTGCCTCGCGGGTGCTTGGCCCAGTGCCATCGTGATACCCGATACCGAAGTGCACTTTGCCGCCGGGGGTGAATCGCTGCCCGATAATCCGGACGTGTGCGCCGTTGGGCGTGAGTATGGTGACTTTCGGATTGACCGGATGTTGCAGCACGAAGTTCCAGACGCCCGGTTCGTTCCCATGCCCGTCGTGGGCCCCGCCCGCCGCGCAGCGTCCTTTGTCGGGATACCCGTCGAAGTACATGGCTTGGCATTTCCAACAGTTGCGCCACTGATTCTGTGCGATTGGTGACGGCGCGATGTCGTGCGACAGAACGAAACTCCACACGCCCGGCTCGTTCCCATGACCGTCGTGGGCTCCACCCGCCGGGCAATGTCCTTTGTTCCCGTCGGTATGTCCGTCGAAGTACATGGCTTGGCATTTCCAGCAGTTGCGCCACTTGTCTTGCGCCGTTGGTGATGGCGCGATGTCGTGCGACAGAACAAAGTTGAATCCCGCCGGCCGATGACCATGCTGACCGGCCGGCGACCCCGAACAGACACCCTTGTTCCCATCTGCGTGGCCATCGAAATACAGGACCGAGCACTGCACACAGAATCGCCATTCTGATTGTGTCGCCATGATCTTGTTTCCTCTCTCGACGTCGTTGCCCTGCAACCAGCCTGCGTGGCAGACGCGCGCCCGTCATGCGTAGGCCACTACCCCATCCGGCCGAGTCTGTGGCCAGTCCGACAACCGGGATCCCCATCGCACCAATGACTTCAGCCCAAGAGCCGTCGGCCTGACGGGTCATCGGTTACATGCGCACCACGCCGCCGCCATCGATTTCATCTGAACGCCACCGCGCCAATGCCGGCGATTACGACTACGCGATATCGACGTCGCACATGCTCCAGATCGCGGGCACGATCACCACAAGGTGGGCTGGTCACCCAGCAGCGCGGCTTCCACTGCCGCCGCGTCCCAGCCGTGTTGTACCGCTTCGCGCAATGCCACAGAGCGTGCCCGACGTGCGCTGCGACTATCGCCGCGCCGCACCAGGTATCTGCCACCGCCGCGCCGCATCTTGGACATCCGCTCCATGTTGTCGCCTTGCGAGCCCGCGACCACATGCTCGATCTCACCGTCAGCGGCGACTTTCACGCATACCGGGTTATCGCATTCGTGCAACCCGAGCACCCCCGCCGCCACTGCTCCGCATGCCATCGCCAGCGCGTAACGATGCGGCCGAACGCACAAGCCGACGCCGTCGCGCGTCAGGTAGAACCGGCCATAGCCGTCCGCGCCGATCGCCCCCGTCCAGATGTTGCAGTCCGAGGCCGCCGGCCCACACACGACATGGCTTTTGAACCTCGCGATTTCGGTGGCATGCCGACTGGGATGAACCACGAGCAGCACTGCGCTCCTCACGACTGCCACCCGCACGCCATCACTCGCCAGGGCGTGCCGCTGCCGCCTCGCCAGTCGCTCAACCGATCACACAGCGTGTCCCGATATGCCTGCGGCTGCGCGAAGGCCACGCTGGGAGTTAACGTGTCGACGCTCACCGGTTTTTCCTCTTCCGCTTCTTGGCTTGTGCAGCGGCCTTCTGCTTCGCGCGACAGGCTTTGCGCCCCGGGGTCGACTCACGGCCCAGCGTGGCCTCTACGGCCCGCTGGGCGAAGATGCGCTGCAGCTGGTCAGCGTGCAGCTGGCGCCGCGCCATATCGCGCAGCGCCGTGATCTCCGGCGAGACTTCGCGCGTCACAAGTTCTCCTCGTCCGCAAAGCCCCAGGTGTGTTGCCGCCGCCTAGTGCACGCCAGGACTGATGCCCCAGGCATGGCCACCGGTCCGCGAGCCTGCGCGGACCCTGCCGCGCTACGCACTGGCAGCCTGCACGTGACTCAACACGCCTTCGGTCGTTGGGCTGGCCGTCGAATCCACTGACGGTCCTGCCTCAGCGCCACCACCTAGTGCACGCGAGTCCTGCGTCGCAGCGCCCTTCTCAGGCTGCTTCGGGGCATACCGCAGCATGGCGCGCACCTCGCTGACTCCGACACCCGTCAGTTCGGCGATCGTGGTTAGCGTCTCGCCGCGGGCCTTCATCCGGGCGACTGATGCACCCGCTTCCGCGCGATGGTCTGCCCGCCGCCGATTGGATTCGGCCCGAACCTGTTCGCGGACCTGGGCCAGCCGCTCGGCCTCCCAGGCGTCCACTTCACCGATCCGGCCGGCGGCGACCATGAACGTCGCGGCATCTTCGACGTTGGCGCGTTCCCGTTGCGCGCGAGCTTCGTTCGCGCGGGCTTGCGCCTCGCGCGCCCGCCTGCGTGCTTCGACCTTGGATGTGTTGGTAGCCATGGGCGCACGATAGGTCGCGGCCGGGCGTGCAGCCCACTACCTGAGCCACATTCGCCTCCAACATTCTCTGCCGTCCCCCTTTTCATATCCCGTTCCCTCCCCCCTCTGTGCTCCCCCACCGTCGCCTCACCGCCCGTCCCACCGCCTCCGACACCCCCGTCCCACCCTCACCTCCACAGCCCGCCAACACACCACACACCTCTTGCATTCAGGCCAGCATTCCTAAGGTTTTGGTAAGACCTCCCGGTTTGGTCGTGGAGTTGACCGGCGTCAACTTCCTACCGTTCCGCCCATGCGGCCACAGCGGTGCGCGTCATGACGATGACGCTGCACAAACTGACCGCCGGGGACGGCTACCTGTACCTGGTGCGGCAGGTCGCTGCCTCCGACAGCACCGAACGTGGGCGCTCGACGCTGGCTGACTACTACTCCGACAAGGGCGAAGCGCCCGGCCGCTGGGTCGGACATGGTCTTGCCGCGCTGGCCGAAACCGGAAGCCAAGGCGTCAGTGACCAAGCCCGCCAGGAAATTTGGACAGTCGCGGACGGTTCGGTGGTCACCGAGGACCAGATGCGCGCGCTCTACGGCGAAGGCTTGCACCCCAACGCTGACCGGATCATGAACTACGTCGCCGACCGCGGCCTGCGGGCCCAGCATGCCGCTGGACGGCTGGGCCGCAAGTTCCACGTGCGCGACGGCGAGCCCGAGTTCGCACGGCGACTGGCAGTGGCCTACCGCGACCACAACGCCGAAGCCGGCCAACACTGGAACGCCACCATCGCCCCCGAGGTGCGTGCCCAGATCCGAACCCGCATCGCCATCGAACTATTCGCCGAGCAGTACGGCCGGGCACCAGCTGATGACCGTGAACTGTCAGGGTTCATCGCCCGCAATACCCGCGCCCGCACCACTGCTGTCGCGGGCTACGACCTCACCTTCTCTCCGGTCAAGTCGGTCTCGGGACTGTGGGCTATCGCTCCCCTGCCAGTGTCCGAGGAAGTCGAAGCCGCCCACGACGAGGCCGTCGCCGATGTCCTGCAATGGTTGCAAGACAACGCAGTCTTCACCCGGGTCGGTACTAACGGCGTGGCCCAGGTCGACACCGAAGGACTGATCGCCGCGGTGTTCACCCACCGCGATTCGCGCGCCGGTGACCCCGATCTGCACACCCACGTGGCGGTCTCCAACAAGGTGTCCTACGTCGATGCCAACGGGGTGCGGCGCTGGCTGGCGCTCGATGGCCAACCGCTGCACCGCGTGACGGTGGCGGCCTCCGAGCTCTACAACACCCGACTCGAGGCGCACCTGACTCGACGCCTGGGTGTCCAGTTCGTGGAGGTGCCTCGCGGTCGCGGAAAGCGACCCGTGCGCGAGATCGAGGGAATGTCACCGCAATTGCTGGCCCGGTGGTCGAGTCGCCGCGCGGCGATCGAGGCGCGCACCGCCGAGTTGGCCAAGCAGTTTCAGGTCGACCACGGACGCGAACCGACCAACGTCGAGATCATCGCTTTGGCCCAGCAGGCGACCCTGGAATCACGCGAGGCGAAGCACGAGCCGCGGTCACTGGCAGAACTGCGCCAGACGTGGCGCACACAGGCATTGGAAGTGCTCGGTCGCACGGGCTTACATCAGATGCTGGCCGACACCCTCGCTGGCCGGGACCGCACTCCCCCGGCCCCCACCGTCGATGCCGAATGGATCGCGGCGCGCGCTGGCGAGCTGATCACCATTGTCAGCGAGCAACGTGCAACGTGGCAGCGACATCATGTGCGTGCTGAGGCATTGCGTCAGGTCCGTGCGCACGGGTTGGCGCACGATGGCGAGCTCGTCGAAACCCTCACCAACGCGGCACTGTCCGAGAAGTTTTCGGTGGCCCATGCCCGTGTCGGTGATGCCGAGTTGGGTGAGCCGGCGGCGCTGCGTCGCCGCGATGGCGCCAGTGTGTACAGCCGCCACGGCACCGAGGTCTACACCAGCGAAGCCATTCGTGCCGCGGAACGGCGCATCCTGGCCGCTGTCGGACGTGTCGACGGCCGCCGAACTGACGCGTCGGATGTCGATCTGGCACTGGCGGACTCGGCCGCTCGCGGCCGCACCCTCAATCCCGGTCAGGCCGCTCTCGTCTCGGAAATGGCGACTGGCGGACGCCGTGTCGCGCTCGCCCTGGCACCTGCCGGAACGGGCAAGACCACCGCGATGGCGGCACTCTCGCACGCCTGGCGAAGCTCCGGCGGAAACGTCATCGGCCTGGCCCCCACTGCCGACGCAGCGATCGTTCTCGGAACCGACCTCAATGCCATCACCGACACGCTCGCCAAGTACGTGTGGTCAGCCGACCCGGACAAAGCCGCGATGTTCGGCTACCCAGAGTGGTTCGACGAAGTAGGCCCCGACACCCTGATCGTCGTTGACGAGGCAGGCAAGGCAGCCACCGCCGAGCTCGACGCGATGATCACCGACGCCCTGCGAAAAGGCGCCAGCGTGCGGTTGATCGGCGACGACGGCCAGCTATCGTCCATCTCGGCTGGCGGCGTCCTGCGTGACATCGCCGAAGCCACAGACGCACTCACCCTCTCAGAAGTGGTGCGCTTCCGCTCGGCGGCAGAAGCGGCCGCCGGGTTGGCCTTGCACGACGCCGATCCCGCTGGCATCGGCTTCTACATCGACAACCACCGCATCCATGTCGGCACCGAGGAGACCGCCGCCGACATGGCCTACCAGGCGTGGCGAGCTGATCTGGCCGCCGGCGCCGACAGTGTGCTGCTTGCCCCGACCAACGATGTCATCAACGAACTCAATGCCCGCGCCCGCTCTGACCGCCTCGCCGACGACCCCGCCGCGGCCACAGACGCCACGGTGATCCTTGCCGACGGGCTTGCTGCCAGTGTCGGTGACACCATCCGCACGCGAAAGAATGCCCGCTGGATTCGCATCGGGACCCACGATTTCGTACGCAACGGCTACCGATACACCATCACCGAAGTCGGCGCTGACGGCACGCTCAAAGCCCGCCATCTGCGCAGCGGACGCATCGTGACGTTGCCCTCCGACTACGTCTGCGAGCAGGTGACGCTGGGCTATGCGGCCACCATCGACTCCGCTCAGGGCATGACGGCCGGCGGTCGCGACACCAAAGGCACGTGCCACATCGTCGGCTCGGACATGCTCAGCCGCCAGGCTGTCTACGTCGCTTTGACCCGCGGCACCCACGAGAACCACCTGTACCTGTCGACCGCCGAAGGCGACCCGCACCGCCTGTTGTCACCCAAGGCAACCCATCCCGACACCGCCGTCGACGTCCTCACCCGAGCGTTGGCCCGCGACGGGGCGCAAATTTCGGCGACCACCGCCGCCCGGCAGGCCACCGATGCGTCCGCGCGCCTGTCGGCGGCCGCCGACATGTACTACGACGCGTTGGGCGCGGCCGCAGAGAACATGCTCGGTGACGGCGCGCGCGACCGCCTCGACACCATCGCCGACTCGGTGATCGGCGGACTAAGCACCCGCGAAGCCTGGCCAGTGCTGCGTCGCAACCTGGCCGTGCTCACCCTCAGCGGCGCTGACCCCCACCAGCTGCTCGTCGAGGCACTGTCCCTGGGCAGCGTCGATGACGCGGCCGACCCGGCCGCGGTCCTCGACTACCGCATCGACCCCGCAGGAACGCATTCGGCAGGTATCGGAGTGCTGCGCTGGCTGCCCGCCATTCCCCCCGCGCTGGCCGAGGATCCCCAGTGGGGCGCCTACCTTTCCCGCCGAGAGCGGCTCGTCGAATCCCTGGCCGATGAGATCCGCGAGCGGGCCCGGAACTGGACGAATGCGACCGCTCCAGCCTGGGCGCGACCGCTGGTCACGGTCAACACTGCGCTCACCGCCGAGATTGCCGTGTTCCGCGCCGCAGTTGGTGTCGAGGATTCCGACACTCGACTCACCGGGGCATTGCAGTTCCCCGTCCGCACCCGCGCCGTTCAGGATCTGCTGGCACGTCATGCCGCGTCCGCGATCGGCCGGCGCAGCGCTGACACCACACGATGGAACGACCTTATCGACACCATCGACCCACGCGTGCGGGCTGACGCCTACTGGCCACAACTGGCCGCGCACCTCGCCCAAGCCGCTCGCAGCACCGCTGACCTGCGCCACATCATCACCACAGCCGCCGGGCAAGGCCCCCTGCCCGACGAACTGCCCGCCGCCGCACTGTGGTGGCGCATCGCCGGCGCACTGTCGCCCACTGCCACACTGGCCACCACCCATTCACGCCTGCGCCCGCCGTGGATCAACGACCTTGACCGGGTTTTCGGTTCTGTACTCGCCGAGACGATCACCTCCGATCCGGCGTGGCCGGGCCTGGTCGCAGCCATCAGCGCGGCCGATCCGAACAAGTGGACCCCTGCAGACTTGCTGGCTCTGGCTGCCGAACACCTCGCCGACGCGACTGAGGAACACCAGCCCATCCCACCCGGGGACTACGCCCGCCTCATCACCTACACCGTTGATGCGTTTACCCACCGGCTGCAGGCACGCTTCGGCTCCGAACACGCCGAGATCCCGCTGCCCGATGACGCACCGATCGAACCCGCAGAAGAAGAAGCGCTGCCACCGGACCCGGAGAACCCCTCCCCCAGTCTTCTCGACGAGCACATCGGAATCGAAGGCTATTTCGATGACATCCCACCCGACCCGACATACGACTGTTTCCCCGATGAATTCGACGGTGTGAATTTCGATGACCTCCCAGCAAATCGACCAACCCCCGAATTAGGCATCACCATGGAAACGGTCACCGACCTGCGGACCGAATACCGATCAGTCTGCGAACAACTCACACAACTCGATCTCGAAATTCGCGGCGGAAATGGACCCGCGCTGCGGGCCGCCACCGAAACACTCGTCGCGATGCGCCACCAGATCGACGCTGACCGCCCCTATCGCCTCGCGGTGATCGACGTGCTGCAGCAGTGGTCCGATGCCGACGACGCCTACAACGACATCCTGCGCATGATCGACCACGCCCGCACCCACCTCGACACTCTTCTATCCGCCGCCGGCGCTGACGAACTGGACATCGCCTCGGCCCGAGCAGATTTGGCATTCCACACCAACCGTCTTCCCGGCACGACCCCCGCTGAGCGTTACCAGCTGGCCCTGACCGAAGCGCAAGCCGCACGAACGGAAGCCGCAGGCGGCAAGGTCATGACCGAACAGGACATCGCGGCCGAAGCGCACCAGGCCGAGCTCGCCGACAAGCGTGCCCGCGCTGCTCTGCACGAGCGCCGTGCCGCGCTGCGCCGCGAACTCGACCGTGCCGATCATGACGTCGCCGCAGCCTTCGCCGCCGCGCAAACCGCAGCCTCTGACACGCTGGAGACACTGCTGGATTCCGCACGGGCCGAAGTCGACCTTCTGCGCAGCGGCGGACACATCGACTTCGACCACACCCCACTGCACATTCCCGCCTCCGCGCTGGCCACCCATGATCAAACCACCGCCGAGCGCCTCACATCACTGGCAGCCCAGCCATACCGACTCAGCTACGTGCGCGCCGACCTCACCGACGACGAGACCGTCGCAGCGCTCTACACCCTGCGCAGCACCGCCAACGCCGCCGAACGAAAGGTGCTGTGGCTCTCGGTCACCGACAACGCCGCCGGGGCAGCCCGGGCCGCCGACCTCGCCGACACCGTGACCACCATCGACCACGCCCACCACCAAGTCAGCAACCAGCAATGGATGCTGCCCCCCGGCGCGATCGTCGTCATCAACGACCCCGCCGCCGCCGAGCCACACCAGCTCGCCGCCATCACCAACCACGCCGTGTCCGCCGACGCACGTGTCATCATCCTCGACTCTCCTGGCAGCACCCATGGCCCCAGCTCGCGGTCACTGCGTCTGCTCGCCGGCACCGTGCCATGGAACACCACACTGACCACAGGACCCATCGCTGCCGAAGACCACCACTTGGCGCCCACTCCCGCAGTCACCCTGGCCACACGACTGGGCCGCACCCACCTCAGCGACCCATGGCGCGAGCTGCTCACCCACTACGACAACGCCGCCCGCGCTGTACGCACCGCTCAGCGCCGCACCGTCGCGCTGAGCTGGCGCACCCCCGAGGCCACAATGGACGATCCCGGCCACACCGTGGACACGAGCATCGACGATTGATGAGCCCGAGAACCAATCCGGCTCAGGTAGTGGACTCGGTGGTCATCTGGTCGCCACCATGACCCCATGAGTCAACGCCCCGAGCCCTACAGCCCTTACTGTGGCCTGGTCTACAACGGCAAAGGGCACCCTGAACGGGTCACGGGCGCACCGCATTTGGTGATCTCCGCTCCCACACGAACCGGCAAGACCCGCCGCCTCCTCGCCCCCGCCGCGGTCCTCCACCCCGGGCCCTTGGTCTCGGTTTCAAGCAAGGAGGACTTGGCCGAACTCGTACTGACCAGGCGGTGCTTCGGGCCTACCGGCGTCATCGACCTACGGCCAGAAAAAACTCTCGTCTGGCCCCAGGGAGTGACCCAGATGGTCACCGACCCCACCATGTCGATCACCTCGGCCGATGAAGCCCTGACTGTTGCCGAAACCATGCTGGCCACCTCCGGCGTCGGATTCGGAGGAGGGTCGAGCGGTCAAACAGTCGCCGCGGGCGGGCTGTGGGAATCCACTGCCAGCCGGCCATTGGCCTGCCTGCTCTACGCGGCCAGCCCGCAAGGCAATTCCGAGGGCATGCCCTGGGTGCTCGAAGCTGTGGAGAAACTCGGCATCGAGGACGGGGAAGAGGACGGCAACACCCAGATGACTTTGACCGCCGAACCGTCGTGGGCCACGGCCGCCGCGCTATGCCCGCATCCGATGCTGGCCGATCCGATGCAACGGGTACTGACTTTCAACAGCCGCATGCGCGACAGCGTGGCCATCACCGTCTCCAAAGCCGTCACCCCATGGGTGCGGCTCGGACTGGCAGCCACCGACCACCTCGACCGGCCCAGCCCGATCGAGCAGCTCAGCATCGAATCGTTCGACGTATCGATGCTTGACGAACCCGATGCCTCACTGTTCGTCATCGCGCCCAATACCGGCACCGTGGCCGGCGCCGCCGTAGCGCTCATCGACTCCATCATTCGTCATTTCCGCAAGCGCACCGCGCAACACCAGATGCAGCACCGGCTGCTGCTCGAACTCGACGAAGTCTGCAACTCCTGCCCACTTCCGGCCCTGCTCAACTACGTCGGCGAATCCGCAGGCCTCGGGGTCAACATCATGGCAACCGTTCAAGCCTCCAGTCATTTCGATGTGGTCTTCGGCCCCAAATACGCCGACGCGCTGCGCGACATTTTCCCAGGCACCGTGGTCATGTACGGCGCTCATGAGCGATACCTCCTCGAGCAGGGTTCGCACTGGTCTGGACTAGCGACCCGCCGCAGCGAATCCTACGAGCCACATGGCGGAAGCCGGTCGCAGTCATCACAATTCGGTGCCGCCATCGACTGGCAGGAACTTCTACCTCAAAGCCTTGAAGAGGCCCGACTGCTGATCAAAGGAGCCGCTGGCAGTCGAGTGCAGATTCCCGATTGGAGCCAGTTCCTCGCGCTCTACGACCAGGCGATCGACGTGCGCCGTCAGCGCTCAAACACTAATCGCGCCGCCGCTCGGGCTACGGCGTTCCAGAACTGACCGCATGCAGTCCTGTCAGCCCCTCGCATCAGAATTGAGGAACCAGCGGATGGAATCACCAGTCAGGCGTACCCGCCCAACCGACTACCCGACACGAGCCAAGTTCTACCGCGAACAGGCCGCAACCTATCGGGCCACCGGCGATGAGCAGACGGCAAGAACCTGCGAGGACTTCGCCGAGCGGTGCGAGCAGCGCGGCCAGAGCATCACGACAGTCAACGCCGGCTCCGCCGATCCCGAATGCATCAACGAGAACAGGACCGATGATCATGGCGATACCGACCGCATTTGAGGTCGCCGGCAGCCTGCTTGACGACGTGCACACGCCGACCGCTCAACAAGCGCTCATACGAGCGAAAGCCGCGCGACTGCGGCCGCGGTGCCTGTGCCAGTCACCAGGGGTGGAAATGTACATCGCCGCAGCCGGACACGACCTCATCGTCAAACGGATGCCCGGAACAGCAGCCGAACACGACCATCGCTGCCGCTCCTGGCTGCCTCCCAGCGAACTGTCCGGGTACGGAGCCGTAGCCGAGCAATCCATCGTCGACAACCCCGTCGACGGCACAACAGCCCTGCGCCTGGGATTTTCACTGTCGAAGGCCGGAAATCGCACCGCCCCCGAACCTTCCGATTCTCCCTCAGCCACCGTGCAGAGTGACGGCAACAAGCTGTCACTGCGTGCCGTGCTGCACTACCTCTGGGACGAGGCCGAACTCACCACCTGGCACTCGGCATTCGCTGGCCACCGCTCCTGGGCTGTTGTCCACCAGCGGCTGCGGGCAGCCGTAGACGGCAAACTCGTCCGCAAAAACCCGCTCGCCACGTCCTTGTATGTGCCCGAACCATTCTCAGCCGACCGCAAGAACGACATCGAGAAACGTCGGATCAAGTCATGGGCCCCCGCGCGGCGCCAGCCAGGAAAAACCACCAAACTGCTGATCGGGGTCGGCGAAATCAAGGCAATCGAGCCGTCCGGTCATGGGTTCAAGATGCAGATCCGCCACCAGCCCGGGCACCCGTGGTTCCTCGATGAAGACCTGCACCGCAAGCTCACCAAACGGTTCGCCACCGAACTCGAACTCTGGCAGATGGCCGAAGCTGGCGACGTGCGTCTGATAGCGGTCTGCACCTTCTCAGTTTCGCGGGCCGGATATGCAAACGTCGAACAACTTTCGTTGATGACCACGGATCGCAACTGGCTACCCTTCACCGGTGACGCCGACCGAGCACTGTTGAACACCGCCATCGACGAGGAACGCTCAATCCGGAAAGTGTTGTCGTACAACGGCAGCGCGACGCCGATGGCGTCGCTCATCTTCACCGATACCACCCCGGCGATAGCCGCATTCATCGACCGCCCGGCCGGTGAACTCGACGCCGACACCTCGATCGCCGGACTGCCAGTATGGAACTGGCGTACCGACGAAGACATGCCGGATTTGCCATCACCGATGTCTTGAGCGTTTGCCTTCGCGTAGGGATCTTCGACGTTTGGCATTGGGTGGTCGTGGGTCGGAATTAGGATGGCGCGGCATGAGGGACAAGGACCCACAGAACTCGATCGATCGCTCCGCTGCGGTACCAATCATCAGCGACAGTCAAGTACACCCCAAGTCGACCTACAGATAACGCAAGAGAACCAAGAAGATCCGCAAAGCTGCGGCTCAGGATCGCGCCGCTGAGAACATGCGGATGGTCGCCGCCGCCCAGGCCGCCGGCGTAGTGCCGAAAACGGTCACCCGCGAATCCCTCGGCTGGTCATTCCCTGACCGGGCCAGAGCACGAGCCTTCGCAGCCCGGGCCGCCGCTACAGAGCGACCGAAGACTCCAGCCGAAAGTCACCCCAAGCCTCCACAGCCCGGAGCCGCCCTGCCGTCTCCGGCAGCGCTTGGACCGGAATCCGAACGGACACCCCAACAGGAGACAGTCGATACATCGACGCTGTTCGGCTTGATCGCCGAACGCGGTATTCGAATCTGCGACCAGACCGACGACGGCGCGCCTGCCCCAGATAGCCTCGTCAAGGTAATCACCAATTGCCCTGTCCGGTTTGCTGTCGAAACCCAGGCCGCGCCGTCGACGGACTGGAAAGCCAAATGTCTTAGGCCACCCTTCAACACACTCTGGCTGGAGTACACGCACCAGGAAATGCTCTGCGGCGCATTGATCACGGCCACTGATAACGGTGGCCGACGTCTCAGCATCCAGTTCGTCACCAGCAACCCCGCCGGTCGAAGAGTACCGCTATGGTGGCCTGGACCTGAAGTCGCAGAGCTGACTGTCGACGGTTTGCTTACCCATCGGCGACCTTCGACGTCCGCTCGCCCGAACAACATTAGCCAACTCCAAATCGACGCCGTTACAAGCTGTTTCGATGCGGTCTACATCCACCTCGCACTCATCAACGAAGTTCACACACGAAACCTGTGGGCCCCTCGACCGAACGCGGCATCTTCCGTACTTCCAGCCAAGTTCCATGAACTCGGAGGCCCGGTGGTCCTTATGTGGGGCGACGCGCCACCTCCCGGCCAGAGACACCATCTCGACGGTCCGCGCCACGCACCCGTTGGCCACCAGGTGCGGGGTCACCAGCGACGACTGCCCGAAGGCGGAACCACCTGGGTGCGACCGCACCGCCGAGGAGACGGGGAGCCCGAGAAGTCGCGAAACTACCACGTTAAGCAGCGCGGCAACGGGCCGCGATGATAGGCGGCGGCAAGAGATTCCGCGCTTCGCGCCGAGACCGGAAGCGCCACGAACCCCTGATGAGGCGATGAGGCAAGCGGCTATCACGGGGTTCACCGTGACGCGGCCGTGGTCTGCACGTCTGCATGCTTTAATCGCCCCATGCAGGATGAACCGTCTGTAAACCCCGGTGGTCCTGACGAGTGGTTGGCGACGATCGGCGACATTTCTGTTTCGGAGTATTGGATCTCGACACCAGCTGGGCAATTTCCGATACGTGACACCGTGTGGACAGTCACGGACATGTCCACCACCGAAGAGCACTTCCCAACCACCGCGATAGTCCTCGCGATCCTGTTTACCCTGGTCTGCCTGCTGGGCCTACTTATCTTGTTCATGATGAAGGAGGTGCGCCAGGTTGGGTTTGTTCAAGTCGCGGTCCAAGGCGACGCGTTCTGCTACACGACGAGGATTCCGGTGACACACCCTCAAGACGTCCTCGCCATCAATGATGAAGTCGAATATGCCCGCGAGTTGGTCGCTCAGCTGACCTAGTTGCACTCGCAGTGTTCCGGAATTCGCCCCTGCGCGGATGCGACAGCCTCCGCGTGCAGCTAGTCGGTGCGGATTCCTGCGCTGGCCAGGACTTCCTGGATGGCTGCGCTCATGTCGGCACCGGTGACTGTGCGCAGCATGTTTAGATCGGCCGTGACGAGGTCGATCGTGGTGTCTGAGGCGATTCTTGCTTTCATTCGGTCGACGGCCTCGGACAGGACGTTTCGTACGAAGCGTCCGTTGCCGACGATGTCGATCATTGTTTCGCTCGGATCTGTCGGGTTCTCGGTCGAGGTGGACGTCAGCCAAGTCGTGGCCTGGTTGAACGTGCCCGTCGCGTCAGGGTCGACCAGGACTCGGTAATTGTTCGCCATCACGTTGGCGATTTCGGCCAGCTCGTCGCAACTGTAGGAGCTGAACTCAAGCTGAATGGGAAACCGCCCGGGCAGACCGGGATTGGCCGTCATGAGCTGGCTCATTCCGCCGGCGTAGCCGGCCAAGGCGATCATGATGTCGTCGCGGTGGGCCTCGGCGAATTGCATGATGATATCGAGGGCTATGCGGCCGAAATCGCGTTCATTGTCAGCCTTGTACAGCGAATACGCCTCGTCGACAAACAAGACACCGCCCCGGGCACGGTTGAGGATGGCACCGGTCTTCTCTTCGGTTTCACCGATGTGGGCCCCGACCAAGTCTCGGCGTGTAACTTCAATGAACTCTTGTGTTTTCAGCTTGCCCAGCCCGAAGTAGATCTTGCCCATGATCCGGGCGATGGAGGTCTTCGCCGTTCCCGGTGGGCCGACGAGCGTCATGTGCAATGCGCTCTGCTGACCGATCCCCTCTCCACGTTCGACCATCGCTCGGTCATAGATCTGCACGTACTTCAGTTTGTTGATATGTGCTTTGACGCCCCGCAACCCGATGAACGATTCAAGTTCACGATCGGCTTGATCGAGGACCGCTTTGGCGGTTTCAGCTTCCTTGGCCCGGCGCAGGTCGTCGGTGCTCGGTCCAGATTGAGGATCCCATGGGCTGGTTCGCGCGGCGATTGCCTCAGCTGTGGTGACGACCGGCCCGTAAGTGGGGTCGGCCAGCGCTGCGCTGGCTTGTGGCATTGTCTGGCCAGAGTGGGTGGCCTTCGCGAACTCGTCTCGGGCCTCGCTGTCACGGCCCAAGGCCCGCAGCGCTAGGCCCCGGTACAGCGCCTTGTGGGCGGCACCGGTCCTGCCGAGTTGATCGGTTGGCACTCGTTCGAGGCGGCCCAGACCCGCCTCGAACTGTCCGAGACCGATGTGGGCGATGCCTGCCATCAGATCTGTCGCTGCATCGACTACCGGTAGGGGGGCTGATACCGGTCGCGTCGCCCAGTCGAGCACGTCGGTCCAGCGTTGGGTGACATAGTGCAGGGTCGCGCCCAGGCACCGCCAGATCGGAGACTGTTGCGGTTCGCGAGTGGCGTCGAAGTCTTCCAGTAGCTTCTCGGCGGTGTCGTACTCACGGTCGCTCAGCAGGGCTGCGATGTAGGCCAGGGTGATTGATGCTGGGGTGTAGGGGAATACGTCGATGAACCCAGGTGAGCTCACCGCCGCGCCCAGTGCGGTGTCCTGCAGTCCCAAGCGGCGAGTCTCGCGGTGCAAGGTGGCGCTGGCTTCGTGGGCGCGGCGCAACGTGTCGCTGGTTTGATCGCCAGAGGCGACCAGACCCAGCCATGCGTCACACATGCCCGGATCCATGCTGGACGCCCGGCGGAATCGATCACGTGCCGTGTCGAGGTCTGCCGGTTGTTCGAACAAACCAAGTGCTTCGATCCCGTCGTCGAGGAAATCGCGCGCAGAACTCATCGTCTATGACCCAATCTCTCGTGGCGGTCGGGGGCGACTGTGGGGGCGTACTGTTCCGGATTCTAGGTGTGCTGCCTCATCGGCGTGACGGTGCGAAGACCCGCCACCGACGGACCCCGCGCCGCCCGTCGGCGCCGCGGCCTGCTGCGACCCTGCGGAGCCACCAGCGGCACCTGTGCTGCGGCTGGCCATCGTTGAGGCCTGCGCCGGTGTGCGAGGGCTCGGCGCCGACGACGCGGGCCCATCGCCTCGCGCTGATCGTGACCGCGCGCTAGGCGAGTCACCCCGCACGGAATGGGTGCCTGATCCTGCGCTGGCGGGGGCCTTGTCCTTGTCGTTTTTGAGGACATGACCAGCCACGCCGGCCGCTTTGGCTGCTGCGGCGACGGGGACGGCGACCTCTGGGGCGGCGACTTTTGCCACGGTGGCCGCGGCAGTCGTTGCCGTTTCCTTGGCCGTGGATCTGTTCGCTGCTGGGGACTGCCCGCCAGCGGTTGCGACCGCACCGACGCGTGTATTGGACGGGCTGGTAGTCCGTGGTTTGAACCATTCCATGCCTGGCAGCGGCCGAGACTTGGTATCGCCGGTCGACGAGTCTTTGTCGCCAGCTTCACTGCTGCGCCCGAACCGACCTCGCAGTTTCCGGGCCCCATCTCGGTAGGACGCCGCCTCCTGGCGCACGGTGCCGGTACCGGCGTGCCAGACGCTGCGGACTTGCCGGCCGATCGTGCCGATGCCGTCGGTATGAAATTTGCGGTCGACGAAGCGGAAACCCAACCACAACGCCGCCGCAGCCACAGCCATGAGCAGCACCCGCGGTATCGCAGTGCTCGTCGATGCTCCAAAGGCATCGCCGATCAACACCCACGTCAGACCGATCGCTGACACCGCCAGATACACCTCGAACACCCCGAGCTGAACGACATGCATGAAAAGCTCAGCGCCGCAGTGCTTCGCGAAAGCCTCAGCCCGTCCGAACCCCATCATGCCGAGAAGGAACGACGGCCCTACGAGGATTCCGAAGAACAGCGCTTTGATGCCCACCACCATCACCGACAACCCGACATACCAGAAGAAGAACGCCACCACCACAGAGACTGCAACCAGTACCAGCGCGATCGTGGCATCTGTACCGCCAAGACGCTGGGCATACGCCAGTGCCTGAGGGGCACCGCAGGTACCCATTGCGTGTGCTGGCCCCGGTCCATCGACCCCCTGGGCGGCCATGATCGCCCCACTCCATGCTTGCCGGCAGCCACCGATATCGTCAACGACCATGCCGAAGTTGACCACCTGCAACGGATGACGAACCCCTGCGGTCACCACATTCGACATCAGTGCGTCCAGCTTGGCGTCCAGGGATGTGCCAGAGGCGAACGGCGCCCCGAAGGCGCCTTGGGCGATTTCTAACCCGGTGCCGCGTCCCAGCGCGAGTAGTCCATTTTCGCTGTAGAGGTCGCCCACCGGGTCAGAAAACACTGTCGCGAGCAGGACCGTGAAGACGAGTGCGGTACCCGCTACCGCCCAGCCGCGGCCGGCATTGTGGTTCAGGATGTGATATCCGGCGACGATCGCGCAGACCGTGATGGCGATGGCCCCCAGCAACATTTGCGACACCATCGTGTTGACTGAGTTATACAGCGGCAAACCTATGCTGGCGATTGCGACAAGCCATCCAGTCGACAGAGCAAATCGCAGAAACCACAGCGTGGCAGCCATGATGAAGATGAAGGCCCCGGTGAACATGCCTAGCCACCACGCGGCGGTGGCGTTGTCGACGGCTCTTTCCATGGCCGCCCCAATCCAGGGCAGCCACGAACTTGGGTCAAGCGAGACGTCGGTGCCGTTGTTGGTCGCGGCCTCACGCCACGCTACAACCGACAGGAAATAGTAGGCGATGGGAACACCGTCGGTGTCGTGCAGACCGGTCCACCCCAGCGCGGCCGCCCCGCCGGCCGCGAACGCCCTTGGTGCACATACCATTGCAGCAAGCAGCAACGTGTAATTCAGCGTCATGGCGACCAAGGCGCGGCGGATCCGGGGGTGATCGGCCAGCCAGATCGTCAACGCTCCCGAGGTCATGCGGGCACTTCCTGCGGCGGGGTGCTGTCAATATCAGCGCTGATCTGAGCGGTCGGCGCACCCAGGAAGCGGCAGCGCGCTCGACGCCCCCGCTCGTCGACGATGAAGCCCTCCCCCATCCGCGACGGGTGGACCTTGCCGAACCCTTCGTCGTCGCTGTCTTCGTCCTCGGCAGATTCGGCGGGGCTGGTGTCCTCGTAGTAGGACTGCACCACCTCCTCGTAGAGTCGCCCGTCAACGCCGGCCCACTCCAGTGTTTTGGCTGCCAGTTCCTCGTTGCGGATGGCGAACAGCCACTTTTGAGTGATGAACTTGTCCCCCATTCGCTCAAAGTCGCGGTAGTCCTGGGAGATCAACCAAATCCCGGTCGCGTGCTTGCGGCCCTGCCGAGTGATCTTGTGGGCTGTCTGCGCTCCGGCCGGATACGCCATTAACTCGGCGGCCTCCTCGAAAATCATGGTGGAGAAGCGCTCACGTCGCCGAAACTGGTGCCGCTGAACCGTTTCGATGATCAGTCCGTAGACCGCCATGCCCGCGCGAGCCCCTTTGGAGAGCTTTGCGTACAGGTGCGGGTTGAGAATGTCTCGGGCTTCGGGGAGCCCGAGCCGGTTGGTCAGCCAGACCGTGGCACGCGACTGCGACGGCGAGTAGGCCGGCAGGTTCTCGTCGAAGATCGCACGAGCGCCGGGTTGGGTTGACCAGGCTTCCAGCCGGGCCAGCAGCATGTCGTTGTTGGCGTCAGACTGGGCGCGTAGATAGCGGATCAGCGCCCGCATCGAGCCGATGCCTTCGCTCTCCCGCATATCCGGGCTGACCAGCAGCGTGAACCGGGTCTCCATATCGCTGTCCGCGGGCACACCGATCATCGGCAGAATGTGATCGGCAGCAACCGCGCCCGCCTCGCCAAACTCGAACATCCGCAGGGGATCCAGGCTGAATCGGGAGTCAGCAAGGTCGATGATGGTGGTGTCGGTGACGTTGCGAAAGGCTTGGCCCCATTCGCCGTGAGTGCCGGGGTCGAACATGTCAACGTCGCCGCCGCGCAACACAACCTCTATGGCGGAGAGTTTGGCACGGTTGGATTTCCCCGCCCCGGGGTCGCCAATGATGATCAAGCCGGTGTTGCGCTGCCGCTGGGCGCACCCTTCCGGATCGTGCAGGATCAGGCTGCGCCGCAACGTGTTCTGATTCTCGGCCAGAGGCGTGCCGCGGGAGTCGCCGACACGAGTGGAGATCAACGGCGTGAAGCGACTCCACAGATGCGCCGACGTCGGATCGCGGAACTCGTCAAGGTAGGCGTGCTTCTCGCTACCCGGGTGAAACCCCAGCCATAGGTTGGATTGCGCTCCACGCCAACGGCTTACCGCGATCTCGGCCTGATCGAGCTCGTACCGGACCTGTTTGACGGCGTCTTCGCACATCTCCAAGTTGGGAGCTCCGACAGCGATCAGCGTGGCAACGTCGAGTTCCCGTTCGCTCGGATTGGCCTTGATCTGGGCGTTGTATTCGCGGGTGTTGTCTAGCTTGATGTCGAGCTCGTCGTCCTCTTCGATCATGCGACCGCGCTGGCGCATCTGGTCCTTGATGTTCTTGGCCGACCGCGCATTGAGCGTGACGGCGTGGTCGGGGCTGCGCGTCACGAAGTGTTGGGTCCAGTCGATGCGCGCTGGTGTGTCGACATTGTCGAGCGCATACAGGAACGCAGCTTTGGTGAACCGCAGACCAGTGTCGGGGAAGTGAGTCACCGGCAACAGCGCCTGGTAACTCCACGGTCCGTCTGGGTTGCCCCGGTCATAGAGCCGCACGATCGGACGCATCGTCGGCCACCACGAGCTGCGGACTGCGTTCGCGCCTTCGTCGACGCCCGGGCGGACAAAGTCGGCGCCAGTCAATCGGTCCGGGCCCACGCCAGCCGGAGGCATCGGATCGCGATACACCCCGCGAAATACCGTCTGGCGGTGCTGCCAATGGATCTGCAGCGGGCTGGCCGGCCGAACACTGAACTGGCGGGGCAGCAAGGCCACCACCTCGGCGGCCAGGCGGGCATATGCAGCTACGGACTTGTCAGAATCCACATCACGGCCCGCCACCCAGTCCTTGGCGCGCTCGGCGGCACCGATAGTGGTCCGTCCTGCCCGGCCGCTATCGACGGGAAAGGTCAGCCAACCCCGCCGGCGTTCCTCCAAAAACACTGCCGCCTCAGGATCTGCCACCTGCGGGTTGAAGGTAGGCTCCCATTTACGGCAGTGCTCAACCCACTCGGGTTGATGGCCGTAGCCGCCGACAATGTTGCGCATCAACCGGTTTGGATCTGTGTTGTCGAGCAGGCCCGATAGTGACCAGCCCGAGGGAAGCGCTCTCGCCAAGTTGCGATACATGCGGCTGGCACGCTCATGGGTGCGAAGTGGACGCAGCACCAGCGGCAACCCGTCAATAAGATAGTCCGCGTACACCCCGCCCCGGGTGAACCTCAGATTGCCGATGACCGCCACAGGCGGATCGAAGTGGTGATCGACGCGAGGGTCACTTCGGCGGGACACGATCACTCCTATTTGTCGGGGAGTCAGCACAGACGTGTCGGGGAAACAGCGTTGCCAGTGCGAAACTGGCCCGGGCGGCCAGCGACGGCCGACGCTTGGGCAGGACCAACCGCAGAATGCACGTCACTACCACGGCCACGACGGTGCAGATGGCGAGCACAGCGAATCCGCCGTCGGGATGGGTTCGGAACCACCACAGTGCCGGGCCCATGATCAGGCCAATCGCGATCAGTTCGGTGCTGCGATACGGTCCGAAAGGCAGCCGGTTTCCTGTCGAGGACTCCCCGGCATAGATCGGGACATCGCGGATGCCCGTGAAAATTTTGGCCGGTTCACCGGTATTCACCTGCTCGTCGGTGGCCATTGATTACCGCCCGTATACCTGGTTCGGCACGACACCGCGGTCATGGAGCTCCTGGTTGGTCGACTGCTGCAGACCCGCCGCGTTGACGATGAAGACCGACAAGATGATGCCGCCCACGACACCGCCGATCGCCGATCCGATGCCCTGCTTCCAACCGTTGCGAAGACCGACCAAGATCCCCAGGCCCATCCCCGCAAAACCCGCGACGATGACCAACATCGTGAACAGTTCCTGAGACATGCCGATGATGCCTTGGGCTGCCAGAATCGTTGTGTGCGTAGCAGTTAGATCCATGAGTTGGTTTCCCTTTCACTTGATTCCCAGATCGGGGCGGCCGATGCCGAACCGATAGCTTCTAAGCTCATCGCGGTCGACCGCCGACGGGCACCGGTGGTGCATCAGGGTTGATCGCGGGCACCGGGTCGACGCCGGCTACCGACCATGCCCCGCCGGTGGCCCGCAACGTGAGTGGATAGTCCAGCGAGGTCGTCGAGTAATCCGCCGACCGGGCAGACACGGCCACCCACACCCGCAGTTGCGTTCCGTCGGAGGGAATCTCCGGCGGCTGTCGTTGGGCGCGGATCGTCGACACCGTGACGCTGGAGTACGCACGGAGCTGCCCCAGACCCGAATCGACGGTGACAAACCTCTCGATCCCCGCCGCATCGGTGAGGTAGCACGTCATGAACCCGCTGATGACCGACGCCAGCGCTGCGTTGTTGGTGATGGTGACCGGATAGTCGAGGGACACATCGACCCCCGGTGGCGGGGGGTCGCGGCGGGCGGGTTTGGCCATCGCTCGCGGTGCAGAACCCCCATACACGCTGACCGGCAACTGGTAGTAACCCCGCGTCGGCGGCGCATTCGTATAGGGCTGCTCGGTCACCGCCACAACCACGCCGTAAGTCGTCACATCCCCTGCGGATTGCCCTACCAGGGTCGCCGTTGCGGACTGGGCGGACACGATCAACGGCGGCGTCGTGGGCAACGCCATATCCGCGGCGTCTGGGAAGCAGCGGGCGACTTCGGCGGCGCGGCTGCTGCTGGCGGTCAACAGCACTGTCACACAATCAATGGCGTAGCTTTCCACCAACGCTGTCTGATTACCGACGGTGCGGGCAGTTTGAGCGACCGGTGTCGATTCAGCAGGGAACACCCACCGCCACGCGATCGACAATCCGTTCAAGGCGGCGCTGGCGACCAGAATCGCCACGACGAACTTGGCGCTGCCACGTCCCGCGGTGTTCAGGCGTTGCCGCCACGTATTTGTCAGGTGCATGTCAAACCGCCTTGTGGCCAATGATTTTGATGCTGGACACGGCGAAGGTGCCGTCCGCGGGGTCGCGAGAGGGCTCGGCGCCGGGAAGCGCCGGGGTCACCGATGCCGCTGGTGGCTGATTTCCTCCCAGAATGTCGCCGAGTATCGAAGGGCCAGAACCCGCTGGAGTCGGCTTCGGCGTATTGGTCGGCGCGATCGCCGGTGGGCGGCTCGTCTCCTGGATAATCACCGTGATCTTGGATGCCAGCACGCCAGGTCGGATCGCTTCGACGGCCTCCCCGCGTACGTTGCCGGTGTTCTGGTTTTTCACGGTGCGGTCGGTGTCGTTGAACTGCCACTGCACGCGCGTCACCACACGGTGTTGCAGCCACGGGTCAGGCTGGTCGGAACCGACATCAGTGGTCTTGAGGACCGCGCCCGGCACGATCGACACGGCGGTGATCACATACGTGCGGCCCAGATCGATCGTGAGCACCTGCCCATCCACCGAACGCACGCACACCCACGGTGTGGTGGAGTTGGGGTCACCCACTGACTGCGCTGCAGTCGACCCGGGTGGGCAGTCAGCTGAAGCCGTAAACGGCAGCGGCCCATCGGCATTCACCGGCGGGCTTGGCGGCGCCACCTCGACAATCCGAGGAGGCACAACCGCCGACGGCGGCACCGGGGCCGACTCGCCGCTCGGAGAGTTGGAGACGGTGACCACCAGCGTGATCACCGTGGCCAGGACCGCCGCAGCGGCAAACGCCGCCAGCACCCACGGTGTGAATCGTCGCGACGACTCAGCCTGGGCCGGGTTCGGGAGCTTGTCTTGCGGCGGGTCATCGTCGAGGAAGACCACCGAAGACTGCACCAACTCGTTGTCCGAGTCGTAGTTCCCGGGTCCCGCCGACTCCTCTGCCGCGTCGAGGTCGTCGGCGACCCCGCCCTGGTCCTCGTCGTCAGAGACGGTGACAGCGCCGATGTTTCTCAACCACTCGTCATTGTCGAGCCCTCGTGTCATGGCTGACGGCTCCCGGCCGCGCCCGCCGGGGTCACCCAGTCGTCATCGTTGACGGGTCCCCACGACAGATAGCTGGCTGCATGATCGGCGTTCGCCGGGCCCAGCGCGGCAGCGGTGACCGATCCGGGCGCGATGACCCGGTCGCCGGCACCGGCTTGGCGCAGGGCCGCATGGTGACGCGTCATCCGCAGCACGACGACAGCGATCACTGCAGCGATCACCAAGGGCAGCAGTTGCGCCAACACCTGGATCAGTACGGCTATCACGGCGGTCAGCCCGACCGCGACCCCCGCAGCCACCAACAGCATGATCTTCACGTCGCCGCCTTCCTAACCATCTAATACCCAACTGAGTACCCGAACCGTATCCAGTAGAGACTAAATATGTCCACACTCATGGACGACTAAGGGCGAAATATGATTCTGTTGGGCCATGGAGGTACCAACCGAGGGCATCGAACGCCTGCACCACTTCGTCACTGAGCGCCGCCGCGCACTCAACATCACTCGCGCCCAGATGTTTGCCCGCGGCGGACCCTCGCCGTCTGCAATGCAGAAAGCGATCACGGGCACCAGAGGCCTGTCTCGCACCACACTCGACCGCATCGACCGCGCACTGGGCTGGGCGCCGGGCTCTGCTCAGTCGGTCATGGAAGGTGGGACCCCTACCTCTCAAATGCCGGAGGGTTGCCCCGCCCACGACCACGTGAGCGCGGTGCTGGAAACACTGCGCGATCAACTACGCGCCGCCGAGAAGCTGATTGACGGTCTCCTGGGAGCCGGCCATGCCAGCTGAGGTGTTCGACGAAGAACGCCGCGCCTGGATCGCTGCACGTGCCGGCATCTGGATGTTCCAGAAGCGCCGAGCCGAAATCCTGGGTAAACGCATCCGCGCCCGCAGCCGGGCGAAAGTCGGCACCCGCCCCGACCAACACGACGATCAGGTCACACCACCACTGGTCGTCCGCACGTCCTCCACACCGACAGGTGCCCTCGAAACCGGCATCGCCGCCGCCGCCGCCCTCGCTGCACCGATCGGCTGGCCTTTCGGGCGCATCCTCTACACCGCGATCGTGCGGCTCATCCCCGAACGCCTCCAGTCCTACCCCATCGCCGCGCTCGCCTGGGCCGCCGTCCTCAGCGGGACGCCCATGCCCTTGTTCTACAACCCCAGCCCGACGCTGACCAGCACCCTGGTCGTCCCCTGGATCCTGGCTCAGATCCCGGCCACCTTCGCCGCCGCTGCCACCTACGGAGTGCTTGAAGGCTGGCTGGCCATCGATGGATCCAGCGACTGGTGGCCACTCACCCCAGCCCAGCACGACGTCGACGACAACCTCATCCTCGGACCCGAACCGCTATCGATGCCCACCCTGCTCGACCCCACCACACCCAAAACGCGATCCGATGACGCACCACGGATACCCCGCCGCCGCCCAGCCCCCGTCAACTGGATCCTGCTGACCATCCCCGCAGTGATCGCAGCCGCTGGCGCCCTGTGGTACTTCGCCGCCGTAACTGGCGCGCTCATGAATTACCCCACCGCCTTGCTCTCCCAATAGCACCAGAACCAAGACCGGCCAGCCCGTGCCCGGTTTCTGACACCCTTCGTCGGAGCAATCAATTAACGTACGCAAATCCACCGCGCCAATTCCGGGGGGAGTGTGCATGAGCACAACAGACAAGACCGTCGAGAAACGCGATGCTCTCAAACGCAAGCTGGCCGAAATCCGTCTACAGATCGAGATCGCCCAGCGCGCACCCGTGGATCCCCGCGTCACGACCGCCGCAATCGAGCAGGCACGGCGTGACCAGGACGCCTTGACCAGCCCGGTCCTGGAGGACTTGCGCGAAACCGCCGAGAAATTGGCCGGCGATATCGAGCACGCTTGGATCTCGCTGTGCCGGACGACTGCGATGGCCGACACCTTGGCCGCCAAAGCCCCCACCGTGACGGTGCCCACATCGCTGCCGGCCGCGATCACCGCCGCAGCCGCCCTGCACCCACAGCTCGTCGAGCAGCTCACGGCTGCCGACATAGACTCCGTCGACCTGCCGACCCTGCCTCCGCACCCGAACCTCAGCCTCGAGGACACCCATGGCACGCGGTAAATACGCCCACCGGAAAAGCAACCGCGACGCGCAATCACTGTCCGATGAGATCGATGCACTGACAACCGAAATCACCCTCGCCGAAGAACAACTCCGCCACGCACTGCAGGAAGCCAAGGCCCGCGCCGAGCTCGAAGCCACGTTGCGTTCCTGCATCGCCGAGCGCGACTCAGCTATCGCACCCGAACGACACCGGGTTACCAAAGAGATCGAGACCCTGACCGACGTTCTCAAACAGTCCCGCACCGCCGGCAAGGCCATCGGCGATGCATGGACGGCGTTCATGGACAACTACATCGACCAGACCAAGGACAACAAGAGGTCCGGAATCGAAGCCATCGAATCCATGATGACGCTCACCTCAGGCCACAGCTCCTTCCTCGACTTCACCGGCACCGCGGCCCGCAAGAAGCTCGGCACCGAAGCCTCCATCCGCATCGACCGGGCCCGCGGCGAACGAAGCGCCGACTACACCCCGCAGACCACCAAAATCTCCTTCAACGCCGCAGCGCTGGCACCGCGGTCACTGCGACCGCAATGGAACGCCTGGTTCGACGAATCCGAGCGCAGCGACACCCCAGTCGAGGCCCCCGCCGCGATCAAAGACATCCAGCGGCAGTGGTCCACCGCCTCCGTCACCACCTTGACCCCAACAACAGCACTGGCCGGCCACCCCCACCCTGTCGTGGATCCCTCTATCGACCCCGAGCACCCGATGGCCCGCATCCTCGGCCTGGACCTGTCCGGCCCACCGTCGCCTTCACCCCGCACCCAACCGCCACCGGTCGACCAGCTGCTCACCGACCGGGCCTACTACGCACTACGCGACCCGTGGGAAACCGCCGAACACCTACTGCCACTGTGGAGGTCAGGCCGCGACACGATCCGCGACACCGCTCGTCTGCCCTCCCCACTGCACCCATCACCACGGCACCCAAGCCCGGCTGACGCTGTGTCCCTACGCCACTGGTACAGCCTCGCCGCCGCCGGCGCTTGGGCCCGTGCCGACGGCACCGACTGTGCCCGCGCCTACGGACAGGCCGCGGTTGCGCTTACCGCCGCAGCCAACTTCTGGATGCCCCCAGGCCAGGTCCACGGTTACCTCGACTCCGATCCGATCACCGCCGAGGACCGCGAACATATCCGCATGGCATATCCCAATGTCCTACTCGCACTGGGCAAACCGATCTTGCTCGAACCTCAACCCGACGCTCCCACCGTTGACACAGAGCCCCTAGAACGAGCCACCCTGGACCTGCTGCACAGCCGCGAACTCACCGCAGTGCACAGCTGGCTGCTCAGCACCATGACCGAAGTCAACGCCCTCAACATCCTCGACCTCATCGCTGCCCGCGGAGCCCGCATCGAAGGGATTCTCCTGCTCGCCGACGACCAAGGCGCCACTGACGGTCACTTCGCTTGGTGCTTGGCCGTCCCCGGCCGGGCCGGCATGCTCGGGCGCTGAGTGCTGCCCGCCCACCGCGACCGCACCGCTTACGCCGACCAGATCGACGCCCTGCAGGCTGTCACAGCGTGGGCTGACTGGCACCAGCCCGCCGACCCCGCCGTCACCACATCCAGCCACCGTCGCAGCGCCGCTCTGCACCGCGCCGCCGCGGCCGGCGGCGTCCACGTTCTCAACGCTGCCCGCACCGCGGCCACCGCGGCCCGCCCACGCCCCACCGGACGCACAGTCACCGCACACATCCGGCGCGGGCACTGGCGCCGACAACCCGTCGGCGTCGGCCGCTCGCAGATCCGCATGGTCCGCGTCGCGCCAGCGGTTATCGGCGCGGGCAATTTGCCGCGAACAGCCCCCATCTACCGGCTGCCGACCAACCCCGCAACCACCTGACAACCGCTACCCGGTGGTGTCCAAGCCGATTGTCGGAGGACGGCGCTATATTGCGGCTCAACATCCGTGGCGGGGGCACGCGGTCGGGAGGGGAACGATATGGCGGCACGGTCACACCGGTGGGATGCATTCAGCATGCCGTGGATCGCGCAGGCACTCGCGGAGTCCGAACGCTGCTATCAAACGTCGATCGACGAAATCGATACCGTCCCAGACGATATGAAGAACCACCCCTCTCGGTCGTACATGACGATGTTCGCCGACAACATCGCCGACGCCCAGTTGTACTGGATGAGCCGCACCGCAGTATCGGTAGCCGCCGACCTCGCCAGCCACGCAATGCCAGAAACCACTTTCCAAGAGCTGATCGCCACATCAGACCTCCCACCGGTGGGGCTGATGCTGTGGCCCAAACCGCTCGCAACATTCAACTGGCGAAGCGTCGACATGAAAGACGCCGGCCAATCCACTGTGCCGATCACGTGGGACGGCCTGGCATGGATCTACGACCAAACTCAGATCACCAGCTACCTGCTCTCCCAGATGAACGATCCGCGCAAAAACGGACAGCTCAGCGACATGCGCCCCAAAGCATCACCTGGCAAAGCGGTGCGCTTCGACCAACACCGACTGACCACCGTGATCGACCGTGACTCGGGCCTGATCGAGCTGGTCAGCCCGCTCGACGACCCTGAACTGAAAGAATCCGGACCACCGACGCTGGGCGCCACAGTGATCTCACTGCTCGCGCTGATCGGCCAGCAACGCGTTGTCACCCAGAAACGAGTCACCACCGCGCCGGAAAAGAAATCGGTCCGCACCGCCGGCCACGAAGTCACGATGCTCGACGTCCTTCGCCCACCAGGGGTCAGCGGCGTCACCGGCAACCCCGACAACGACGACCGCGCCTACCGCAGATGGTTCGTCCGCGGCCATTACAAACACCAACCACACGGCCCACAGAACAGCCTGCGCAAACTGATCTACGTATCGCTACACACCGCCGGGCACCCCGATGCACCCGACCCGACCGGCCCACCGCCGCCACGGGTCTCAGGCATCTACGGCAAGAAATTTAGACGTCGGCAATAGACCAGGGCGAATCCCTGGTGGTCAGGGTGGCGTTGGTGGCGTTGCGGAGCCATAGACTTCGCCGCGGGTTGGCGGCAAGGTCGGCGCGAACCCGATCGACGAGCCAACTGTGCGAAACGACGCGTTTCTACTGGGGCGGCGGGTCGGATGCCTGTGGCTTCTGCACAGGTGTGGTGAATGCTGCTGGGGTGGGCGGCTTCGGCGTCGCGTTCGGCGGCCGACGACCACCCGGGTAGCCGCCCTTTTCCTCAAATCCACCGCCGTTGAGAGCCGTCGTTTCATACCGGGTGGTGTTCGGCCGCGTCTCGTAGCCGGTTTTGTCCGGCCGCGTCTCGCCGCCTGGTGTCTCAGCCATCGCCAGTGCTCCCGTCCTGCGCCGTGGTACCGCCGGATGCGACCGGCCACTCCGCAAATTCAAGATACCGAACTTCGGACCAGTTGATCAGCAGTGCCACGTCAGCCGGTGTGAGGTTGCCGCCATCGTCCAATGGAATGACACCGTCGGCCTGGATGAGGTAAGTCTCGGCAAGGTAAAGATCGCCGTCCTCCCCGTACTGGCTGGCGAAAGACCGCTCCGACCACAGGCCGGCCTTCCATTCGCCGTCGGATAGCTGGAGTCGCACGACGCCGTAAGGTTTGCGGCCGAAAAACCGGTCCCACGCCCGCGGCTCGGGGGTCCGCCCCGCATACAGCGCCACCACCTGGCTCAGGAACCGCTTGAACCAGCAGGGATCGGAATGCCACCGCCGGATATTCTCGGTGCACGCCCCAACCAAGTAGGGCACCGCAACATAAGCGAAGAGCACTGGCCACCAGCGCCAAGACAACGTCTGACCGTCGGCGAGTTTGTGAGTAACCACAAGGTGCTGATAGGCCCGGTAGGTGATCGGCAACAACAGCACATGGAAGATCGCCGAAGCGGCGAGGAATCGGAAAATCAGCGTCGCCGCATCCGTCTGTTTCCACGCCCAGGTCGCGCCGCGACTCTCCCTGGCGATCGTGTAGGTCGCGCCGGGAAGAATCGCGATCACGGCCACCAGCAGCGCCTGGAATGTTCCCAACATTGGCCGACCTTACCTAGTCTCCGTGGCGCTCATCGAGCGTCCCCGATCGGTCTAGTGGCGCACCTAGTTGTTGCGGGTCATGACGTTGTAGACGGCGGCCGGGACCAGATTGGGTTGCACTGATGGGCCGTCGTCGTCGGAGCGGGTGGGGGTACACGTTTAAACGCGTTTCAGGTCGCGCCAATAGTGCTCGCGTCCAGCCAATTCGGGATCGATGGCAGCATTCGGAATGGCGGCTGACGGCCCACTCGAGCTGTGCCCACACATGATGGATTTGAAGTGCGCCGGTACGAATAACTCCCTATCGCTCCCTATATCTAGCGCAAAAGGCGCAGATAGAGTAGTTTGTGGATGTGAGTGTTGCTGTGTACTCGGCTGAGCAGGTGGCGGATATTCTCGGACTGCACGTGCGAACCGTGCGCGGGTACGTCCGCGACGGCCGCCTGCCGGCCGTGCGGATGGGCAAGCAATACCGAATCACCGAACGAGACTTGCGCGCCTTCGCCGGCGTGGTCACCGACGAGCCAGCGAGAAGCCCGCGCGCTCACGTCTCTACCGTCGTGCACATCGACAACGTCGACCGCCTCATGATGGATCGCATCACCACACATCTCACTGCTGCAGCGATCAGCGACTCAAACCGGCCAGAGCACCTCGACGTTCACTCGACATATGACGAATCTGCCTGCCGTCTCACCATTTTCGTAGTCGGCGACCCAGAATCCACGACAGCTGTCATCGGATTGATTGGCGCCTTAACACGTCAGGACGACAAGTGAATGCCGACGTCTACCGCTCCCCATCTGGCCAGCAGGCCGTCGAGCGGAGTTACCGCGAACACCTTCGTCACTGGACGGTGCCGCTGCAGCATCGCACTGTCGCCACACGCGAGGGCGACACCTTTGTGACAGACTGCGGACCCACCGATGCGCCACCACTCGTATTGCTGCACGGCGCGGGGAGCAACAGCGCTATCTGGCAGGCCGACGCGTCGCGGTGGTCACTGACCCACCGGCTGTACATGGTCGACCTCATCGGAGAGCCCGGATTGAGCGCACCATCTCGGCCGCCGCTTGATTCCGATGCCTATGCGTTATGGCTCGACGACGTCCTCGACGAGCTGGGCGTCGATGCCGCTAGTTTCGTGGGGGTGTCGTTGGGGGGGGGGCTGGCCACTGATTACGCGATCCGCCGGCCAGGCCGCGTCGAACGACTGGCGCTGCGTGCCCCGGGCGGAATCGGCCGTCAACGCTACGGCGCCGTCCTCGCAGCACTGGCCTTTATGCCATTCGGCGAGCGTGGAACGCTTCGCGCTCTACGGATCGCGCTTGGGCCCGGCCACATCCCTGACCCCGTTATCGATTACATGCTGCTGATCCAACGCAACTATCGTCCCCGCCGCGACACGTTGCCCATTTTTTCCGACGATGACCTAAAAGCCATCGCCGCGCCACTTTTCGTCGTGTTGGGTGCACGCGACCGCATGCTCAACTCGCACGACACCGCCGCACGCTTGACACGCCTGCAGCCCGCGGCATCGATCAACGTTCTCGCCGGCGCGGGTCACGGTCTGTTCGACGACGGTGAGGGCCTCCGCACTTTCCTGAACCAAGGCGCGAGACCGTGAAACACGCGCAGGATTCCAGGGCCTTCCGCGACGGAGTGCGTCGCGACCTTCGCGCCGCGCTCAAATCACACCATCCCGACACGGTCTCAGTCCTGCGAACAATGATCGCCGCGATCGACAACGCCGAAGCCATCCCACCCAAAGCAGGATCGCCCCGATCTGCTGACGGTCCCTTCGCCCACTCCTCGCCCGGAGTCGGATCAACCGAGGCGCCCAGACGCGAGCTGGCCATTTCAGACGTCCACGTGATCGTTGGAAACCTCCTGCGCGAGTACGAGACGCAGGAAGAGCAATACCGCTCGATACACCAGCACGAAGCAGCCGACCGCCTTCGACGCCAAGCCGGCGTCTTGCGCTCCTACCTCCATGCATGACAGCGGATGGGGCTCGGTGTCTTGCTGACGCAACTCCGCGGTATCACCATCCGGAGGCGGTGTTGTCCTGACTGCGAATCCGGCGGCCCATCCCTTGTTCGCCTGCAGCCCCCATACGAAGACGAGGACCGTATGACGCATAGAAACGCACCCTTGTCCGTAGAAGGGCGCCGCCGACTGGTTCATCGGTGTCAAACCCGACCGATCGCACACGTCGCCGCCGAGATGGGGATTTCACGGTCATGTGCGTCGAAGTGGGTCAACCGATTCCGTCGATACGGTGAACTGGGTTTGCATGACCGATCCTCGGCGCCCCACCGCCAGCCAACCGCCACCGCAGTACCAACGGTCCAAACAATCGAGCGTCTACGCCGAGAACGCAAATGGTCAGCTTCTCGCATCGCCCACGAACTACGCACCCAAAGTGATATCGATATCAGTCGCCGCACCGTGTCACGAATATTGCTCGACCTCGGACTGAATCGCCGACGCTTCATCGACCTGGACGGACAATCCAATCGAGTACCACGCACGATCAACGCCCTTCGCCCAGGTCACATGGTCCACGTGGACGTCAAGAAGGTAGGACGCATCCCAGACGGTGGAGGTTGGCGCGTACACGGCAGAGACAGCGCCCAGGCGAAAGCTGTGGCCTCAGCCACCAGAGCTGGCCGGAAGGCAGGGTACGTCTACCTTCACTCGGCCGTAGACGGCTACTCCCGACTCGCCTACACCGAAGCGCTGTCCGATGAACGGGCCATAACAGCTATCGGCTTCGTGCACCGGGCGCGAGCGTGGTTCGCCGTGCACGGAATTCACCACATCGACCGAATTGTCACCGACAACGGATCCTGCTACCGGGCTAACGACTTCGCCAAAGTACTACACGGCGCCCGTCATCAACGCATCACGCCATACACACCGCGCCACAACGGAAAGGTCGAGCGCTACAACCGTATTCTTGCCGAGGAGTTCCTCTACGCGCGCACTTGGACCTCAGAGCAACAACGCACCGACGCCCTCAAGGTCTGGAATATCCACTTCAACTACCACCGACCGCATGGAGCCGTCGGCGGCCACCCACCAGCATCAGGATTGCCTAAAGGCGTCGCCAACGTCATGGCCTCATACACCTAGTTCAGAAAGGTCTGTTCATTGCGGAACATCACGGCATCGACTCGAGCGGTGAACCGTTCGGTGCCGATGGTGATACGGCCCTTGCGTTCAGTGATGCGGATGTCGGGCTTGGCTGATCGCGGGCCTGCGCCCACACTGACGCTGACCGCCGCCCCTGGATAAGGGTTGCTTGATCCGTTGTGTACCACCAGTGTTGGAGGGCGAGGCGGCTGGGCGCGATGGTCGGCGGTGTTCCAAATGCGTGAGGAGGAAGCGGCCATCGTCCAGCGTTGACGGGGGTCATAGACGGCGACCACTTCGCCGCTGGCGGCGGCGCGGCGAATGAGCAGACGGACCGCGGTGTCGTTGTCGGGATCCATCACGATGCGCGTCATCCCAGCTGGGTCGCGAAGCGGCATCAACATCAGAGCGTCATCGATCTTGCCGAGCATGACTCCGGAGGGGCCGATGGCCACGGCGGTGTCCAGGTCCGAGCTCAGCGGCCGTGTGGGGATGCCGGTGACGCGGTCGGCACCTGGCACAAGGGCCGAGAGCGACCACCACTGCCGTCCGGTGTAACGGTTCAGAATGACTGCGGGCGGCGCCAACTGGGGCTGGGCGGTGGTGAACCTTACCGTCGCTGAAGCGGTGACACCAGAGTCTGCGCGACGCAGGTGCAAAGCCAGCAGCGTGTGCTCCGACTTGATGGCCCACATATCCGAAAGGCGCTCGGGGGTAAGGTCTTCGGCGCTGAAGTAATAGCTGGTGACGTGGGATCCGCGATGGGAAAGATCCTTCCATCCCTCGCGGAAGAGAGCTTCAACGTCCTCTTTGGCTCCGCCGTGCATGTTGATGACTGCCTGGCGCATATCGGCGGCGGTCATCGGTTCGGCGCGGCAGCCGGCTTGGCGCAGCGCCCGCGTGATCCGTCGGGTGATCGCAGCGATCGCTGCGCCGGTATCGGTGCGCCACATCAATCCAGCAGTGGTGTCAGGAGATCGGGTATCCATCCGTATCACCAGGACGGTGCTGCGCTGCCCGGCAGCAGGTCGGTCACCCAGCAGGGTCGCATATAGCTGCGCATAGTTGTCGCTGGCCGTACGACGCCCTTCGGCGATCACGTCGACGTCGACACCGAGGTCAAAGCGCTGCATCTGCTCGGCAATCACGCTGAGCGGCAACGTGTTCGGTGTCTCAGCACCTTGTGGACGAAGCAGCGTGGGGATGTAGGCCTTGCCCCAGACGTTGACCATCGTCACCAGGGTGTGGCCGTCGACTCGCAGTCCCAACGGTTGGCCGTCGCTGTCGATGTCGATCACGCTGCCGGCGGCCGGTGTCGGAGCCTGGTGCCTGTCGCCGGGATCGGCTTCCGGTCCGGAGTCACTATCCCCGGTCTCTGCGGGTTGGCGCACGGCGTGGACAGGTTCGGTCACCTCGAAGTCGAGATGGTGCTCCTTGTTGCGGAGCCGGCCGACACTGCGTTTGAGCCACTGCCATGGAGTCAGCCGCGCGAAGCGCAGCACGAACACCAGCACGCCCACCAGCGCACCGGCTGCCGCTCCGATCCACAGCGGTCCCGCAGTCACGGCCGAAATCAACACCCCCACCGCCGCGGTGATCTCCGCGCGCAGGACCGAGTGCAGATCCGGGCGTGCACTCCATGTGCGTTCTCTCATTTGCTCTTCCTTCGCCAAACGGTGGTGGCCCACAGGACCGCGCCGACAATCACCACACCAGCGCCGATCTGCGCAGCCAGCGCGCGCGCAGGGCGGGAATCAGGTGCAGGCGGGGGCGGCGGGACGTGCAGTGGGGCCTCAGTGCCTCCCCGAGCTTGCGGCGCAGAAGGCGCGACGTTCCACGTCAATGCGGCCAGTGGGTCCACGACGCCGAAGCCCACCGCGTTGTCTCGGCCTCCGGCGGGAGCATGCGCGGTCGCGGTGAGACGTCGGATGACCTCGGGTGCGCTCATCTGCGGGAATTTGGCACGCACCAGCGCGGCGACCCCGGACACATATGCGGCGGCAAATGACGATCCACTGAGCGGGCCGATCTTGTCGTCGACCACTTGGGCGTTGATCACGTTGCCCGAAGTTGACAGCCCCACAATGTCAGCGCCGGGGGCGGCGAGGTCCACCCATGGCCCGTGCAGCGAAGCGCGTTGTCCCTGAAGGGGAATTCCGGCGTTATCGGTGGCTGACACCGCCAGCACGAAGTCGTCGAACCACGCAGGCGAGGCGATGGTGACTACGTCATCCCACCCGGACTCACCTGTCGCGGGGTCGGGATTTTGCGTGCACCCCTGGGTGCCGGCGTTGCCGGCCGCGGTCACGATCACCGCATCACGGTCGACGGCGGCATAGCGCAAAGCGCTCCCCAGCACCGCCTGATCGACCGGCTTGGACACCGGGATGCAGGAGACCAGTGAGATGTTGATGACCTTGGCGCCCATGTTGGCGGCGTGCACCACGGCGCGGGCCAGGCTGTTGATGTCCCCGGCCCGGCGTGCCTGCTCCTGGTCTTGGTCCAGACGCGGCTTGTCGGGGGTGAATAGCAGCGAACTCTGTCGAATAGCCACGATCATCGCGTCCGGGGCGATCCCAATCATTCCGTCCGGCCCACCCCCGGGCGGGGGAACCTGCGGTACAGGGATCTGCGGAGCTGCGGGAGCCTGGTCAAGACCGGCGGGTGCCCACGCGGGCTCCAGCGGTGGCGGTGGTGGTGGAGGAGGAGCTGGCGCGGCCGTTGTGGTCTTGGTGACTGTGACCGTCGGCGGCGGCGGAGGAGGCGGAACAGGTTCGGGCGCGGGTGCTCCAGGTGGAGGCGGGGCGATCACAGCGCCCGCAGGCCGGACCGGCAGCGGCGCACCCGAGGGAGCGGCACCGATCAGTGAGGCGACCAGCGTCCCGTGAGCGTCACAGTCAGACAGCCCGTCCCCGTATTGGCCCATCACATAGTCGCCGCCGGCCACCACGTGAGGCATTCGTTTCGACGGCTGGACCCCGGTGTCGATAACGGCGACGACCGTTCCCGCCCCAGTGGATTCCTTCCACACTGAGGGCATATCCATCAATGCCAACGCCGGGGGCAGCTCACGGAAGTCGCTGCCGGGAACCACGCCGGTGACAGTGCATGCCCTGGCTTGGCGCATCGGTTGATCCGGCCCGGGCGGTGGGTCCGCCGGCGCCGGCCCCGGCGGCACCTCCGGCGGCACGACCGCCCAGCCGACACCCACGCTGGTGCCAGCCACGAGTGCGGCCGCACCCACAAAGGCCGCGCTGGTCCGCAGAGCCACCCTCAGGCGTCGCGGTGTCATATCCCGTGCCTGACCGCATTGCGGATGACCGGATACAGATTGAGCAGCCACAGTGCCCACGGCAGCAGCGCCAGCAGCAAGAGGTATTCGATCAACTCGACGAATCGCCGTATCGGAGCGCTGAACTCGCGATAGGGAACCACCAGCGCGGACAACAGCGCCAGCACCGCGATTCCCAGTGTCACCGCCGTGCACACCAGCGCGATAGTGACATCGGTGGCGTCAGCAGCGGCATATCGGCCGATCACTACCGCGGCCCCGCCCACACCAGCCACCATCAGCGTGACCGACTGGTAGCGATCGACGAAGGACCGTGACCGCAGCACGAGAATCACGCACACCGCACCCACGAACGCGGTGTAGCGCCAGCCGCCAGGCTGTCCAGGCACCACCGCATATCGGGCCGCGATGATCGTCACGACGGCTAAGCCGACCATCAGGCCCGTCATCGTGTTGTTTCCGCGCAGCACCCAGTTACGGATCTGTTCGGAGCTCACGACCCCGGTCGGGCCCACCGGGGACACGGTGCCCGAATCTTGGCCGGGCACATGCTCGTAGGTTCCATAGTTGGTCACCGACGGGAATAGCGGTGTGGGCACACCCGACACGGCGGTCGCCGTCGAGGCCGCCCAGGTCACAGCGACGATGACCGCGATGAGCGCGATCACCGCAACCCGCTCCGGACGCACCTGCCACGCGGAGGCTCCGACGATGGCCGCCATGAACGCGAACGCCGCGACAGTCAAGATTGCCGTCGTGGCCACCACGTGGCTACGCCAAATGGCCGCCAGCACAATCACTCCGACGATGACGGCAACGATCGCTGCCGCCACATGCCACAGACCGGGAGTTCCGGGCAGCGACATCGCTGCCCCTGCAGCCGCGGGAATAAGCGCGGTCCAGCCCAATGCCTGGCCTGCCGCCTGCCGTTGCGCGGTCGCAGGGGAATCGGCGCTGGCCCGCGACAGTCCGCGGGCTGCGGCGATCGTCACCGCCAGCAATGCCCATGCTGTGGCCGCGCCGATCCAGCCAAAGTGGCTGTCCGTTCCACCGCTGCTCCACCACCAGTTGGTCAGGATCAGACACGCCCACCCCACCGCCGCAGCCACCAACCACCCGACGACCTTGCGGCCGGTTTCGGGAGTCACGACGCCCAGCAGTTCCTTGGCAGCGCGGGAAAGAGCAGTGGACACCATTTCGGTCACCGGCTCGTAGGTTTCGGTGGACTCCACCGGCAACAGCCACAACAATTCACCGTCGAGAACCCCGCACTCGTCAAGGGTTTTCTGCGGGTCCAGCGGTCGAGCGTCAGCCCGGCACAACCGGTAGGTCTGCTCAGCATCGAGCAGCGGACGACTCTTTTCCCTCAAGACGTCATTGACGCGTGCGACGAGGTCCTCGGTGACGGCAACCAACGCAACACCGGAGGGAAGGGAGAAGTCCTTCTCACAGTCGTCACCGAACAGAAGACCCACTCGGCACAATGCGGGAGTGGCCGACTGGCTGTTGGTCGAGTCGGTTGGGGTCATCGCCGGTCCTCACTGCTGTTGAAGCCGCTGGCCACCCGGGCAGCGATCTCCAGGAACCGCCGCTGGGTTTCCGGACGCATTTGGTCGATCGCGATGACGTCGCCCGAGGCGATATGCGGGTCGAAGGGGACGACGAACACGCGTTGAGGGCCGACCCACTTGGAGAACTTCTCCACCAATGACTCCACCATCCGCCGGTGAGGTTTGCCCTCATGCCCGCGCACATCGTTGATGACAACCACGGTCCGCTGAAGCAGACCGTGGTAGTTGGCTTCGCTGGCCCAATCCATAAGTTCGGCCGCGCCTTTGGCGCCGTCGGGCGCGGTTGAGGCCACCATGATCAGCGCATCGGCCTTGTGCATCAGGCCGGGCACCACCGGGTGATCGACATCGGTTCCTGAGTCGCTGATAAGCACCGTGTAGAAGCGCTGCAGGAGTTCGTGCGTGTCCACGTAAATCTTGGCGTTTAGCGGTGCGCGATCACTTTGGTAGCGGTTGCTCAACACATCGAGGCCGGCAGGCGGAGCGTTCTGTCCGACGTGTGACCGAATGTCGCTGTAGCGCCGCAGGTTCGGGTCGGCAAGCACATCCTTGTACGAGTCGGTCGCAGTCGGGTCGATGCGATCGGCCAGATTCGAGGCGCGGTCGGGGTTGGCGTCGATCGCGACGGTCTTGTCGTTGCGCAGCCAGGCGAAGACCGATCCGACCGCAGCGGTCGTCGTGGTCTTGCCGACTCCACCCTTGCCGCCCAGAACGACGATGGAATAGGTGCCACGCAAGTTGCCAGCCACCGTCGCGTTCAGGTTGCGCAACACCTGCTCGTCAGGCGACTCGCCAGTGTTGATGAGCTTGAATGTGCCGTAGTACAGCCACTTTCGCCACCCTCTTGACGAGGGGATCTTGCGTTGACTGACCAACTCGGAGGCTGAGATCTGCTCGCTGCGCAACTCGCCGCCACCGGCGCCGCCGCGCGAGGCAGCTCCCCAGTTCCACTCCGGAGGATTGGCTCCACCGGTACCCGGTTCGGGACCCGGAAGTGGTCGGTGCTCTGATCCGGCTGGGTGGTACTGCGGTGCGGGGCCCTGCTGTTGGGGCCAGTTTCCTTGCGGGAAGTGCGGACCGGCGGCCGGCTGTCCGGGCCGCTGCCCCGGCGGCGGAAGCTGCTGGGCAGACTCGGCCGCGACACGTTCAACGAGCTCGCGCGAAATGAACTGTGTGGGGCCGTCGGCATGGGCCGATGCGGGTCCCGATCCACTGCGCTGGCCATCAGGACTTTGGTAGTTCTGATTTGTGGGAGTCGCAGTGTTTTCAGGTCCAGTCCACATGGGGTTGACCGGGCGCCGGTGGTCTGAACTAGGCTCTCCATCAACATGTTTCGCGTCAGACGGCTGCGGAGTAGGCGTCGGTTCGGCCGCGCCGGTGGGCTCGGGCGGTGCAGTCGGGGGCCAGGGGGGTCGCGGGATGGCGTTATCGGGAAGCCGTTGCGGTACAACGTTAATCCCCTGTGGCCCACCGTGTGGGTATCCGAAGGGTTCGCCCGGGGAGACGGTGTCAACTGGGGCGGGAGGCGTGACCTCATCGCCGTCGCCGTCGGCGTCCGGCTGGTCCACATGGTGCCGCCCTGCCGGCAGGTCGGTCTCACCAGCAAATCCGGAGTTCGGTGCGGCCGTGGGCGGGGACCAGATTGGTGGTGGCGCGTTGATCGGCTGTGGGCCGGTTGTGGCCTCTTCCGATCTGGCTTCGTCGTTGGGTGGCGCTGTGTTGTTCAGCGCGTCGAAGAATCGTTGATCTCTGGATTCGGTCATTACCCCCGCCCTCCTGCTGATCTTCACCTGGGAGCGCTCAAAAGCTCCTGGAACCGGTGAATATCACCGTGGCTCTGAGCCTATCAACCAGATAATTCAGTCGTCCACGACGTTAGGCACATCAGAGTGCGTGAAATTGCTGAATTCTTTCGTGCTGGGCCCAACCAGCACCGCTGGGCAGCTCGTGCAGTACATCGCTGACTGCCCGCCCGACCCGCGCTGCGGTGCCCGGAAACAGCATCATCCAGCGCTGCTGATCATCGGCGGCATTCGATGACACGACCACACGCCCCACCGTGGTATCGACCACCATCGCCCCCGTGGCGGCAAAGGCGGGGCCGTCCAGTGAATATTGGGCGGCACTGATGGCTGCGCGTATCGCCCCGGCATCGGACACGGCGACAATCACGCGGGCCTGCCGTGCCGTCAATCCGAGCTTGAGCAGCTCCCCGATTACGTCGCTGCCCTGCGGGTCAGCCTGCCAGGCCGCAAGCACTGGCTGCAGGCGGTCCGCTTCGATGTTGATGCCCTCGAAATCAGCGGCAACCTCGTCACCCAGGACGTCCATGACGGCCTGGCTGAGGGTGGTGTCGCGGTCGAGCGGACAGATGGTGACTTCGTCGAGAGGTTCGTCGCCGCCCTGCCACACTCGCGCTGCAACAACCCACTGGCCGGCGCGGCGGCACAGCACTGCCGCGCGATCGGCCGGTTGGTGTGCGCGCCAAGTTCGTAGCGCCTCAGCGGCACCCAGCGGATCATTCTGCGGATCAACGCTGGAATCAAACATTGGTGGTGGACCTACCAGGCCTTCGGCAACCTCGGCCGGTCGGCTCACCATGATCGACACTTCGACATCGCAGCGGCCCAGTGTCAAAAGCCATTCCTGCACATCAGGATCCAACGTTCGACCCTGACATACTCCTGCCTCTTCGAGAGCTTGCAGGCCAGGATGTGAGGCCAGCATCGCTTCCAGTTCGCCGACCGGCCGCACTCGAAGCGCGGCAGGAAGGCGGGTGACACCAGAAAGCGCAGCTGTCAACCACAACCCTTCCGATGTTGTTGACAGCTGCGCCCCCATGCGGTGTTCCTCCGTCCGCTCAGATCCCGACAAACCGTGCAGCGTTGGCACGGTCGGAGGCATCGGCATTCTGTGAAGCCCCACCGACGGCCGTTCCGTGCCGCTGGATGGTCTGGAACACCTGCTGGAACGCCTGGGTCACCGACCGCTGCGCCTCGGCGTAGGCGTTGGCGCCGTGGTTGGTCCAGAAGTCAGCGGTCTGGGCCAGCACATTGAGCGCTTCCTGCTGCAGGTCGTTGAGGTGGCGGACCAGGCCGGCCTGGGCCGTCACATGGTCGGCCATCTTGATGTGGTCGTAGCGCAGTGAATCCATAAGAAACTCTCCTTCGAAAAAGACTGCTGGGTAAAGGGGTCAGGCGCTGGTGGACACGCTGCCGAGGTTGGCCTGGTTCTCGGCCTCCTGCCGGTCGTACTCGGCCGCACCGGTATTCATCGCGTTGATCACCGAGTCGAAACGCGCGGACACGTTGCGCCCGGTGCTAGCGACATCTTCGGTGGTGCGCATCGAGGTCAGCGCGGCCTGACCGCCGAACGCCGCCCCGGTGAGGTCCTGGTTCATGGTGATGTACCGACCCAGTCCCTGAAGCGTGTCGTTCTTGATCCGTTCGAGCTGGCTTGCAGCGGTCCGCAGCCTGGCCGAATCAGTATTCAGAACAGCCATTTCATTGTCCTTCCATCATTTGCGTAAGTGGTTGTGTCCGTGTGCTTTTGTCATGGTCATGCTGTGCCGGTTGCCTGCCGATCACCCTCCCCCGTCTGTGTAGACCACACCGTCGGCGGTCAGGATGGGAATCGCATCTGCGTCTTCAACGACCACCGGCAGGGCAGTGTCGTCGTCTGCACGTGAGCCCTGATCACGGCGCTGCGCGGCCCCGGCCGGCGGCATGCCATACATCCCCGGCCCCATCGGTGCGCCCGACGTGCTCACCGGTCCACCGGCACGTGCCGCGGCGGCGGGTTTGGCTCCACCGGTCGCCCCGGGGCCCTCGGCTGCCGCCGCTGGGCCCCACCACGTCGACGGCATCCCGAGCGGGCCAGCTGCTCCGCCCGTCGATTTGGTCAGAGCGGCCGAGACCGGCCCACCTCCGCCATAGCCACCGCTGACGCCGGCCATCGACGACGCCAGGTTGCTTCCCGGCGACATCGCCGTCAAGCCCCCGCCAGGACCGCCGCCCATGCCCGGCATACCGCCGAGCAGCCCGCTCATCTGACCGCCGATCTGCTGCGGCACCGACGTCAATTGCTCCAGCGGCGAAGTCAACCCCTGAAGAGCCTGCGGCGCCGACGATGCCGCACCCATCAGCGATTGCCCCGAGCTGAGCAGTTCACTACCCTCCGGTTGCGCCAGCGGCGGTGCCCCCGCTACCGCGCCATCACCTTGTGACACGGGGGCGGACTTGGCGTTTCCCGCACTCGTCGCAGTCGACAACGCCACCGGTGCCGCACCCGAGGCGACCTGCCCGGCGGCCTGCGCCGGTGCACCCATGGCCTCGGCAGCACCCTGAAGACCCGTCTGAGCCAGACCTGTCCCCAGCGACAAGGCCCCGGCGGCCATGGACGCCGGATTACTGGTGACCATCGCCGGACGCAGCGGCACACTCAAACCCGAAATGATGCCCAGGGCTGCGGTGGAATACGAGGTCATCGCGGAGGCGTTCTGCGCCCAAAACTCGCCGTATTCGACATTGCTCTCGACGATCGCTGGTGTCAGCGTGCCCATCGCGGGAACATTGGCGGACTGCAACGCCGCTTCCCGCACGCGGTTAGCGATCACCACCGGATACGGCACCGTCGACATGGCCGCAGTCGCGTGGGCAGCGGCCGCCTCAGCGATCAGAGCAGCACCTTTCGTGGCGTGCCCACCAGCCTCGACCTGCCACTCCGACTTGGGCACCGCAGCCGCCATCATCGACGCACCGCCACTGCCCTGCCAACTGCCCGCCGCCGTGGTCGCAGCCGTCACCATCATCTGGGCACCCTGCTCCATATGGGTGATACCCGCCGTCTCGTAACCGGCGATTGCCGGTGCCAGCGCTGCAGGGCCCGGCCCGGTGGTCAACCGGATCGCGTTGGTCTCGGGCGTCAGGGCCCAGTATTGGACGCTCATGGATCAGATCAGCAACGACGCCGTGTTGGCGACCTCGGTCGCGGTGTACAGCGCACCCGAGACCCCGATGTCGCTGGCGAACAGGGCGCGGTCAGCAACATTGACACCGGTCGCTGCGAGGAACTGAGCGTTGTGCGCCTGAATGGCCGTAGCCAGCATCGCTGAGACTTCTTCACTGCCCATCGGCATCACAGTTGCCATTGCCGGTGCAGACCCGGCAAGCACGCCCGCCGTCGTCGCAGTGCCCGTCGCCTCAGCGACCGATTGCGCAGCAACTCCAATTGGATCGATAAACATGGTCACAATGGGCCTCCCCGAAAAGTAGCCAGGTACCTGATGAACCGAGACTAAGGCCGATATGCGTCGGCTGCCAACCAGCACAGCCACATTCGGCACAAGCAATAGTTTATTCGCTGTTTGTCCCCCACCAATGCAGACATTTCTCCCCCGCCCCAATCTCAGACAGCTAACTATTTCTACGCGCCAGATTGGCTGCTGATTCGGCCAATTCACCGATCGCCTGGAGCCGTCTGCCTAACGCCTGGGCGGCCGCTGCGCCAGCGTTGGCCTCCTCGGCGATCTTCAGCAGATGCTCGACGAGCACCTCCACTGACCCGCTCGGTGGATACGAAACGCCTTCCCGCAAACTCGGCTCACCACCACCAAGAACCGACCCGAAACTCCCGGAGGTCCACCCCAACGCCGACTCGATGCGTCCACGCGTCGCCTCACGCCCGGGCACCTTGCCGCGGTTGATCAGATCGGCGACCGTTGAACGTCCTACCCGGGCCACCCGGGCCAGATCCTGCTTGGACAACCCGAGATCCAGCCGTGCTGCATCGACGCTGCGTCCCAACCGTCGCCCAGGATCCATCACAGCGGCAGCACCTGCGCGATCTGCACCGGCGCGGCGAGTTTGTCGGTGACGTACACGCCGCGACCAACCGGCTGCCGACTCGCACGCACGCCCCGGATCAGGTAACCCTCCTCGCGCGGGCCGTCCATGAGGACCGTCGGTGACGTCAGCGCAACGAGCTTGCCAGCGACCGGAGAGGAAAGGACATGGCCCCACGGCGAGACTCTGCGGCCCGCCACCACGTGAAGCCCCACCTCACGGGCGCGATCGAGGTACTTGGTCAGTCCCTCCATCGCCGGCGGCTTACCGTCTGCCCGGAACATCGACGCCCCGGCGCTCCATCCGGCGACCATGTCCTCATCGTCGATGATGACGAAGATCTCTGGGCCCGACCATGATCGCTTGGACTGAGCGAGCTCCTCCTGGCTGGCGTCGGCGCGCGGCAACCGGGGAGCCAACACCACTCGGTCCAGATACGTCGTCATCGCGCGCACCGCGTCCTCATGGTAGGTGTAGCCCTCTGCTTCGCCTCCGTCCTCCGTGCGGTAGCGGCCCAAGTGCTCGCCCTGCACCACCCGCACCAAAGCGTTTCTGGGGTCGATGACATAGATGAGGGCTTCATCAGGCCGGTAGCAGCGGATGATGGCTCGTGCAATAGCGGCCAGACCGTTGGACACACCGCACTCGGGATTGCCGGCCAGCAGCGCGTGTGGCGAACGCTCGAAGTCCAGCTCGGCGGCCACCAGCCCCACCTCTGAGATCCCGAACGGCACCATTCCCCTACGAGCACTGCGTCGTGCGCTGAACACTTCATCGAGCGTGACAGTGGCCGGAAGCATGCGTACCTGCGCGACCTGCTGGCCCCCGCTGACCTGAGCGATAGCGGCGGCCGCGTCGCGGGGACCAACCGTGCGTCCGTCGGGCGTAACCACAAGAGGCAGTGCTGTTTGAAAGTGAAAGCCGGCCATGGAGGTGCCACGCCCGCTTACTTTCTCCACCCGTGTCTCGGTGACGCCGTCATGCTCCACCTCGTACTCGCGATCACCGAAAGGAACCTTCTTGGCGATGTCGCGGTTGTTCGTCGACGGGTCGTCCTGATCGCCCAATGCCAGCTCGACGTTGAGCGGCAAAAGGTTCTTGAAACCCGACGGCATGCCACCCGAAATCCAGCCACTAGCGGATAAAATGACACGCACCCCCAGAGAACTGCCACGTTCCATGATCATCGCAATGTCAGCGACCAAGTCATCCCCGAAGGTGGTGCGGAACTGCTGCCACCCGTCGATGACCAGGAAGACCTCACCAAACCCATCATCAGGGACCTCGCCGGATTCCCCGCCGAACTTGCGTGCCCGGAACAACTCGATATCCATACCCAAACGGCTGAACGCCTCCTCGCGCTCTTCAACGAGCAACCGCATCTCGGCAATGGTGCGCAACACACGTTCGCGGTCACCGGCCTGAGCGAACGACCCGACGTGAGGAAGGGACTTGACCTCATTGATGATCGGCCCGCCCATCCCAATGATGTAGAACTGCAGCCGTTTCGGCGGGTACATCAAGGCTGCACCGGTGATCATGGTGGTCAACGCGGTAGTCTTTCCGGAATCCTTCTTCCCGATGACCGCGCAGTTGCCCGATGACAGGTCGAGTGCATAAACCCGCTGCTCGTGCCGGAATGGCCGATCGTCCATCCCCACCGGGAACATCAGCCCCGCAGTCTTGCCGTAGTCCTCAAACCACGGCTTGCGTCGCAGCTGTCGCACCAATTGGTCCACCGGAACCGGGGCCAATGGTGGCAGCCACATCTGATGCACTGGCACGTTGGTCTGTTCGCGCAACGACGCGGTCGACGCCTCGATCTCACGCAGGGGCATCCCGCCGGGTCCCATGACTGTATCGGCGGAGTCAGCTATGGCCGCGACAGGCTGGGGTGCGACTGGCGCCGTCAGCGCGGCCATCGGGGCGGCGGTGAAGACCTCGGGAGCCATATACCCGGCTTGGGTCCGCACCACCTCGGGCGCAATACGCCGCGGCGGATGGTAGATCTTGCGCATGAACGATGTTTGAAACCGAACGAGACGGTCACGCCCCTGCACCCGGAGCAGCCCCGCGCCAGCGGGCTTTTCGGGTAGATGACTGGCTTCATCGGAGCCGATGATGGACATCGACTCCGCGGCATCCAGCGTGCGCAAACCGACCCGGATCGGAATGTTGGCCATGATGCCACCCTGCATCTCATGGCCGAGCCGCTGAGAGCCCAGGATCATCCCGACATGCAGGGAGCGACCCTGACGACCGACCTCGTCCACGATCTTCTTCGACTCCGGGAAATCGATGAACATCTGGGTGAACTCATCGATGACGACGATCAGCGCCGGCATCGGCTCCAGCCGATGACCGAGGTGAATCCGCCGGTACTCGTATTCCGCCACCTCGCTAACCCCAGCCCTATGCAAGAGCTTCTTGCGTCGATCCAACTCGCCGTAGAGGACATCGCCCATACGCTCGATCCACAGCGAGTCGTCCTCGAGGTTGCCCATGGCGGCAACGACATTGGGCAGTCCAGAAACTTGGTCCGCCGTCGCCTTGCCCTTGAAGTCAAAGACGGCGAAGACCAGTGTCTCGGGCGAATGCGTCAGCGCGGCCGACAGGATCAGCGTCGTGATGAATGTCGACTTACCCGACCCCGTGGTGCCCGCAATCACCATGTGGTTGCCCATGCCGCCCAAGTGAGGCTCCTTGAAATCCAACATCAACGGCGCCCCGGCTGAGTCCACTCCAACCGGGAACTGCAGCCACTTGGAATTCTTATGACCTTCATCCTCGTAAGGTGGTCCAGCCAACGTTGCACGCCAGAGCTTTTCGACGTCCAAGTTGCCGGGATCGTCGATCACCAGAATCTTGTACAGGTCAGCATCGACAATGTTGTCATCGATCACCTCCCGCGACCGCTCACCCTCAACCCGGTAGCGGGCCATCTTGCGGGCCAGCGCCGTGGCAGTTGCCTCATCCAGATAGTCCGGGCGGCAATACCACTGGCCGCCTAGCGTCACCTGCTGGCTGTCCACCAGATAGGTCGTAGCCTCACCGAACCCGAAACCACGCCCCGGCTCGTCGGCCAGCGCAACGAACGTCACCCCCGCCACACCGCCTGCCCGGGTCAGGGTCTCCCAATGCTGGCGATCATCGCCACGACGGCGCCGATCATCGATCACCAGCCAATGCGGCGCGATGGCCTGTCCCGCACGGAATGCCTCCCGCCCATGCAGCTCGGCACCGACGGCGGCGTCCATCTGCTCACCAGTCGACCACACCATGCGGACCGGCCCACCTCGATCACGCAGAGTCGGGTGCGCGCAGTGCGGTAACCATTTGCACCATTCCCAACGCTCAATGTTGTCGGTGACGATCATGATCTTGAAATCACGCGGTAAATGAGCAACCGCCGCTTGGCAAATCATCGCCCTGGCCAGACCGTACACCGGCTCCATATCGTCGCGGGCAACCAATGCCATCCCCGCAATGTTGCGCAGAGACACAGGCTTAGGAGCGTGATGCAGCTTGCTCTGAGTCTGCAGGAACGCCGAAGACGCGTCATAGGTCACCGGCTCGTAGTCCTCGCGTCGCCCCAGCTCACTGGTTTCGAGCTCCTTGACAACCTTTGAGGTACCCAGCCCCATCCGGACGTGGCTGAACCAAATCTTCAACACCCGATGATCCGGTGTGCGGCACCACATTCGAGCCGACCCCACCAAACCGAGCAGCAGCGCCGGCTCAGGATGCAAATACTCGAACTGAGCGTGCTGGGCGCGCGCAGCGGCCTGGACTCTGTCACGGCTCTCGTCAAGCTTCATGCAGTAGTCGCGCCGTGCCTGCTCTAACTGCGATCCCGTCAACTGCTTGTCGCCGCCGCCCCCGCGGTTCATAAACCCATACGACACCATCGACACAATCATCATGACGGGGAAGAACAGCGACATGATGCCCATCGTCCCGTTCCGCAACCCGGTCTGGGTCAGCATCAGCGCCATCATCCCGAGGAACGCCACCCCCATGCCCACCATCAGCAGGATCTGCCCGACGTTTCGGCGCAGCGGGCGCGGCGCCTCCAGCGGCTCACCCACCGACTCACGGCCACCGATCGTCGGCGGCACCACCACCGTGCCCTCACGGGGCTTCACAGTCGCCATATCGCTTTACCCTCCCTGCTTCGTCATCGGTGCCGCAGGCCCAGCCACGGTGTCGTGCACTGTCATCGCAGCCTGGCGGGACAATTCCGGCCCGGCCGGCCACACCCGCAACAACGGCCATGGTGCCAACCGCAACTTGTCCGCTCCCAGCCCCAGCGCCGAGGCCGAGTCCCCGTCAAAAGGCACGCCATAACGCACACCCGACTCGTTGATCAACCACATCGTTTCCCGCCGAGCAGAATCCGGACTCGCCCCCGTCGTCGACACAAACGTCGCCGCACCATCAGAAAGCAAAACCCGATCTGCCAATACCCCCCGGTCCGCATCGCTGATCACCAGCGGCACCAGGTGCGCTTCCTGATCGGCGGTCATCGGCAACACCCGCCCCACCAACAAACGTTGGCGCGCTTCACGGTCAGACACTCCGCGCTCCCACGCCACACACAACACCGGTTCGGCGCGCCAATTCAGCACCTTCAACGGCTCCCGCGGATACCCGGCCACATCCAGGGCCTCACGGACCGGGATCTGATCCAACACATCCGGTGATACCCGCGGCGGCTGCGCCGCCCCGAACGAATCACGTTGACGCAGCATCGCTGCCACCACCGATGACACCGGCTGCACCCCATCGGCCAACACCACATAGAACCGGTCGGTACCCGAGGCCACATCCTGAGACACCACCACAGAACCAATCACCGCAGGAACACCCAAGTCCAAAGCGGTCGGCTCCCCCGCCCGAGCCACCGCAGGCACCACCAACGGCCGGCCCGCCGGAATGGCATCCACCAACGCCCGAGACAACTCCACCGGCGGCCCCCCCGCATCCAAACCCAGAGGACCCGTCACTGCCCGCTCCGCCAAGTCCACCGCCATACGAACTCCACCGCTGATCACATACGCCTGGCCGTCGAAAACGCCGACCACCGCGGCATCACCTGGCAGCTCACGCGCCCGATCTTGCAACGTCAACTCGCCGTTGATCCCCGTCACCATCGGACGGGCGCTCAACGAATCAGACGCGGTGTCGCACAACGCCCACCGCGAAATCTCCGGAGACTGCACCACCGGCGGCTCCAGCGGCGCACCCTCGATCCCGACAACCGGACCCCGGGGCCACTTCGCAAGATCGTCCGGGCTGACAAACGTCGGCTCCAACGGTTCCCCCGCGATCAAACGCGCGGACAACAATGTCGTCGGATGCAACCGACCGTCCACCGACACAAAAATCGTGCCCGTTTTTCGGTCGGCCACAATCTTTGAGTCATTCACCAACCCAGCCGGCCGCAGCCAGCCCACCACCAACGCCCCCACACACACCAACGAAGCCACCAACGCCGAAATCATCAGCATCAATCGATGTGTGCGCATTCGGTCGGTCTGCATGCGAACCGACCTGCGCTGAAACGCAAACCCCAACCTCCGGCGCAAGAAGAAATGCCCGGATACCTGTGTCTTAGACGCCAAATTCAACGGCACCCACGAACCGTACCGCGCAAAACAATGACACAGCCACTACCGCAGCCAAATTGACTGAGAACTTGTTCGAGAAGCCGCCAACCCCTGGCTGGTCCTCAAGTGCAACCGGCTAAACCCGGAGATCTTCCTCGACGCTTACCAATGCTTCTTCCATCAGCTCACGGATGCCCGAACGCCCCAAAGTCAGTGCGGCATAGCACATATCAGGCAATGGAAGCGGGCGCCGTGCCCAACCGCCAACATGCTCAGCTGTCCGAGCCACCAACCAATGCGCCTCGTAGATGCGCTGTTCGTCCACAGTTTCACGCGGGTCACCAGCACCCATGAACCCTGGCCGCGACATCGCTACAAGCATGTTGAACGTCGAAACCTCAGCATCGTAGGCAGCCCATTCCTGCGCATTCGGTTCCGGACCGCCCCCGCGCGACAACCAGATGCGCCGAAACGAATCAGGGATACCACCCTGCACCGCCATCGTCTGGGTCGTGGCCGCATTAAGCATGAGAGCCGTGACCGCGTTGACGATCCGTTCTTGATATACCGACTGCGCGTCCATCACCGTAAGAAGTCGTGGATAAACGTCGGGCCATACAAGGCTGAGCCGATGCACGTGCATCCCATCCAGCGTCGGCGGGGTAACCGGACGTTCCCCCCGCAGAAGAGGATTCGTCTCACGCGAACATGTCGGCGGATGCTCTACACCTTCATCCCGCAGCGCGGTCACCGCCCCCGTCGTCGCCGCAGCCACCAGCCGCCATCCGCTACCCGCGCGTAACCTCGCATACTCGACGAGCACACGAGCCGGATCGTTCCACCCGAACCACAACTGTCGAAAATGCTCATCCACCAATGGATCTGAAGCCAACAGCCTCGCAGACCGAGGAACGTACACCCCATACGGAATGTAACTCGCCCCATCATTTGACGTAATCACCGTTTCAGTACCGCTCGGTGACCGAAAAACTCCCACCGCCCAATCGATAGCGTTATAGCTCACGCACAGCGACGCGTGCTGCAGCTTCCAAGCCAACTCCTTGGCAGCAGCCGCATCCGCAGACTCACGACGCTCCCGCGCCGCAGCAGTCTGACCGGCAGCCACCACACTCGCCGGAATCAAGGTCGCACCCGCCCCGCCCGGCGAAGCAGGCACCGAAGTCGAGGGCACATTACCAGCACCGACCGCGCTCGCCGGCATCGTGACAGCCGACGGCGGGGGAACCGCAGATGCCGGAGGCCCCATCCCGCCCGGCGGCAACATCATTGGAGCCCCAGCACCCATACCAGTCCCCGTGCCCGCAGGCGCAGCAGGAGCCGCAGGAGCCGCGGGCGAGACCATACCCGGCTGCGCCGAAACCGGCGCTGCCCCACCACCGCTCCCCGCGGCCGGAACACTGGGCATCGCAGTCCCCGGCGACAAGGCCGGCGAAGCGCCCGACGGCATTGAGGGCGGCGGCGACGGCAACCCGCCACCGATCGCCCCACCGGTGTTCATTCCACGAGAAAACGCCGCGGCCGGCGACCCGGCCCCAGAAACACCACCGGCAGGACCCGACAAACCACTCGCCGACCCCGGCAACTCGCCCAGCCCGCCCGACAACGGATTCCCCGACAACCCGCGAAGACCACCGCCCCCCAGGCCACCAGGCATCCCACCAGACGACATCCCCCCGCCGCCACCAGGCATCCCACCACCACTGGGCATTGACGAAAGACCGCTACCGAGTGGCGACGCCTGACGAGGTGAACCCGCTACAGGTGACTGTGTTGGCGGCGTCCCCACTACACCTGGTGCGGCTGTTCCTTCGCCGCCACCAATGCCAGATTGAGTCGCTGGCTTGCCGTCGCCGAGCAATTCTGGAGCAGGATGTGCTTTTTCGTCCCTAAGGTCCGGTTTCGCTGTGTGACTGTAAGGGTCCTCGTCCTGGCTGATGCCTGGTGATTTGTTGTCGAGTGGGTCGGCCGACGGCGAGCCAGGAAGGTCCCCCCACTTCGTGAGAAGGCTCATGGCGCGGGTGTTCTCGGCACTTTTCTTGAACGACGTGTGCAACGCCATCGCCGCCTCGACGCCCCAGCCCGTCTGAACCCGAGCCTGCGTATGGTAAGTCAACTGAAGAGCCTCACGCTCCCCAGGCAGCTTCGCCGAACTGATAGCCGCGTCGGCATCACGCACCAATTGATCCTGCCCAGCTGAGGTCTCGCGTAGTACGGTCGCGATCCCGTCGCATTTCTTGGCCACGCCGTCATGCCATTCGCTGATCGTCTTCGCTTCCTCGGCGACTTTGGCACCGGCCTCATGGGCCGCATCGAACCCCGTCGACTGGGCCGCCTCACGGAACTCCGCGTTGTCACGAACAATCTGCTGATGTATGCCGTCCCAAGTGGTCGCGCCGGACCGATAAAACTCGGCCCGAGCGTCCCACTCCTCGGCAGGCGGAGGCACCATGTCGGGCGTAATGATCAGTGCCCTATACGATCCCGCCGATCCCCCAACGGCCGGCATTAGCGCAACCCGCACCCTGGCAGGATCACGTCCACCAAGTTGTTGACCCGCACCCGGGCTCTGTCGGCCTCGCTCCAGTCACGTTGATTCATCGCATGCAATTCATCGAAACTGGCGGCAATCCAGTTTTCGATTGGGGTTGCCACTTCACTTGGGGTGGCGGGCCCAATAGCGCTCCGCAGATAGGACATTGCAGAAACCCCAGTTCGCTTCTCAGCTGCTAGAGCTGCTGCACTGCCGGGGGCTTGCGAGTTCGGCTCCAGTTCGAGTGCGGCCGCACTCGCCTTGCTCGCTATTGCTGTTGTGCGTGCGGCCTTGTCCCATGCCGAGCAAGCAGCGGCCTTCGCCGACTGAATCTCAGAGCTGCTGTACGTGACCGGGCTCGGAGGAGTGACGGTGACCGTCTGCTCGGCAGGCTTGACCGGATGCGCCAACACAAAAGCGGTCACTACCGCCGCGCCTAGCGCAAGGATGAATGCACCTGTAGCAGCGAGAATCCCACGGCTGCGGGATCGGGTCGCCGGAGCGGCACGCGGTGGGATGTTGCCTGGCTGGGGAGATACAGGCGGCACACCGTATTGGATGGTCGGCTGAGTTGCTGGTGTCGCGTAAGTGGTCATACCGCCACCGTCCCGCCGGGTAGAAGCGTCAACGCTTGTCTGTTTTCGTCATCGGTTGTCACAAGCGTTGTCACAGCCTCGGTCTTGTGCGCGTAGAACCGCAGGAATCGTCGTTGTCCGCTCGCGATGATCCCTTGGCGGGTGGCTTCGTCGTCGACGACAGCGACGGCTAGTCCGGCCCACATCGATGCGGCCGCGGTGCACGCTGTGGCCGCGCTGGTCGATCCGGTTGCGGCGGCCTGGGTGCTGGCAGTGAGGGCCATGCTGGGTGCTGACGCATTCGCTGCCTGTGCCCGTATCGGCTCAAGATCGATTGGCTTGCTGTTGGTAACTGCTGGCATTTCGTCTCCCCCTTACCGCTTGCAGGCTTCCCAAGCCTTGTCCATGGCCGTCTGAGTCTGCCGTGCAGGCAGTTCGCGGTCTTGTCCGTTGGTGTCGGCAGCGAGTACGGCGAGTGTGGCGTCGATGTATTCCTTGAGCGGATCAGCGATCTCACGCGGGGTGGCCGGCGGTGTGTGCAGCCGCAGATACTCCATCTCAACGAGCACGACGGCCTGCTCATTGGCCAGCGCGGCCTTGAACTCGGGACTGTCGCGGTTGGGCAACGCCGCGACCACCGGCCCCGATGCCTCGTACACGGCTGCAACGACCGATTTGGCCGCAGCGCAGGCATCGTCGCGCGCGGCGTTAACTTCCTCTTCACTGTAGGTGGGCGCCGCGGGGTTCACCGTTGTCGTGATGGGAGCCGGGTCTGGGCGCATCCACGCGAGTGCACCCATCGCGACCGCAGCGACGGCCAGGACGACCGCCCCGCCCGAGAGCCACCACACCACCTTAGGGGTGTGTTTGCTAGACGTTGCCGGCGGCGCGCTTGGCGCTGGGATAGGTGCTCCTGGCTGAGGTTGGGGAGGTAGCGAAACGGTGGGCTGGGCCGGTCCGGCGGCGGCAACTGCGGGCTGCGCCGGTCCGCGGGGGGGTGCCCACGGCGACGGCGGACCTGCCGTAGCCTGTCCGACCTGCGTTGACGCCCCCTCGCTCATGCATCCACCGTAGCGGTGACCTAGGACATGTGGCTACTACCAGCGGCTGATTCGGGCTCGCGCAACCACGGTAGGAATGACGCGCGACCAAACTCGGAAACGCAGCGTTTTTGGTGAGCCTCCTGGTCGATCGCGGGAGACAGTGTCGGTGCGGTCGCCTACGGTGCGACGCGGGGGTGATCGAATGGAGAATCGGCAGGGTGAACGATGGAGTCCAGAGGAACTCCTCGCCATGGTGGCTCACATCCGTGGCGGCACCAGCCGGCCCGATATCGCTCGAGCACTCGGCCGCACCCCCGGGGCGCTCGTTGCCGTCGCGCACCGGCTGATCACCCCAGATCGCCGGCCGGACGCCAGCAGCGAATCTTGGAAGCTGCTCTGCCAGGACCTGAGCTCCACCGATCCCACTGCGGACCCGGACTGGTGGAGTCTCTACACAACCGCCCGAAAAGCTGACCCTGCGACATCCCGGCGACCGCCCGAGCCGAAACCCGCGCTGTCGGTGACGGTTCCACCCCCGAGCACCTTCGCGTGGCCATCGACACTACGTCTCGATGCAGAACTGGCCACTGAACTGTGGGGACAGCTTGTGGCCGAAGCCGCCAGCGAGCTCCTCGACGATCGCCAGCGCTACATCGTGTTACGTCGCCTGGGCCTGATCGACGGGGCCAACACCTTGCAAGCAGTCGGCGACGAACTAGGAATCACGCGGGAACGAGTCCGGCAACTGGAAGCCAAAGCGCTGGCGCGCATAGGATCTCGGTCGGCACGGGCTGGAGCTGCGGCCGAGACGCTCGCCTTGGCCGTTGATCTTCTTGCCGAGCACTCTGACCACACGCTGGTCGCACGGCTCACCGACAGTGCGGAATCTCAGTTCCGCTGCCAGCCGCCATGGCTGGTCCGAGCGGTGGCACTCATGGTCGGGAATTCCCGCGCACGTTCCGAGCATCTCAGCGACTTGACTGTCGAGTATCTCGCCTACCGTCGCAAGCAGGTCCGCAAAGAGGCGCGTGAGCAGCAGCGGCAGGCAGCGGTCGAAAAGTGCCTCGACAAGTGGATCGCCAATGCGGTCTGGCCGGCCCGCACGCGGCCGTTGTCCGATGTAGCTTTTCCGATCTATTCCCAGCGCGCACCCACGGGCAACGATCGTGTCGGCTATAGCGGCTGGTTTCGCTCCGAAAAGCTCAACAGGATGGTGGAATTCGATTCCTTGCTAGAAGAGGCCGCCTTGATGATTGCCGAGCGCAGCGCCCGTGTTCACAGCTATCAAGAGCAGCCGTGTGAAGTCTCCTATTCCAGAGCGGATGGATACCGCAGCAGCTACATTCCGGATCTGCTCGTCATGCTGACTGATGGCAGAATGCTGTTGGTCGAGGTCAAGCCGCTATCGCAAATGGCGGTGACTGACAATCTCCTGAAAAGCCAAGCAGGGCAGCATTTTGCCGCCGAGCAGGGGTGGGGATGGGTGACTGTGGCACACAGTGGCCGCACCTATGAAGACCTGCTGGGACGCACGATTGATCCCGCTGCACACACTGCCCTGACCAACGCTCTGGTGACGGGGCCGATCACTTGGCCGGCGCTGCTGCGGCTGCGGCAGCACACCCGAATCCGGACGATGGACGTGGCAGCGTACGCCGCCCAGAACAATGTGGCGTTCTCCTTGACCCCCTACCAACTGGGCCAGTAGTCGCACGGATTACGACGAGCTGCCGTCCAGGATGGGGTGCAGGCCAGCAGCTCGTCAAACTCCAAGGTAGCAACCTCAGAACAGAACGCTGCTCGATGAAATCTTAGTGTCAGCGAGGATCGCGCCGTGCAGCTCCGCTCCGACGATCGTGGCGAACTCCAGGTTGACCCCAGCCAAGTTAGCGCCCCGTAGATCAGCGCGTATCAGCCGCGCGCCATTGAAGCTGGCGCCAGCCAGGTTGGCTCCGCGCAAGTCGGTGATCCTTTCCTCACGTCCCTCATTGAGCTCTGCGCCATCGAGTTTCGCGCCGGCCAGGTTTGCCCCTCGCAGGTCCATACCGCTTAGGTCGGCACCGGACAAGTCCGCGCCGACGAAAACCGCACCCGGCGCGTTCGCTACACCGAAGTTCGCGTCGCGCAGTTGGACTGTGGTGAAGTCGGCGTGGCTGAGATCGGCCCCCGCAAAGTTGGCTTTGGGCGCGCAGAGTCCGGCCAAGTGGGCACCAGGCAGCTGTGCGGCCGCGAAGACTGTCTCCAGCTCCGCTACCGCGCCGGTCATCCGGGCTCCCACGAGTTTTGATTTCAGGAAGCTGGTGCCGTTGCCGAAGCGAGCACCCGCGAAGTCGGCGGCTGGAAGGTCGCATTCGTCGAACATGGCGGAAGAGAATTCCGCGCGGCGCAGATCAGCGCCAGCATAGGTACCCGTCTTCCGCAGCAGCCGAGGAAGTAGGTCACAGAACAATCGGTGCAACGCGGCCGCCCGCGCGAATGATGATGGCTGGCGTAGCCCGGCACAGCACAAGTCGATCGCCGCTATCGCTGTCTCGTACGACGAGTCGTTGCTGATGGACAGCAGTTGGTCTATCGCCCGGTTTTGATCGTCGGGGTCTGGGGAATCCAGGCTCGCTGCGATTGCACGCATGTTCTCAATGGCTGTCGTCACGGGCAGTTCCCTTCGTAGAGTTCGTGTTTGGTTTCGGCAGTGGTGACCACGTTGTGTTGGTGTTGACCGCGGGCAGATGTGGTTAGGCGCGGTCGCGCGCGGCGATGTCCCTGAGGGCACGGTCGTACACGGCGACCTGCAGGCGCTCAAAATCCAACTGCCGCAGTGACGCAGAGAGCGCGGTGTCCGAGCCGTGGGAGGCGTGGCTGTTGGCCGAGACGAGGTCGGCACCGAGGGGAAGCCGAGGGTTCTCGAGCGCTTCGGCGATGTCGTTGCCGACGGCCTCGATCTCCACCTGGATCCGGCGGACGTGTTGGGCGGCGCGCTGCAGCGCGCGGTCTCGTTGTTGCTCAAGCAGCGTTCGACATTGTTGCCAGGTGGGTAGTGCGTCGGCGGGTAGTAGCGGATGGCCGTTGGAGGTTCGGGTCGCTGGGAGAAGCCCGTCGGCGATCAACAGGCGCAACGTTCCGATGCTGATCCCGCACAACTTGGATGCCTCGCTCAGCTTGAACACGTCGTTCATCTGGGGTACCGCGTCCTCACTGCTCATTGAGCAGTTCGGCGGCGGCGAGTGCGGCTTTTTCGGCTTGTTCCTCGATTTCGTCGAGTTCGGAGTATGCCTCTTTGACTGCGGCGCTCATGGTGGTGCTGATGAGCTGCTCCAGAGCTTCGTTGGTGTAGCGGTTGGTGCACCCAGGGGCCAGAGACAGTGACATCAGCCGGCCCTGGTGGTTAACGGAGAGCTGCACGTCACCGTCGGGGCTTTCCATGTGGACATCGATGGCCGCCCACTGCTTTTTGATGTCGCGCAGCGTCTGTTGGACCCGTTCGATGCGGGCGAAGTTTCGGGCTACAAGTTCGGCGTCGGAGCTGTAGGTTGTCACGGTTTGGGTTCACCTTCGGACTCGGTGGTGGGCACCACGACACGTCGGCGTGGCCGGCCCGGTTGGGGGCCGCTGCTCTCTGTCGTGGTGTTGGTGTTGTCGTCGACGGTGACGGTCTGTCGGCGCTCGACTTCGCCTTTGACCGGCTCCTCGTTGGGTGCCTCGGGAATCTTCACGGTCTTGTCGGGAGGTGAGGTTGGGCGACTTGCACCCGCGCCGCCGCCCATTCCGCCCATCATCGGGGGCGGCATCATCATGCCGCCCATGCCGCCCATTCCAGCTCCGGGCACAGCGGTTTGGGCAGGAGGTCGCAGAGCCCCGGCGCTGGTGGGAAGTGTTGGGCCCGTCGACGGCGCGGAAGCGGCGGCAAGCGCACCGCCGCTCGATGGCGGTAGCGAGGTGTTCACTCCGGCCGGCTCAGTGCCTCCCCCGCCGCCACCACCTCCAAGGCCGCTGCCGAGTCCTGACAGGCCGGCAGGATCGAGGGAGTCGTCGCTGAGTCCGAGATCTTCGGGCGTGTTCAAGCTGGCCGATGCGCCTTGCAGGACCTGCTGGGCGGCGCCCATGACCTGTTCGCCGATCTTCTGCGGCACGCTGGTCACCGCACCGACTGCGCCGCCGAGCGAGCCAGCCAGCATCGACGGCAGCATGGCGGCCATCGGAGCGACCTGCTGCATCGGGTCGCCGCCTAACGGTGACGCGTCCGGGTCACCGGCCGCTAGCGGGTCGGCTGCCAGGTCGGTCAGCGCCGCGTCGTCGACGCTGGCGGCACCCTCTGCGGTGGTGGGGTCGGTGCTGGCGGTGTCGTCGGGTTTGGCGTCGGTGCGGTCGGCCTTGCGCTCGCCGGGTTGTCCGGCTTGTTCCGCCGACGGTGTCGCGCCGTCGGCGACGATGTCGGCTACCGGTGGTGGTGGCGGCGGGGTTTGCGGGAGCTCGGCCAGGTGGTAGGACACTGCGGCGTTGGTCGCTGTGGAATCGAGCTGCTGCAGGTGGCCCGCGTACTGGGTAACCAATCCTGATGCCATCCCACCCGTGCGCAGATTGAGCAGTTGAGCCTGTGTCAATGACTGACGGGTGTTGGTGAACTGCTGAGTGCGCGGTGTGTCGTATTGGGTGCTTTGGAAGCGGTCGCCATGGGCTTGAGCGCTTTGGGCCAGAGCCTTCGAATGGTTGGCCATCTGATCGGCCCAGGCGGCGAACTTGTTGAGCGCCGCCGACAGCCGCGGGCCGGTGCGCCCGGTGATGGCGGCAGATACCGCGTTCTCGGCGTTTCGTGTGGCCACGGCGCATGTTTCGAAAGCACGCTCATAGGCATGGCAGGCGGCTGTGAAGGTGGTTCCGGTGCTGGCGCAGCCCGCTTCAATGAGGGCCGCGGTGACCTCGCCGGGGCGTGGTGCCATCGGCGCTATCGGCGTATTGACAGCTACCGCATTAGTTTTCGCGGCCCCGGGACTGGCCGGACCTCCTACATGGGGGGCTGTGTAGCCCGTCAGGGTGAGCCCGGTGGCGTTGGCTTGGTCGGTCTCGGCCATGTTGATGCCGGCGGCCGCGACGGCTTGAGCGGCTGCTGCCAGTACCGCGGCGCCGTCGGCTGCTCGACTGGACAGGACACTGCCGTGCTCAGTGAGGCGGGTGGCAGCGCTGGTTGAGACCTCGTCGGCGGCCAGTGGTGCGTGAACGGGTGCGGCTGAGGCCAGGGCGGCAAGGCTGGCCGCTGCTGTATTCAGGGTGAGGGCCACCGTGGCCAACCCGGCCTGGGAGACATCTAGCGGTGATCCCCCACCGTTGACACCCGCCATGTGTACTGCCCCCCTCGCACTTTCTAGAAGTCGATAGTCATCGCAAACGCGGCCACTTGATCCTCCGTCGGCAGGAACGAACCGACGTTCTCCACGTGGTTGCTTTCCATCTCCAGCCGGATCGCCAGCTGTGACCTCAGGTAAGCCAGGGTGTTGAGTCGGATGATCCGCGCGGCTAATTCCTCGTCGGCCAGCGTCATCGCCTCGGGTTCCAACTGCACGCCGATGGAGCCCCCGCGACGGTTGACAGCGACGATGATCGTCTCATCCTGGCTGGTTGCCTCGAAGACCTCCACCGCTGTGTCTTGCACGGACTCCAACACCGCGCTCCCCTACCTGTCGGCCGGGTTGATCGTCAACCGCGCAATGTTTTCGGCTTCGGCCCGCTCGTATTCTGCGGCCGACTGCAGCAGTGCATCACGCATCCGCTCATGGCGATTCTGCTCGGCAAGCAGCGCCTCGTCGCGTCGCGCCGTCACCTCCCCGACCGATGCGCGGACCTCGTGATACAGCGGCCCGAGTGTGGCTGCCTCGCCGTTCATGCGCTCGTTATCCGAGCGTGCAGCCTTAATCTGGTCGATGGCCTGTGCGTGCAGCTCAGCGCGGCGCCGCAGATCAGCGGCGTTGACATCAAGTGGCACATTCATAATCTAACCTCGTCTCGGGGGTTGTGCTGGTACCTAATTCGCCGATGCCGCCACCACAGGCGCCGATGTTGCCGGTGCCGATTGAGCATGGGGACGCGCCCAACCCAGAAAATTCGGGCCAGTAGGCATCTCATCGACGGCCACGATCTGTCCGCCCGACCACAGCTTTCCTGGTCCTGTGGCCATCACACGGTGGTCGGTGAATTGCGCGTAGTCGCCGAAGCGGAGCTGGCTCGGTGACACCGGCTCGCTCACCGGTGAACCGGCAGGCAGCAGGGTCACCTGCGACTGGCCAGCGGCATCGTCGAGGCTGGCGCCTTCCAGCACCAAGCGGCCCATGCGTGCAAGCTGCGGATTGTCGGCAGAGACCGTCGAACCGTCAGGCAATTTGACCGACGCATCGGGGGCGGGCTCTACCGGCGGCTCGACCTGACCAGCCCCGGCCGATACCGGCTGGGCTTGCGGATCCCCGCCAGGTTGAGCTGCGTGCTGCTCATTGGTCTTGGTCGGGTCTGGGGTCTGCTCACCGGGCGGGTTTTCGGGAGACTTCGGATCATCTTCGCCAGGCTTGGCCGCGGGATCCTCGGTCGTCGCCGTGGCGGCAGGATCCTCCGGCTTGGTGCTTGTGGCATCCCGGACAGCGCCGCCGATGAGGCCGCCAAGATCGCCCAACGGCAGACCGCCACCCATACCGCCACCGCCGCCGGGAAGCATCGAACCCATCATTCCGGGCAGCCCCGACAGCGCACCCATCGCCGGACCGGCCAATGCACCCAGTCCGCCCATCAGCGGATCCGAAGCCAGACCCGCAAGGGCCGGATCAGAAGGCAGCCCGGCATCGCCACCACCGCCCCCGCCGCCGGGGTCACCCACCGAACCAGGAGAGCCGGCTCCGGGTTCATTTCCGGCGCCCGGTGTGTTGTCACTGGGCTGCCCCGATCCAGACGAGTTCTTCACCGCGTCGTAGTGCTGCACAAGCGCGTCGAGAACCTCAGATTTCGACGCCGCATCCATCGCCGAGGAATTCGCGATGCCCCGGATCTCCTGAGCCTTGCTGTCGAGAAAATCCGACAACTGCTGCTGGCCGGCGGGTGTGTCCAAACTCGGTGCCAGCTTGTGGATCTGGTCGATCAGCGAGGTCTGCAGCGCTTGAAGCTGCGCCTTGCCCTGCTCAGATCCAGTCTTCGCGCCAAGGACTGCATCCACCAACTCCTCATCGGCCTCGGCCAACTTGGACTTGTTCTTCGCGAGCGCGTCGTCGACCGTCTTGGATGCCTCGGCCGCCTTGCCGGAAAACCCGTCATCGTCAGCCGCCGGTGTAGGGCTCGCACCGTGGGGCGCGGGGTGCTGCGCTGGCGGAGCTGGCGTTTGTGTTCCCGCAGCTTGGGTGACCGGTTGTGTCGCAGGTGGATCCACCGGCTTCGTCCCGTCGAACAGGGTCGGGTTGTCCTGCCGCAGCGCACCCAGGTACTTGTCGTCGAGCAACCGCGGCTCATCAGGGTGGACCTTCGCGCGCTCGTAGGCCCGCGCCAGAGTCGAGTAGTCCGAATCGCTCAGGGTCCCACGCCAATCCGGCTTGAAACGCCGGATGTGGTCGATGACCTCAATGATCTGCGCCGGGGTTGCCACTAGCGGCCCCCATATCCTGAGTCGCACCCACACGCCGACGCTCGGTCAGCGACGCTGGGCTGCTGCTCTGGCGGTGTCCCGCTGAGCTGTCCAGCCGCGTCGGCAAGGGTTGCGGCCAGCAAGTGCGCCAACAGTGAGTTCATGCCCGAAAGATAGAATCGCCAGCCCCGAAGGGTCCACCACCAGAGCCACATTCGCTGCCAATCTCGCTGTCAGCACATCAAGATCACGATCCGGTAGCGGATTTCCGGCGTGTCGCTGGTGTTTCAGAAACGGTTTCGGTAACGATGACCGACATGGCCACCGCCATATCGGAACGTTTCACCTGGAGGCACCCATGAGCGTGTCCACTGCTGCCGGCCGGCGCCGGACCGGTCGCCCCCACCTTGGCCCCCGCGACGTCGTGCCCGCCGCGATGTGGCCCGCACTGCTCGCTGGTGTCGACCATGCACGGGGAAGTCTGGATCGGTCCACGTTCCTGGCCGACCTTCTGTCGCGCCGTGTCGGCCGAGCTGACCTGGCTCGTCACAACCAGTTGCCGCTCGACATCCCGCTTGCGCTCACTCACAGGGCAGATGACGAGCCGCCGCACGTTGTGACCATTCGCGTTCACCCCGATGTTACGGCTGAATTGGACCGGGGCTCAACGGAAGCGGGCCTTCCGCGCCGGGTCTACCTCGCCGAGTTGATCGCCGACGAACTCGGGTACCCGCGACCCGCCGCCGCCTCGGGCGAACCGGAGGTGCTGCCGATGGCGATGTGACCGCTGACGCCACCCTGACATCTTCATAGCGGCGCAAAAGCGGCCATAAAACGACTCTGCCCCCCGGCGGCAACCGGAGGGCTGATCGGACGCTTAAGCGCCATCTTCCCCGAAGGGAACTGTCTTGCCTGACAGATCTCACGGTAGCGCACACCCTGGCACACGTCCAGCGCCGTGCACCGTGTTTCGCCATTTGTCCTCTCTGTTTGTGGACAATTCGCCCCCCGTTGGCCAGGTCTCGCACCACAGCCGGACGACCACTGCGCTCAAGGGGCAGCGGCCCTGCAGAACGCGGCTGCCTGGGCATGAAATCTCTTGCGACCGCAGCGGCGCCGGCACTGGCTTCAACTGGCATGTTCTTCGGCGACACACCGCAGAAGATGCGCGGTGGCACCGCGCATCGGGTGTCACACTGATCGACAACATCCGCCACATCCGTCACGAAGGGGGACCCCAGCGCGTCGACACCGCTGCAACACAACCGAATACACCAGCCCAAACACCAAATACCCCCCGGGCAACCGCCAAGGGGGTATTTGATCCACCGGCGCAAGTAGCAGCTTCCGCCAGCAGGGCTCCCACGCAAGGAACCAGATCTCCAACCAATCTGGCTCCAGTATAGAAGGCCGCCTTCATGAGCCGCAAGAACGACCTCGGTACCAATTCGGCTACGGCGCACTCCCCGAATTCCCCAGCCCCACAGGCCTTATCGCGGGAGTGCGCGTGAACGCCGCCACCATGCGTGCCCCTGATTCGGCGCCTCCCCAGCTGGTGTGGAAGCGGCTGGCCCGCTTAATCGCTGCGCCCGGGCGCACTCAGATGCGTCTGTACAACGCCGAAACACAGAAGTTCTCCGACAAGGGCAGGATCACCGACGCCCTGCCGCGACGATCGGCAGCGGTGTACCTGTACAGCAAGGGCCGCACCCAACTGTTGGTCCTGGATTTCGACGTCAAACGCCACACTGCTGAACAAGTCCAGGCCGACCTGGAAACTGCCGCGGCCTGGATCACAGCATGCGGTGGCGTGCTCGTCACCGACTCCTCGGCAACCGGCGGACGACACCTCATCGCCCCACTCGCGATCGGCACCTCAGCGTCATGTGACGAAATAACCCAACTAGTCCGGATTCTCGCCAGCCGCCTGCCCACACTCGACATCACCCCGAATACCAACCCCGCAACCGGCTGCATCAGCGTTCCAGGCTCACCGGACAAAGCTGGCGGGTACCGCCAGCTTGGCGGAAACCTCGATGACGCACTGGAGGCATTCACCACCCGATCGGCCCCCGATCTACTTCCCCGCCTCTACATGTTGCTCGGAGCGCTCAAGCCCTCCCCCAAGCCGCCGGCTACCCCGGTCCCCACCGGCCCGATCGAGCACTTCCTCGACGGCACCGGTGACGACACGCGCCTGGCCCCGGCCTACCGGCGCGCCAACCCACTGCCAGCCGACGTCGCCGACTTCGCCACCCACGGAATCCTCAGCCCCCACCGCACCACCTGGGAATCACGCCACGAGGCCCGCATGTCGGTGATATCCAACGCAATCGCCCGTGGTTACAGCCTCACCGACATCCGCGAGCACATCGCACCGTCCGGCCCCTGGCACAACGGGCTCGGCATGGCCTACGACCGCTACACGCACCGCGGCGACATCGCCCTATCCAAGGACTTCACCAAAGCCCTGCACTGGTATGTCACCAACGTCCTAAAATCCTCTCCTCCGCGGCACAGAGAACATAACTACTCACCGGGGGGGAGGGCACAAGGATGGCGCGGACCGAAGGATCTTCGAGAATGGCTGGCCAACGCCACCTGCTGGGCTGACGCGGAGTACTCGGGAAAACGCGCCAGATGGACAGTGCGGGCCGTTTTACAGGCACTCGCTTTCTACGCTGCTGTGTCCGGTGAGCAACGATCAGGGACGTGGCTGGTAGGAGTGGGCGGCAGAACGCTATCGATCGGCTGCGGACTGCTCAGCGAGGACACTGTATGGAGGGCACTTGCAGACCTGCGAGACCGACCGGGTTCCCCCATCGTGCTGGTACGGCACGCGTTGGGCACAGAAGCCGATGTGTACGCACTGACGAGCCAGAATCGTGTGACCAACGATCCAGTCAGGGCACAGCGAGTACGGGTGGAAGCAGTCCACGAAGCCTGGAGCGTAATCGGACACCACCTACGGCACGTGTACGAACTGGTCGCCTACCACGGACTGGTCCGCAAAGCCGATATCTACGCCGCGGCCGCGATACCCCGAGCAACCGGCGACACCATTGTCACCGACCTCGAAATCGCCGGCCTGCTCACCAAATCCGGCTGGGGAACAGTCGGCATCGGGCGCACCACACTCGACGAGATCGCCCGCCAGCACCACCTCGACCAGGCGCGCCACGAACGCTTGGAACGCCACCGTGCCGAACGCGCCGCCTGGCGGGAATGGCTCGATCAGCGCGACCAGGAACGCACGGGCACGCACGAGACCACCAGTGAGACATCAGCCTTCGCTCCGGCCAGTGTCGGCACGGCAGATGCCGAAGAACACGCCGCCTGGCAAGACGCCACGATGTCCACCGGGCCACCAGAGCACGACGACGAACGCGAAGCGCTCGACATCATCGCCGAAGTTCTGGGCGCGCGCATCCTCACCAGCGCCTCATGATGAAATGACGCGGTGCTCAAACCTGGGTTGGTTCTTAATCTCAACGGCCGGTCGTGGACCGTGGAGCGTCTGCTCAACGAGGCCGACACTGGCGGTTTCGGAATGATCTGGGTCGTCCACGACGAACACGGTCAAGAAGCCGTGGCGAAAGTCGTAGACGACACCTCCGGCGCCGGCCGCGAGACCCTCATCGGTGAGGCGCTCACCGCGACCGGCCACGCCCACGTGGTCCCGATCCTCGACCACGGCCAGCACGGCACCGAGCTCGTCTTGGTCATGCCCCGCGCCGACCTCAGCCTCGCCAAGTACCTCGAACAGCACGGGCCGCTGCTTCCGGATCAGGCCGTCCCCATCCTTCGCGATATCGCCACCGCGCTCGACACGCTCGACGGCGTGATCGTGCACCGCGACCTCAAGCCAGCCAACGTGTTGTTGCTAGACGGCACTTGGTGTTTGGCCGACTTCGGCATCGCCCGATTCGCCGACGCCACCACCGCCGCCGACACCCACAAGTACAAGAAGACCCGGCCGTACGCGGCACCCGAACAGTGGCTGGAACAACGAGCCACCGCCGCCACCGACATCTACGCCTTCGGTGCCATGGCCTACCAACTGCTCACCGGCACGCCGCCTTTCACGGGGCCAGATTTCCGAGACCAGCACCTCAACGACGATCCTCCCACCCTCACCGCAGTGCCCGACGGCCTGCGCCTACTGGTGGACGACTGCCTGCTCAAGGCACCTGGCTCCCGCCCGAGTGCGGCCACCGTCCTAGCCCGTCTAGAAGCCCTCGACCAGGCCCCCCGCGGGAAAGGCTTCGAACTGCTACAGGCTGTCGACCGAGAATCGGCCAAACGCGAAGACGCAACCTACCGCAAAGCCACCGCTGAGCAAGCCGACCAACAATGGCGCGAGCAGCTGCTCAGCTCAGGCGAACGAGTCTTCACCCGCGTCGTCGACGAACTGCGAACCGCCCTCAGCACGGCCGCATCCCGCGTCACCTTCGACGCTGCGCGACCCGCAGGCACCCCAGGACCGATTCTGCTCGCCAAGCTGGAGAAAGCCCGATTAGGGGTAGCCCCACCGGTATTGAGCGAATCAAGGTGGACCTCACCGTTCACGGTTATCGCCGAATCGGTGATCTCGGTGAACATGCCTGAAAGCGGCCCCGGCGGCTACGCCGGCCGATCCCACTCGTTGTGGTATTGCGATGCCCAACAAGAGGACCGGTTCGCCTGGTACGAGGTGGCGTTCCATCAACTCTTCGCACTCAACAACATCGTTCCGACCTCGATGAGCGTCAACGAATCTCACGTCATATTCGAACCTGTCACCAGCACTATAGGTTTGGCCCGGCCGTTCGTCGAAGTGGATCCGACTAACCTCACGCCGTTCCTCGACCGCTGGCTGGGATGGTTCGCTCAAGCCGCACTAGGGCAACTGCAACACCCCGGCCAGATGCCCGAAGAGAACCCGCAAGGCTCCTGGCGCGCAGCCAGCCGCTGAGTCAGTGACCGGCTACGACGCGCGTTGCGCCAGCGCGTCGCGATTGTCCAGCAGTGTCGTCGCCGTTTGGCGAATGAGCTCGACCGGGTCCACGCCCTGCGCGTCGGCCACCGGCAACAGCTCGGTGAGCAGATCGCCGTACTGCCGAATCAGCGCGGGCAGACGCTTGCCGGCCTGGTCGGTGAGCGCCTGCAGGTCATCCTGGCGGTAGCGGACCCGTAGAACGCCGGTCATGTCGCGGGTCTCCGAGCCTTGACGACGCTTGCGGCGAGCGGCCTCATCTTCGAGTGTTGCGGTGCTGGAGTTGTGCGGCATTCCTGCTCCCGTATGCGGTCGTCGGCGGCGTATGCACTGATAAGGCAGTTTCCGGAAACTCGGACGTCATTCCGGAAGCCGATAAACCCAGTTCATGCGCTATTTCTGCTGTCGGTAAGTATACGGTGATGCGGAAATATTCCGGAAATAGCTGCTCGGCGTGTCTTGCCGCGGCCGTGTATGCGCCGATTAGGGCGGTGATTCCGGAAACAGCGGGACTGAATGCAGAAACCTTCCGGAAACCAAGCTACAGTTCCACCTGTGGGCGAGGCGGCAGGCGCCCCGTGGCCACACGGGGAATACGGCGAAGTGGTGAGCCCATCAGGCCGGCGCGCGTACCTTGCCGCCCAGGCCGGCCAACTGGCCGGCCGCACCGCCCGATGGGCCACAGATCTCGCCAGCCGCGGCAACATCGTCGAAAGTGAACGAGGACATATCGAGGGCCGCAGAGGCGCCGACGCATGGTTCCTCCTCGCCGACAGCTTCGAAGCCTACTTGCAGAACAACGGCCGCTGGCCGCCCCGCACGCAGGAACCGATCCAGGACCTGCAACAGCTTTTCCTGATGCAAGGCGCCGACCTGGAAGCATCCCGCCGCCGCGAACAGGAGCTTCAAAGCAAAGTGGAGCGGCTCGAAAAGGACCGCAACGAACTGCTCGACACGATCACCGCTCTGAGCAAGACGATCGCGTCCCTCAGCCAAGTATCGAAAGCAGCCGAGTAGCCCGCGCCCATCACGGGCTCACTTGATATTGGTGACCAACTGGCCAAGGCGTCCGAACCCCAGCCAGTCGGTACCCAATTATCGGCCAACCCGAGGACTCCCCCGTCCCGCCCATCGACCTGGTCGAGCCGCGGAGTCCTCAAACCACAGCGACCGCTAGGTGGCAGTGGCGTCCTTCTTTCCCGGAAGGAAGTCATTGAGGACCGCGGCGATCCATGTTGAGCGGGTGTCGAAGCCCAGCTTGTTGCCGATGTCGTCGATCACCTTCTCTTGCTCCTTGGTTGGGCTGAACGCGATCTGCGAACTTCCGCCGCCCAGATAACGCACCGCCGAGGGGTCGGAGGGGAACAGATCGTTCGTCGGCACCGTGCTGTAGCGCGACCTTTCGATGATCTTTTCGAGCTCTTGCGCTTTGTGCTTGGCGCTGATCGCCTGCAGGATCACAGTCAGGTTGGTCGATTTGGTGTCGTGGCGGTACTTCTCGAACCGCTTCTTGACGCCAGCACTCACATACACAGCCGATGTCGGCTTGGTGCGAGTGCGGGGCCGACCCGGCTTGCGCGGCGTCGACGCACGCGTAGAGGAAAGCGCCGGTGGCGTTGTCACCACCGAGACCTCTTCGACACTATCGGCCGGAGGGACAAGGTCTCCGGTCTCCGGCAGATCCGGGACAAGTCGTGGCGTGGGTAGGGCTTCGTCGAGGAGGCCAGATAAGCCGGCGCCGCGCACTGGCGGGGCCGTGAGGTCCCCGAGATCCTCTGCTGGTAGTTCCTGTGGGGTCAGGTTGTTGCTCACGGCCACATCCCCTTTTCCATCATCTCGGCGCGGATCGTGGAACCGCGGGTGAGTATTTCCTTTGTCAGTTTTGCGAAGTCTTCGGCCACAGGTTGCGTCGTCGTGCTCACCACCGCGTTGTTGGTGGCGGTGCCCTTCTTCAGCTCCCAATGCTTCGGATTGTTAACGATTTCTTTCTCCAGCTCATGGGCCAGTCGCCCGTACTTGGGCACCTGTTGTCCCACTGCCTCCGAGTGACGGATGAAGGACTCCAGCATCACCTCGTCACCGTTCTTTCCGAGGTCGCGTGACACATTCTCTTTCGTCTCTTTCCGGATGTTTTTCGCCTGGTATCCCGACGCGAAGACAAAGCAGCCCAACAGGATCAGATACGGGTTGTGCTCTCGCATGGCCCGAAAGTCACCGGCCAGCTCGCGCAGGCCCGTTCGCGACAAGGCGTCGGTCTTCATCGGGACAACCACAAATCTCGCTGCACACAGTGCGAGTTGGAGCAGTGTCTGATTCTCCGGTGGTGAGTCGATGATGATCAATCCGTACGAATCGCTGATCTGTTGCAGGGCCAGGGCAAGTGACATCAAGACGTGCTTTGCGGTGTGAGGGTTGCCCATCTCGGCGGACAGCACGGGGGTGATGCGTTTGACGAAGGGGCCGCCCGGGACGACATCGAGATTGGGGCGGACGTCGCGAACTGGTGTCAGGGGTGCGCCGGCGGTGATGGCGCTGAACAGGTTGCGGCCTTGGTCGTTTGCTTCGGTGTTGGCGAAGCCGAGGATGGTCGCAACGTTTCCTTGACCGTTGAGGTCGACAAGGAGCGTGCGGGCTCCATCGGAGGCAACGAGCGCGGCCGCGTGCGTTGAACACGTGGTCTTGCCGACCCCTCCCTTGCCGTTTCCGAACAGGTAGACCTTGCCCAGACGCCGCCAATCTACGGCGGGTTCTGCGGGCCCAGAGTCATCCCAAGCGGCTACGCTGCTAGTCATGCGGGCGCCTCACTCTGCGAGTATCGGGGGTTCTGCGCGCCTGCTGAACCGCACCGCCAAAGGTGCTGAACACCATGCACGCCCATGGTTCACAAAGTCTAAGGCGCACAACATGACACGCCAGGCCGCGCCGCGCCCAGCCACGAGCCCCAACGCACACGCGGCCGCCAGTTCGGCACAATGCCACCGTCCATGCATGCCGTCCCGCAGCAAACCGGACACTGTCAGAAGCGCGCCACGTAGTGAGCGATCCCACGATGCCCAGAGCTGCGGGCGTTGCATGCCCCACAGTGCCTCCTCGCGCTTGGCGTCAGGCTCGTTCCCGCGCGATATCCCCCGTTTTCGAACGCATCTCGCCACCGCCACGGTGTCCCGGCTGGCGGGCAATGATCACCGCGACGTTGGGCAACACCGCACGTCAGCCATAGGGTCGCGTGTGACCGTGCACCTTGGCCAATACCTGCACCACCGCCTAACCACATACCTGGATCAATACCTGTTGTCAGGTATTGATCCGCATGGCATCGCATACCTTCTGAACCGTCCGGGTTATTGCGTTGCACGCGGTTTGTCGTGCACCTTCGGGCGGTGCCTATGCAGATAACAGCAACTAGGTACGGCATCGTATGCGCGGCGCAATCGGCACTCGCATTTCCATGCCTGCTTCGGGAAAAATTCGTTTCACCGTTGGGCGTGTCGCGCTGCTTCCCGTTGCGTACCGCATTGCGGACGGCATGCGGTATGCGACAGTGGCCTGGATTTTCACCGCGGCTATGGCGATCACCGCATCAAATGCTGTGTCCCACACTGCGGCTCGCATTGCGCACCGAGTCGCGTATACCGTGGTGGTGGCAGCACGGCCGCGCATCGTCGCCTGAGCTTATACGCGCATTGATTACGAGGCGGCAGTCGCAATGTGCACCGCTACAGCGCCGCATCCATTGCGCCCACCACACCACTCAATTGGTGCCGCAACGCTCTGCGGCGTTGGTGTCGGCATGCACGTCGTGCCATGCGCACGCACACGGCGCACGGCATGTGGACGAATCCGATACTCGATTCGCACCAGTGCCTCGGCGACAGCTCTTCCCACAATGCGAGTCGCCGCCCGCGCGACCATACTCTGCACAGTGCGGTAGCGCCCATGTAGCAGTACGTGTACACCAATTCGGATAACCGTGACGCTCAAGGTATCTCGCCGTATCCGGTGGTCAATGGCACGGCAGGTGAGCTGCAGCGTCGCGCCTCTGATCCGATCCGCAGTCGTGCCGTCCGACTGGCCGTGGTCGGGGTAGCGCAGCTCTGCCAGGCCCGCCGGCCGTCCCACCTGGGCTTTTACGCCAGCGCGTTCCTGCGCGCTAACGCGCATCATCGCGAATTGCACCCCAGCGCCGCGCCTCGCTCGCCTGAACCCCTTCCCAGGTGTCCGCTATCGGTTCCCTGCTCGATCGTGCGTCTACGTGGCCGTTGGCGCATTCCCGCTGGTCGGCAGGACTCGGATGGTGGGGCCAGGAGCCCTAACTGCGGCGGCCTGTCTACGGCAGCGCGTTCGGGTCTGTTGCGTGCCAACCAATCTCCACGTCATAGGGCGGTGAGATGAGAATCGGTCGAATATGGCTCTGCTGGTGGTGCCACCGCACGCGCACAAGTCAGCATGTGAACTGCCGCAGGTCGCGGTCGACGAACACCACACCACGGAGAGTTCACCTTCATGACCGTCCTTGACGACCGACCTATCACCGACGGACATCTTTCAGCCGTCGCAGAACCACCGAGCGCTCGGGCGGATGCGATCTCACCGCCCAATCAACCCGATACAGAGTGGGACAGCCAAGTCGAGCTGCAGCTCAAGCTGGTCAGAGCTGCCCGCCGCAACGCGGTGGCCATCACCATCTTGATTGCGGTCGTTAGCTTTGTTCTGTCCTACGCTTCGCTGGCTGATCTTGCCGCCACCACAGCGTTCCCTGGCCGGATCTCCGTGTTCGGATTGACTTTTCACTTCGCCTGGTTGTGGCCGATCATCGTCGATGGCCTGATCATCTTGGCCACCCAGGGGCTCGTGGCTCTGTCGCCCTACCCCGATCAGCGCAATAACCGCAACTATTACTGGGCGGTCCTGATCGTCTCGGCGCTGCTCAGTGTCATCGGAAACGGCACGCACGCCTGGCTTCTCACTGGGCAGCTGCCGACCTGGATGAGAGTCAGCGCAGTGGTGGTCGCGTGTGTCCCACCCGCGGCGCTCATCGCGGCCACCCACAGCTTGGCGATTCAGTGGAAGTTCAACCCAACTCCGCCGCCAGACGCAGCCTCCCGGGTCAGAGACGGCGCGTTGGCGTTGGCCGCAGAGCGGATCAACAAGTGGGACGCCGTGGCGGCCAAGATGCAGGAGGACGGTCACTGCACCAATGTGGCGACGGCCAAACTCGCCCATGTGCTGAGATACCTGTACGACCACCGCCCCGCAATGTCGCTGCGCAAAATTGGTGGCCAGCCGGAGGTGGACCTGCACCACGACACAGTCGCCAAGATCCGCGACGCGGCCAAAGCCGTGCTCGCCACCGACAACAACACCGGTGCAATGTGAGCAGGCGCCGGGTGGGTACTGAGGTGGCGAATGTGGGTTTGGTGGTGGTTCTTGGTGTTGGGGTTGGGTGATACTGCCGGTTATGTCCTTGCAGGGCCTTGTTGATGCGACGGAGACGGCCCTCGGTGGTGCGCGCGAACTGTACGGATCGGCTGCCCCGGCGTCGGGTTTGCCGTCATCGTCGGGTTTGCAGAGCTTGAAGACCAGTTTGGGTGCCGGGCTGGATTCGGTGCCTGAGAACTGGCGTGGCGCTGGGGGAGCGGGGTATCGGCTCTCGGGTGACAAGGGTGTGGCCGCACTGGATTCGGTGGTTGGTGCCGACGGGCGGGTCGGTCCGCAGGTGGTGGCGGCATCCAACGATTCCCGCGACGGCAAGTCGGGGATGACCAACGTGGTCAGCGATACCCGCAGCGGGGTGAGCGCGATCGCGCCGAGCACCGACACCCCGGCCGGCAAGCAGGTCCTGGTCACCCATCTGGAAAGCCAGCTCGACCGCGCCAAAGCACTCCTCAACAAAAGTGAGCAGCGAAACATCGCTATGGCGAACATGATTCGGGCCGCCGGATCGGGCTATGGTGGCCGGCCTATGGGTGGTGGCGGTATGCCCATGGGTGGGGGAGCAATGCCCTTCGGCGGCGGAGGGGGAGGAGCGCCGATGCCAGGCGGCTCGCCGATGAGCGCCTTGACCGGTGGACTCGGCGGACTGTTCGCACCCATACAGAAGGCCAGCCAGCTCGCTCAGGGGCAGACCCGCTCAGAAAAGGGCATCCCGGGAATAGGAGGCCTTGACCGGCCCGGTCTGGCCAATGAGAGCCGTATCCAGAAGTACACCCGGCGCATCAGCCGCGCGATCACCGCAGCGTTCCCAGAGATCACCGACATCGGCGGCTACCGGCCGGATTCGATGAAGTGGCATCCCTCTGGGCTGGCCCTCGACGTCATGATCCCGCAGTGGAACACCCCCGGCGGCAAAGCCCTCGGTGACCGAATCGTGGCGTTTCTCCAAACCCACGCTCAAGAACTCGGGGTCGACCATGCCCTGTGGCGCCAAGCTCAGCACAACCCTGACGGCACCTCATCGGGCATGACCGATCGAGGTGGCCCGACGGCGAATCACTTCGACCACGTGCACGTCGCCAGTATCGGCGGCGGATTCGAGGGCCACTAGGGCCAGCTGTGCCGGGCAGCTGATTACTGCAGTGCCTCGGCGGCCTTCTGGATCGAGACACGACTCTCGTGGACTTCGCGAACAACGGCCATCGCATCATCGAACACCGCGCCATCGGACACCAGGTCGGGAATGCTTGCCGTAATGAGCTTTTCAATCCCACGCATGTGAGTTTCTAAGTCATTGAGCGCGTTGATCCGCGCGTCCTGATCAGGCGGCTCGCTGGTGAGCACCTCCAAGCAAACCGCCACAACATCCACCACCGCAGAGGCGATGGAGAGCGCCTGGGCGTGCTGACTGGCCCCACGAAGCGCGGTCGAGGAAACCGGTTCAGCGGTCGCGGCCTGGTCGGGGGACAGGGAAGGGGTTCGCGGGGCGATCTTAGGCGGATCCTGACCGTCGCGAATGGCTCGAAACGTTCCCCGCGGCCACTGCAGGGCATCTTCGAGCTTGGGGACGTTGCCCACCCGCGGCGCCCCCGCGCCACGTTCCAATCTGGTCGCTGTGCCCAGCGATACGCCGGCAATCTCGGCTAACCGACGCTGGCTCAAGCCCAATTCGTCGCGCCGCCGGATGACGAAATCACGCAGCCTCGCCAGCGAAGGGTCCGGCTCATCGCCGCTGGCAGACGCGTGTCCGCGCGCACCATCGTCGACATCGCCATCCACAACACAAAGTGAACCACAAAGATGCCGAGCAGACACGTACCTGGGCACTTATTGCATCGCACCGATTGTACCCACTGCCGATGCGCACATAAGACCCCACTAGGCAGCAACTAAGAGGTAATAAAAGTCTGTCAACCCCTGCCCGCCGTTCGGCTACACCGAAATGTGGCGCGTCGCGCTCCGCTACCGAAACGCGGCAGACACCGTTCAAAAACACAGTTCAACGCGGCTTTTTGGCGTAACTACGCGCCCTCGTCTTCGGGGCGGAACTCGGCTGTGTCGCTATCGGGTGCGGACAATCGGAGATTAGTGCTGCACAAACTCATCGAGTTGGGGTTATGATCACCTCATGCACAAGTTGAGCACAACTAAGGCCCAACATGAACGCAACTTTGGAGGCGACGGCATGACACACCTAGTGGCCAATCGGGTGGACGTGGAAAGCAACGGACTGTGCGCCTACTCCGACCCCGACACCTGGTTCGACTACCGCAAGGCGGGCGAGGCACAGCGGATCTGCGGCAACTGCCCCCTGAGAAAGGCCTGCGCGCGCGCAGCACTGGACACCGAAGCGGTCGACGGCGTGTGGGGCGGGGTCAACCTGCCCGGAGAGCACGCCACGCTCGAACAGCACGCCGCAGCCCGCAGACAGCTGGCATTCGTCGTCTCCGCGATGGACCACCAACCCGAGTCCCACCGCCGCCGCACCCTGGCCATTCGCGACGCCATGCACTACGCAGCGTTTCCCTCACAACACCGCCCCGTCAGGGAGTCGGCCAGTGCCTGATCGCAAATTCGAACAGCGCCTCAACGCCATGCTCCGCGACGACATCCTCGCCCAGCTTCGAACAGCGCGCCGGCCCCTGAGCACAACTGAACTGCGCAGCCACGCACCGACTCAGCCACTACAACCCGGCGGCCACACGCACTTCCCTCCTCTGCAGGAACGCGTCTACCGGGCACTGCTCAAACTCCACGCCGACGGCAAAATCATCAAGCACCCCGCTCGTGGCCGCATCGTCACTTGGTCGGCAACTCACGGCGTCGACGACGACGAAATTGACCGCCTCGAGGATGCGTTCAACACCCCCTGCAGCGCCTACGCCTTCCAGATCCAGCTTGAGCGTAAGGGCTGACCGTCATGAGATCGCGCATACCACAACCGATCAGCACCGACGCTGACGACGAGTACGGCGAACCCGGAGAAGGCGCCCACGAATCGACCACCTGGTCTGACATCGCCTCTACCGCAGCGGCGACCGCGACCCCGCGTACCTGGGCTGAAATCGCGGCCAGCGCCGCCGACAGCGCTAACGCCTCAGCCGAAGCCGCACACAGCTCTGCCATCTCGACGCTGGATGCGCTAGCCAAGGCCAACCCGTCACCTGCGAGCGAATCGAGCAGCGCGGTGAACGCATGGTCGCTGTGGTCGCTGTGGTTTTTCGTCATCGGCATCCTGCTCGGCGCACTGCTCACCCTCGCCGCGATCATCATCGCCACCGGCGCTGCGGCGGACCAGCGAATGCCAGTCACAGGTCAGCAGCCCATAGTTGTGACCGAATACCCCGTACCGCAGCCTATTTCACCGTCCGACCTGGATCGGCTTGAGCCGAGGCCGACGTGAGTGCCACCGTCAGCACACCACGCCCAGGCTCCTGGCTCACAGTGCTACTGCGCCGGCAACCTCACCAGATCATCTACAACCACGGTGCGCCGTACCTACAGCGGTGGTACCTCATCCCACGAAACCCGCTGTGCAACATCTACCTGCATCGCTTCGTGGCGTCCGACGACCCGACGTGCCACGACCATCCCTGGTGGTTCGCATCTCTGATCCTCGCCGGCGGCTACACCGAGATCCAGCCCTACCGCATCACCGCTCGCCATCCCGGCAGCCTGGCGGTCCGTCGCGCCCAGCACCGACACAGCGTGCGGCTGCCCCGCACCCCGGCGGGCGACGAAATCCCTTGCCTGACCCTCATCGTCACCGGACCCCGCGTACGTGACTGGGGCTTTTGGTGCCCGCTGCGCAACGGCAGCTATCGATTCGTCCCCTGGCGGCAATTCGGCCCCGGCGGATGCGGAGAAACGGGAAACGAGGTAACACAGCAATGACATCCATCGCGCCGACGATCCTGTCTGGCCCACCTCCCTGGCATCCCACCCGACAGCCTGGAATAGCCAGGCGTCAAGTTCTGACAGGTGACGGTGTGGAGATCATCGTGCACGACTCGCGCCCTGTTGACCCCGTCGAGCACACCGTGATCATGTTGCACGGCTTGTGCCTGCGCGCTCAATCCTGGCATCACACGGCAAAGACATTGTGGCAGCGCAAGAGTATTCGCGTCATCTCCTACGACCACCGTGGGCACGGCTGGCACTCTCGCAGTGCTCCCCGCAACACCTTTACCCCCGACCAACTCGCCCAGGACCTCGCCGACATCCTCACCGCTTTGCAGGTCAGCGGCCCGACCACGATCACCGGGCACAGCCTCGGCGGCATGACCGCCCTTAGTTACCTGGCCCGGCCGCTGCACCAGCAGCCCGTTCGCCCCTGCGGGCTCGTTCTCGTGGCCACCGCCGCCGGCGGACTCACCGAGCACGGACTCGGCCGCCTCCTCAGCGCCCCCGGCGTCGACTCCATGATCAGCATGCTCGACCACACGCCACACGCATGGACAGAGCGCATCATTGGTGCACTCGCACAACCCTTCTGCGACGTTGTCACGCACGACACGAAGGTGTCGTCGGGTCTGGCGACCGCATTCCGGAAGACACCCATGGCCACCACACTCGGCTTCCTACGCTCACTTAAGACCTTCGACCAGCGCGCAATCCTGCCGAGCATCACCGCGGCGACCACGGTGATCAGCGGGGCTCAAGACATCCTCACGCCACCTGCCCTCTCGATGCACATGGCCGCCACCATTCCCGACGCAACCCATCTGCACCTGCCTGACGCCGGACACATGCTGCTCCAAGAAGCAGCTCGCACCGTCACCGACGCCATCCTGCGGACCGTCGGACACGCCAGCTCGATCGAAACCCCTGCGTGACAACGCCGAACCCATCACGAGAAAGGCCAGCTCATGCCGATCCACCCCCACCCAACCAACACATCCGCGGGGACGTCTCAGCAAGCAGCGCCCTCACCAGACCCTGCCAGCCTGGCGCTGCTGCTATCAGTGCAGCGCCGCCGCCGACACCACCGAAGCGGATGGACGACCCGATGACCACGGCGGCCACCGCAAGCGAACTGATTTCGCCGAACCCCTACTACCGAGACGACCAGATCACCCTCTACCACGGCGCAGCGATCAAAGTGGCCCGCACATTACCCACCGGTTCAGTGGATTGCATTGTCACTAGCCCACCATATTTCGACTTGAGAGACTATGGCGAGCACGGCCAGTACGGACTCGAAGCCACCCCAAGTGAGTACGTCGAGAACCTTCGAATCCTGTTCACCGAGCTGCGACGCGTCCTGTCTGATGACGGAACGCTCTGGCTCAACCTCGGCGACACCTACTCTTCCCGAGCAGACGCCTCGGCAGGACCCACCTCAGGACACGGCCGTCCCCGCGTGATGCCAGGCCGGATCAACACCACCGGAACCATAGGACGAAAGCAACTTCTCGGAATACCCTGGAAAGTCGCCTTCGCATTGCAGGACGACGGATGGATCCTGCGCCGAGACATCGTCTGGGACAAGCCCAATGCAAAACCCGAGAGCGTCACTGATCGACCGTCGTCCCGACACGAGTACGTATTTCTGTTCAGCAAGTCGCCGACCTACTGGTTCGATCTCAACGCCATCCGCCAACCACACACAATGCGGCCACAACGACGCCCCACCGGCCGCCCGATCGATACGACACCCCGCCCGCCGGGACAATCACGACAGGGTTGGCCCACCACCGCGCGGCAGATTCGTGACGTCGACGGCCATCCGAACGGGCGCAATCCCGGCGACGTATGGGCAATCAACACCCAAGCATTCCCGCACGCTCACTTCGCTGCGATGCCACCAACCCTGGCGCAGATGTGCGTGGTCGCAGGCTGCAAACCCGGGGGGACGGTCTTGGACCCGTGCAGCGGGGCCGGCACTACTGGACAGGCAGCTCAGCGCGCAGCCCGTCGCTACATCGGAATCGACCTCAAAGCCGCCTACCTAGATTTGTCTCTACGGACACGGCTCCGCGACGCCGCCTTGGACTTTGCCGAACACGACACCCCGACATCCGAAACCGCTGCCCTGGACGACCCGCCGCTGACGCTCTACGACACCCCAGACCACGACCAACGGCCAGGCATCGGCGAAGCATCATGAATACCCGAATCGCCCCGCGCCGCACTGAATTCTCCTGCACATCAACACAAACCAAGTCCATTGAGCAGGTGCGCCAAGGTCACAGCCGTGGCGCCAAACCCGGTCATCCAGTTCTCAGTGCTCAGTTGACGGCGCTGCGCCGCCACGGTGCCGCCATCATCCTGATCGCCATCTTCGTCGCAAGCCTAGGAGCGACCGCCGTCTTGGCTGTCACTCCACTCTGAGCAACCCAACACGTCACATCCAAACGTGAGGGAAGGAACCTGTTATGTCAACGGATCAGCTGTTACACCTCGACGATTCGCAACCGGCACAGTCGCTTGCTGACCAAATCATCCAGCGATGGTACGAAACTCACGACGAGTACGCCGATTTCAGCATCGACAGTCCCGCCGAGCTCATCGAGTTGCTCTCATTCCTGACCGAGAATGTCGACGACCGTCCTCGCCAGGCATTGACCGCAGTCGATCTGATCGCCGCCGAGCACCGCGTCCAGCTACACGCGGCGTCAGCGTCCATCCATGATCCAGCCGCCGCTCCCAGCGCGAGCGCGCTGGTGGCCGCCGCAGCCGCCTACATGTACACCGCGCCGACGTGCTGGCCTTTCGAGCTGGAGGAGTTCCAGCCCACCGACGACCCGACCCTCGATCTGGCCAAAGCCGGAGCCCTCATCGCTGCCGCGCTCGACGTCCATATCACCGCGCAGCGCCGCACCGACAACTGCTGGATGCCATGACCACTCACCACCATCACCCCGACACCCACGCAGACGCCCAGCATTTCGCCGATCTGGCCCAAGGCCGCGCTGACCGGGCACGCCTATGCGCCGACCGCGCGGCGTCAGCGGCCAACGGCGCCGAATCATTGCGGCAGGTGGCGCAGGAGCACGTGGAAATGGCCTGCGCCTACGCACGTGCCGCTCAAAACGCCTACACGGCCGCACGCGCGGCCACCGCCCCCAACCCGCACCCCGACCATTCAGCACGCCCAATGATCAGCGGAATCGCGATCGGTTTCGGTCTGGCCGTCCTGTTGTACCTGATCGTCGCGATTCTGGTTCGCGATCTCACCCCGGCACCACCAACTCCGCTGCACCCGACCCAGTCTGTCCAACACAGCGTCCCGGCCGGCGACCGCGACGGTCCTACCAACTCCGCACCGGAAGAGAGCCACGACCTATGAACACCGTCACCTTCAGCATCGCGCCCCGCACCACATGCCGCCGCCTGCTCCTGGCGCTACGCCGAGACCCCCTCGCGCGCGTGGCGAGCCCCGGCGAAGCAATACGGCTCGCCGATCAACTGCTCACGTGCACAGCCATCTCGCATTCCGGCACCAGATTCTGGTGCAGCGTTGCCCTGGAGCCCCTGGCCACCCTCATCCTGGCAGCGTCGGCAGCCGGCAGCGGCCAGGGGACCCAATGGGTGCACACCGCCAGCGCAACCCTGCACGCGGCCGACCGTGACGACACGGCATGGGACGAGGTGCAGAGCGCATGCACTCAGCGCCGAACAAGCCCGCCCATGCGCAGCGCCCTGCCGCGACTGCGGTGCATGGACAAACGGCAGCGCCACAACGTCACCGACGCCATGGTGACCGCGGCCGCCGCACTCAGGAACCACCGATGAAAAACCCAGTCCGCGTATTCAGCACGGCCCGCGGCGCAGCGCCACCGACGCCCACCGCGGCATGACTGGATCCAACCCGCGGCGCGCCCGGGCGCACGCGCGTCGCCGAGCAATCGCCGACCGCAACTGGAAACGCTTCTGCGACGCGCTGGGCTACCCAGATCCCGACACCATCACCCAGGAGAGGACAATATGGGCCGCAACAGACGACCGGACCCCGACCAGCCGGATCTGTTCAGCATCCTCGACGAGGCAGGCGGTGACGGTGATCGATCCGGAGATCCTCCAGGCGGTGCAGACGGTCTATTCGACCGATCTGGGACTGCCCGACGACTGGACCCCAGAGCAGCGCAGCCAATTCCTGACCGCCGAGGCCGACAAGATCAGCTCGATGGCGGCCAGCCTGTCGGAGACGCTGTGGGCGCAGGCGATCCAAGCGTGGAGTCACAGCCGCAACGGGCAGAGCCCCAATCACGCGACCAAAGTGGCGTTGTTGGACGCAGCCCGGACGCAGGCGACCAAGATCGTGCTGAACAACGAGCTCTACGAGCTGATCGAGACCGACGAGAACGACACGCCACCGTGGGAGACACCGGATCCGATCCTGGATCCCGGTCAGCTGGACTGGCAGCAGCGCTGGACGAACCCGGCGTACCAGAGGGAGCCCAGCGAGGATCTCGAAGCACTGATCGACCACCTGTGGCCGGCGGCGGAGTTCTCGGGACCGTTTCGAATCAAGGCGGGCTACCTACTGGCGGCCCGGGCCGAGGACGCGTTGAGACCACCCGGCCACCGCGAGGACCCGCTGACAAGCGAACTGGCGCAGATGATCTACAGCGATCTGCGCCACGACGGTCTGCCCGAACGGTAGGACCGCAGGCGTCGCTGTTCGACGACCTCGCCGACACCACCACCGAGCCCGAAGCACCGGCCCCCGCCGCCGCGGCCACTCCTGCCGCGCCACCAGCCCTCGTCGAGTCGACCACCGTGCCAGTGGGGGAGGAGTTTCGCAGCGCCACAGACTTCCCGCCCAGCACCGACGTCCTGGTCCCCTCCGGAACCAAAGCCCGTGCCCGCGCCAACATCGCCGCCATCGAGCTGGTTCACACCCTACGCCAGGCCCAGCGGCCAGCCACTTTGCCCGAGCAGCGGATACTGGCCGCCTGGTCGGGATGGGGAGTTATCCCACAAGTCTTCGATCCGCACAATGACGACTTCAGCGCCGAACGCGCCCAGCTGGTCGACCTCCTGACCGTCGAGCAGTACCGTCGCGCACAAGCGTCCATCCTCAATGCCCACTACACCGACCCCGCGGTGGTCGCCGCGATATGGGAAGCACTAGGGACGGCCGGATTCTCCGGTGGCCGGGTACTGGAACCCGGCTGCGGCAGTGGCACATTCATCGCCCACGCACCCCAGAACGCAACGATGGTCGGCGTCGAAGCCGACGACATCACCGCAGCCATCGCCGCACTGCTCTACCCGTCAGCCCAAGTCCGCCACGAAGGCTTCGAAACCACGCGAGTGCCCGAGACCACGTTCACCGCAGCGATCGGCAACGTGCCCTTCGGTCGCTACGCGCTGACCGACCCAGTGCACAACCCACGGCGCCACAACATCCACAACCACTTCATCATCAAATCCCTATCGCTGGTCGCCCCCGGCGGCTACGTCGCCGTCCTCACCTCGCGCTACAGCATGGACTCCACGAAAACACGGGCACGCCAAGACATCGCCGAGCAGGCTGACCTCGTCGGCGCCCTTCGCCTACCGTCTCAAGCATTCAGCCGAGTTGCCGGAACCGAAGTCGTCACCGACCTACTGATCTTCCGCCGGCGCGAACCAGGCGTACAGGTCAGCAGAGACACCCTCGACTGGATCAACACCGAGACCGTGGAAATGATCGAGCCCAGCACCGGAGACGAGACCGGCCTCACGATCAACTCCTACTTCCTCAACAACCCCGACCACGTCCTGGGAACCATGCAACTGGGCCGCGGCCTGCACGGCTCACCCCAGCTCACCGTCACCGGGCCCACCGGACACGAACTCGCCGATCGACTGCGGGACCAACTGCAGCCGATGATCTCGACAGCCGTGACACGCGGACACGGCCTCACCGCCCGCAGCGCCGATCTAACCTCCTGTGCACCAACACTATTCGCGCCAGGACTATGCACCGCAGAAACACACACCGCCGAGTCGCCGCTCTACACGCTGCGATACAACGCCGAAACCCGCAGCATCGACTATTGGGCAGGACACAGCTGGGAACCCAACAAGACACCACGCACGCTCGTTGACGAAACCAAAGAGCTCATCGCGTTGCGCGACGTCGCCAACGCGCTCTACGCCGCCCAACACAACGGTGCCACCGAGACCGAGCGTGACCAACTGCGCGCCCACCTCAACACGCTCTACGACAACTATGTGACCAAGCGAGGACCCCTCAACCGGTTCGAGTGGATCCGGCGCAACACCACACAGGCGTTGCACGACAAGAGGATCGACAAGCTTCAAACAACCTGGCGGGAACAGGAAGGCACACCGGGACACCCCTACCGCGGCCCCGTGCCCGAAGATCTGGCCGAGGAATGGGAAACCCAGGCGTGGGAGCCGCCCGAACCCTTCAAGAAGTACCGCCACCTCGAAGGCGGCATGCGGTATGACCCGGGCTGGGCGGTCGTCTCGTCGCTGGAAGAGTTCGACGACGACACCGGTATCGCCGTCAAGGCACCCATCTTCACCCGCGACCAGCTCAGCGCCCCCGTCGAGCGCACCACAGCCGACACCCCCGAGGAAGCATTGGCGATCAGCCTGGACCGCACCCGCGGTGTCGACATCGACCTCATCTCCACCCTTCTGGGGACCAACACCACCGACACCCTCGCCCTGCTCGACGGGCTGGCCTATCCCAGCCTCGACAACCCCAACGAGCTCCTACCGGCGGCTACCGCCCTGTCGGGCAACGTGCGCACCAAACTGGCAGCGGCCATCGAGGCTGCCGACGCCAACCCGACCTACGAGCCCTACGTGAAGGCCCTACGCGAGGTTCAACCCGAGCAACGCCAGGCCGAGGACATCAAAGTCCGCCCAGGCGCACCGTGGATCCCCGCCGTGGTCGTCGCGGCCTTCGCCGAACAGACCTTCGGCGTCACCGACGTGCAAGCCGAACACCTTGGCGGACGGTGGACCGTCGAGGTGTCCAGCTACAAACGCCACGGCCGGCTCATGACCGACGAATGGGGAATGGCCAAACGAAACTACGACGCCGTCAGCCTCCTAGAGGCAGTCTGCAATTCTAAAGCTGTCGTCATCACCACCGAGGACGGCGAACTCGACACCCAAGCCACCTTCGCCGCCCAAGCCAAATGCGCCAAAATCACCGAAGAATTCGCGCGCTGGATCTGGACCGACGAACAACGCCGCGACACCCTCGTCGCCGAATACAACCGGCGCTTCAACTCGCTACGTGCCCCGGTCTACGACGGCACCCATCTCCGCCTGCCCGGACTGTCGGATCACTTCACCCCGCACCCCTATCAGCGCAACGCCGTGGCCAGGATCATCAACGAGCCCGCAACCCTGCTCGACCACGTCGTGGGCGCCGGCAAAACCGGCTCCATGCTGATGGCGGCCATGGAACTGCGCCGCCTCGGCCTGGTCCGACAACCCTGGATTGTCGTGCCCAACCACATCATTGAGCAGGTTGGACGCGAGGCCAAACAATGGTTCCCGGCCGCCAACGTCCTGCTCGGGTCTGCGGCCACCACCGCCGAAGGGCGACGCCGCTTCATCGCTCAAAGTGCGGCCAGCGAATGGGACATCGTTGTCGTTCCCCAATCAGCCTTCACCAAGATCAACGTCTCCGAGGACGCCCGCGCTGCCTACCTCGACCGCGAACTCGATCAGCTGCGCAGACAGCTGGAAGAATCCACCGTCGAGCGCACCCAGAAGGCCATCATGCGTGCGATCAAATCCACCCAGGAACGCCTCGAAAAACTGCTGGCAACCAACGCCAAAGACGTCGGACTGCGGTTCGAGGAATCCGGCTGCGACTACCTGTTCATCGACGAGGCGCACATGTACAAAAACAAGCGCCGCCTCTGCAACATTGCCGAACTGTCCTACACCGACTCGGCCGGCCGCGCCGAGGACCTCGCACTCAAACTCGACATCCTGCGCCAACGCCGACGCGACGAAGCACAGGCACGCGGAATCCCCGCAGACCAAATCGTCGAACGCGTCGCAACTTTCGCCACCGGCACACCCATCGCCAACTCCCTGGGCGAGTTGTGGGTGATGCAGCAGTACCTGCGACCCGACCTACTCAAAGCCGCCGGCGTCGACGACCTCGGCGACTGGGCAGCAGCGTTCACCGCCACCCACACCACCGTCGAAGTCAACTCGACCGGCACCAAACTGCGGCCCGTCACCCGCGTCGGCAAATACACCAACCTGCCCGAGCTGCTCGCCCTGGCCAACGCCTACACCGACGTCGTCACCCGCGACCAGGTACCCGTCAAACTGCCCCAACTACGCACCGGCGCCCGCCAAATCATCAGCCTGCAACCCGACACCGAACTCATCGACTTCATCGCCGACCTCGGCTGGCGCGCCGACCACCTCGATCCACGCCAACCCCAACGCGACAACATCCTCAAAATCAGCAGCGACGGCCGCAACGCCACGCTGGATCCCCGAATGGCCCACCTCGGAAAGCCCGCGCACAGCCGCGCCGCCGCAGTCGCCGAACAGGCCATGAAAGTCCACCACCGACACATTCACCAGCTCTACCGCGACCCCGACACCGGGGTACAGCTCCCGATGCGCGGCGGCCTGCAACTCATGTTCTGCGACCGCGGCACACCATCGAAAGACCCCCGCCAATTCACCGTCTACCAAGCCATCAAGGACGAGCTGGTCGCCCGCGGCATGGCAGCAGAACGCATCCGATTCGTCCACGAAGCCCGCAACCCCGCACAGCTGAAAGCGCTTTTCGCCGAATGCAACCGCGGTGAGGTGTCCGTACTCATCGGCAGTACCGAGAAGATGGGCACTGGCACCAACGTGCAAGCCCGGCTCACCGCCCTCCACCACGTAGACGTGCCCTGGCGACCCGCTGACCTGGAGCAACGCGAAGGCCGAATTCTGCGCCAGGGCAACCAGAACGACGAAGTAGACATCTTCACCTACGTCACCGAATCCAGCTACGACACAGTGATGTGGCAGCGTGTGCAAGCCAAAGCGCTGTTCATTGACCAGATGCGGCGCAACGAGGTCCTCGACAGTGAGATCGAAGACCTCAGTGGCGGAGACATCGGTGCTGCTGCCGCCGAAACCAAGGCGATCGCCACCGGCGATCCGCGCTATCTGCGACAAGTCGAACTCGACGACGCAGTGCGCCGCCTGACCGCACTCGAACGCGCCCACCAACAATCCGTGCGCAACCGCGATTGGGAGGTTCGCGTGCTGCAGAAAGCGATCCCGGCCAAACACGCCGACATCGCAGCGCTCGCGCCGGTGGCGCAAGCCGCGACCGTCCATGCAGACGCACCCCACCGCATCAAGGTCGGCAACGACACATACGTCGAACGGCCCGCAGCCGCTGCGGCACTGACCACCGCATGCCGCCGCGCCTACATCGCCGGCAAGGACAGGGGAGCATCCCGCTACGAGCCGATCGGGGCAGCGATCAACGGTGTCGAGATCCTGGGCGCCCGCGACCTGACCCACGACATGCTATTGCTGCGACTCGACATCCCCTCGCGAACAACGGAACTGGAAGCTGGGGAACTGTTGCGGGCAGTTCAGACCGCGCTCGGTTCGGACGTATCGGGGCCCAAGCAACTCGGCTTGCTGCGACGCATCGAAAACATCTACACCGATCTACCCGAACACTACGCAAGGTTGCAGCGCGACCAACAACGCCAAGAAGCCGAACTCGAGGATCTGCTGGCCAACCCGCCCGGGCCATTCGAGCACCGCAGCACACTCGACGCTCAGGAGGCCGAACTGGCCGCCCTCACCCTGGAACTGCGGATGTCGGCCGAAAGCCCCGAAGCCAAAGCCAAGGCCGAAGCGGCCCAAGAGCGAATGACCATGCGAGGCCGCGACCACGGCTGGAGCCTGCACCTCAACCCCACCCCAGCAGTCGTCGAGGAACTCGGCTATCCCAACGCCGAAGCGCTTCGTCGTGCTGTGCGGATCCGGGAAAGGCTGGCGCTAGAACAGCACCAGCGCGACATCGGCCCTCGCGACCCCGGCCCCGACATCGACCTGTGACCCAGACACACACGCGCAGAGTCGCAGACCACGCCAAGAACACGCCCCGATGTGTGTCGGACTCACACCTGCCGCGACGACGAGTAGGAGTTCGCCAGCGAGCCCAGCACGGAAGCAAGTCGGGCGGCGTTGTCCTGAGCCTCGGCGGCCACCTCCCGCGCCTGCTGCGCTTTTGCTTCCAAGAAATGGGCCATATTCTCGCGACCTGCCGGAGTCTGCATGCTCGGCTGCAACGCGGCCACCCCCGCGGCCACCTCGTCATGGATGCGTTGTAAGCGCTCCCGTGAGGCCGCGGCCGCGCTGTGGGCATCGGTAAGCACCGTTTGCAGCCGGCGATCAGCCTCATCAACGACGGCCCTGGTCCGACGCAGGGAAGCATCCGCGTCGGCCGCCGCATCGGCGCCGCTGCCGTCCCACTCGTCGCTACTGCTATTGGACATCGGCAACGTGGAACCAGGGGCTGGTGGGCGCCTATCTGGCACCCACACCCCCGAGCCCGGCGGCGATTCCGTATACGGCGGCGCATCCCGGTATGTCGGGGGGCCCAGTTCGCCGGGCTTCTTGATGATCACGCCACCGTCATCATGAATGCCGTCCAACGTCGAACGAGGCATACCCGAGGTCAGGTCCATATCTCGCTCAGGAATGAAAGGCGGGTGCTGGGGCCCAGGCGACGCTGTGCCCCCCGAGGACGGGGGTGTCGGGAAATTCGGATTCGGCACCGGGAACGGTTCCAGTGCGTTGTCTGGCTGCGGACCCGGAGCGGGCGCCTGCGCCGGCCCGCTGATGCCGCCCAATGCGCGAATACCCGTCAGCAGCTCACCGATCTGCCGTTCCCAAAACGCCACGCCAACGACGATAGGACGATCACTGCCGCCCTGGCTACTGCAACCTCGGAGTGGGCGGCGTCAGCGGTTGCCGCGGAACTGGATGTCGACGTACTGCGCCTCGGCGTGTTGCTGATGGTCCCAGCTCAGGGCCAGTATCTTGCACGAACTGTCGAAGTCGGAGAACATTCGAATCCCGGACGGTCGGTGCCACGCTCGCGCTCCGTTCCCCGCTTCCACCGCCCCCGCCGCGAACGTGAACGTGAACGCACCGAACGTGATGTCGGCGCTGAGGAACGTGTCGCCTTGGATCTCAACGGACGCCTCCACCGCGACCTCGGTGGCCCTTGCGAATTGGCGGGTCAGCGTTCTCACATAGAGCCCCCATCCTTTCGGCATTAGACCGTCACGAAATAGGTAACGCATCAACATATTTCGTTCCCGGTCCCGCTGAAGGCTGGCAGGAACGGCGTCGACGGCTGCCTTGTACCCCCATGCCATCTTCAGAATCCAGCGTTCGAACTCCTCGCCGCTGATCAGGTCGAATTCGCTTCCATGGGGGTCTCGACCTGGGATTTGAGCAAGTTGGTAGCGCTCCAGGGTTTCCTGGGCCCTGATCGCGGTCAGATCGAGCCTGGAAAGCGCCCGATTATGCCTGTCGCAGAGGATTTTTGAGGTGAGCCCATTGATGGGCAAACTTTGGGGCTTGGTCGGGTCCTTCTGCCATTCCAGGCCGCCGATGCTCACCATCTTGCCGTCGCCGACGGACTTGAGGATGCCCTTGCTCATTGGATGCTCGCGCGACAGCGTGCGCGAACAGTCGTTGGTCGAGGCCGCGTAACAACCCGGTAGTGCGAAGCCAGTAACCGGGTCAGACAAAAGCGGCGTGTACCGAGGCAGCTGCCAGCGCCCAGTCGGGCGTCGTAGATGGCATTCCTCAGCTGAGGTGCCAGATCCGCAGGGGCATTCAGATCTGGCCCACGCTGCCCAATCGCCGCCGTCGTGGCGAAACGGCACCGGGCGGGGGAGAGGATTGAACAGGCCCATAGTGGCGCGGTCCTCTCATCTTGGTCGCTCAGGCGCTAAAGGCAGGCTTCCGCCGCGCTACCCGCTGATCGAGCATATTCCGGCCCGCCGCTGTGCGACGCGTCAGCGTCGGAACCCACGGTCTGCCGGGCGCGATTCCAAGCCGTCGAGGGGTTCAAACCATGTGCCCGGATCCGGAACATCTCCGAGCCACACGGGAGCGTCGCCGGGGGAGAGTGCCCAGTCAAGGTGACGAGTCCCTACGAGCGAGGCTGTTGCAGACGCCCAGTCCCCATCGGCGGCGGTCACCGGCAGCGCCGCCACCTCGTCCCCGTACTCGCTATCCATCCACACGGCTTCGGCGGTCGCCGCGGACAGCACCAGCGCCACCTCCTCGGCCACACAACGAGGGTAGGGAAGGCTGTCGGCCTCCAGGTCCAGAGCGAGGTCGTCGAAGGCGCGGGCCATCTGTTGTCGCCATGCGACCGGAGATTCCCACGTGACCTCAGGTAGCCGATCAAGAATCGACCACCAACCCGAAGTATCCCGCACCGGCTTCCCGCCGTGCTCCTCGATGTCGTCGTAGACATCGTCGGCATGCACCCACAGATAGGTGCGGAGCAGCTCGCGCTGGCGCGGGGTCAACCTCAGGCGAAACGCCGCTACCCGACTCATTCTGTGATCCTCGCGCACCGCGTTCACGGGTAGGCGGTTGGGCCCACGAACTCGACGGTGTACGGATCATCGAGTCTCACTTGCCGCAAACGTTCAACAACATCGGGTTTGGATCCACCGATCACAACGGCTAAGAGCGCGGGGCGCGCATCGCCAGGAACCCAGTGCCCGTACATGTACTCGTCTCGGAAGCTGGCCGGAAAGTGACCGGGAGTGAACCGCGTGTGGATAATCGCTCCGCCATCTACGTATTTGTTCGGATAGAGAGTCTTATCGGGGGTCCACGTAGGCTCGGCGTCCGCAGGTTGTCGGATGAAACTGCTCTGCGTGACACCCGGATCAAGAATCAGCATCATCGCGGTTCGCCGTCGAACCGGATACTCCCATGCCTTATCGGCGTAGTCGGAGGCGCAAAATGCGGCCTGCCGTGGCACATCCAGTCCGGACCGCAGGACGGCCGGCAGATGGGTCTCATCGAAACCCCGATACAGTACGCGCGAGAGTTTCATCGGAGGCAAGTTGATCGGGCAATCGCGCATGCCTGTCTTGTCGGTATGCCAAATGGTCGTTTGCGCCGAGCGGGCAATCAAAAAGCAATCCGGAGCCGGCCCAAGTCCACGGCGGTGGCGTTCAGACCTACCCTCCAGCGCAATGTGGTCTAGGTGGGAATCGCGTGATTCTGGCGGTAGCTTAGGCATCGTGAGAGCTATGACGGAGGCCATCAGACTCTAACGGCCAACCTTCAGTGCGGGGGTCAATCATTTTGTCTGTCATGCCTTTTCGATCGTTCGGCTACAGCATCACCGTATTACAGGTAGGGCCACAGGTGTTTCTTGGCCAGCCCATGAGACATACAGCTGGTTGGGAATGGGGGATTGCCACGTTCCCTGCATGAGCAGGTCAATCCCCTCGCCAGGTCGCACAACGGCATCGGTCGGAAACCGCCTCGTGATGCCCTTGATTGGCTCAACTCGAACGTGCTCGGCGGTCTCGGTACCGATGTTGCGGAGAATCCACGTTGCACCCTGCCCTTTTGACAAGGAGAACTGCACATTTGCAGCCCCATGCTTAGCTGTTGGCGCTCCGTGAAGCAGCGCGCGCTCTGTCAGCTGGTTCGCCATCTCAGCCGCATCAGCGCTTCGCGTTGCCGCACTTGCGGACTGCCGCTCAAAAGTCATCGACCGCCAGGCGGCGAAGGCCGCCACACCGGACACCGCAAGCGCGAACATCGACACGATGAAGGCTCCGACCGCCACCAATCATCGACCCTTCACGCTGCACGTGCGGGCACGGTCAGCCGACTTCATCGCCGGCGCTGTCCGTGGGCTCGTAGTTCACATACCCGGGCTCGCCGCGACCGACCTCGCCGTCGGCCGTTCGCCAAGCCTCAGAGCGGGGGACTCCGTGGGAGAGTTGCTGGAACACACGGGCGTTCCAGCGAGCCGACCGCAATAGTTCGGTGACGGGCCCGGCACTGTCGGGCGAAACGGACAGCCACGCGTCACAGGCAGGTTCGAGCGCGGAGACAACCTTCTCCCACCCATCAGCGATGGCTTCGTCGTGCGGTATTTCCCTAGCGATGGTGATTCCTCCTACCTAAGCCGGACTCTCGACGCTGTGGGTGGTGGTCGGTGGCCTGACGATTCGGACCTTGTCGCGATGCTCGATCGGAAGATCCGATGGGCCGGCGACATAGTCGGTGATCCAGATTGGGATGTGTCGATTCTGGCTCGGGTACCACTGCCGTCTCCAATGTCCGCGGACCACCCATCGGTGCGAATAGGTTCTGCCGGGCCCATCGTCACCGTTGCTGCGTGCTTGATGTTGCTTGACGTTGTAGCTCAGATAGGTGACGCGGTCAGTGCGGGTTCGCCGCCGCCTGCGTCGGTCCGTTCCAGGTGACTTGATGGACTGCACTTCCATGTTCGCGAGCGCCGTCTGGCGCGCCAGATGGCTGAGCGCGAAAAGCATGCTAATCGCATTATCCGGCCGGATGGATGTGTACTGGCCGTCATCTCCGAATGGTTTGATTACCGTGACGGCGCTGGGCGGTTCATCCGACATGGGGGCGCTGAGGGTGGCCTGTTCGAAGGGCTGAGGGATGTGGGTATCCGGATCGGAAAATCGGTCTTCGAGGATTCTGCGAATCCCTTTTGGTTCAGCGAGATTCGCAGATACGGTTCCTGTGCTGGTGGTCGCCCACCGGAGCAGCAACGGCTCGTGTCGGTCATAGAAGTATGCGATTCCAGATGGGCTGGGTAGATCCGATTCTGTCAGTGAGCTCTGAGTGATCTCGTTGCCGGCGGCACTTCTCACCAACGCCGACATCTCTTCGGTGCAGTAAATTGCGTGTCTGGCCTGTACGCTCCCGCTCGCTAAGACCTGCCCGAAATAGATTGCGCGCGTGGAGTGAAAGTCCGGCTGGTCGTCAGCGTTGTAGGCCCGGAAGCGCTCCGCCATTTCCTCTGGTGTCGTGTTCAGTTGTTCAGCTGTGTCCTTGAGTCGCTGAGACGGCTGATCGACCTCGCCCCTCGCGTATGCCCTCCAGTCCTCGTTGAGCAGATATCGTGGCTCCACGATCCTCAACGACTGTGCGGCATGGAGGGTCAATGCATCAAGCAACACGGGCACGCGTGCTGGCGTCAACGCATCGAGCATCATCTCCGCCCGTCGCATCAAACCCAGGTACTCGTTCTCAAGAGCCACTGATTTGCCGCTGGCCACCGGTCCCTCCCTCCACTACCGATGCGTGTTGACCATCGGTACTCCATCGGACGGGTACCTCCCTACGTGAGCCTGCGTTGCAGCCCAATCCGCCCCATGCGCCAGCGTCGCGAGAAATATACGGGCCATCCTCTGCTTCGTCCCCAGGCCATGACTCGTGGGTGGGCGTTTTGCCCGCTGGGCCACTCATAGTCGACATTCTTCCAGCCGGTGCCGACATGCCGACACCCTTTCGGGCGGCATTGGGTGAGCTTGACGGCTAGGGGTCGCGGACGGTGGGGTTCGTTCCGCGCTCGGCGTTGACAGGTGTGGGTGGATACCAACGCAGTTCGTAGTGCCAATCGATTCCCTGGGAACCGTGAGGGTTGCCCGTGACCCGTCCGGAGGCGTCGCGTTCGGCGATACGGACGCGGTGCCAGTGTGCCTTCCGGATGTGAGCGGGCCGGTGTCGGCCGCTGGGGGTTGTTGGCGCATGGTCGACGCGCGTGCGGTGTTCGGCGGTGTTTGCGGGTGGCCGCCGGTGCTGTCGCAAGGCCGCTCCGGTCCGCCAACCAAGGTTCCCGATTTGGGTGTGCTTGATCTGGTGTGGGCGGACGATGTGTTCGGTAGGCGGCCAGTCCAGATCGGTGTCAGTGGCAGCGGTGTAAAGCAGCAGAGACAGCGACAGCGTGATAAGCGTGGGAAGTTCCTGGCCTTGCGATTGTTCGAAGTCGGTAGCCATCGAGACTGAACGATCGATCAGCTCGGTCAGGGTGGTCTCGCCGTCGGCCAGCTCGCCGCGCAGTTGAAAGGTAATAGTTTGCAGGCGGGGCCGGGGATCGCCATCCTCTTTGAACACCCAGATGCAGCGCACGCCGTCGGCCCCAGGAACGTCCACGTAGTGGGTGAGCTGTGCACCGTCGAGCTGCCAGCGGTCTCCGCCCCCTCGCGCCGGGGAGGGCAGGTTGAGGCCGGGTGTGCCAGCGGCATCTACCGAGCGGATGCCTGTGGTGATCAAGCCGGTGTAGTGGCACATGCGGATGCCATCATGCAGAGACAGGGGCTCGGCCAAGCTGTAGGCGATGGCGTTGAAGGGGAACCGGTCGAGCCAATCGGGGACTAACTCGACGTCGGTTGCGAGTCGATGAGGGCGCCGGCGAAGTCGCCGTCCACACGCAGTACCACCGGGCTGGCATCCCATCTGGTCAACATCGCGGTGGTCGCGGCGCGCATCCATTGGCCCTCGGGTCCGCGTGTGCCGCCACCGCCAGCCCACATCCGCAGGGCTCCTACGACGTCGGCCGCGTCGTCGACTTTGATGTGTCGCTTACTTCGCCGGTCTAGTCGAGCGCGTTTCCCCATGGGGCTCATCCTGCACCCCTGCACCTCGCGGGGGACAGCGTTCAGATGCTTGCGTTCGGGCCACCCGGGAGGCGGGTTGAGCCGCGGATTCCGCTCAGCCACGTGATGCCACCGCAGCGACGCGTGAGCATGCTTGATGGGTATCAACTGGGCCGCGCGGTCCACGTTATCGTCGTGCAAATGACGTCTGATGACGACGCAGCCATGGCCCTGGGCCGAGCGGCGCACGCCAAACTTACCCATGCATTCGAGATCCGCGACCGTCTGCGCGACTTGCTCGCGGAACTCGGCGCCGTGGAGCGACCTGTCCGCCGCGAGGATAACGGCAGCAGCCGGACTCGAATGGTGCAAGCGCAATGGATTCTCGAAGCAGTGCCCGACTACACCGAAGCCGCCTTGCTGATGGGCGACTTCATCCACAACCTGCGCGCAGCAATGGATTATGCCGTATGGGCGGTCACGCCTGAGACAGTGCGCGAAGCCAGCCCGACGAAGGTGGCGTTTCCGTTGTATTCGAAACGAGGCCAGTGGACGGGCTGGTCAAAGGATCGTAAGAATTGGTACGGCGCAACGGTATTCGCCGTCTTGGAAAGCTACCAACCTCTCAATGCTGGTGAGCATCAGTTGCATCCGCTCCACATCCTGCAGTTCCTCTCGAACACCGACAAGCACAAGTTGCTCAATATCGTTGGTACCAGCCAGGTTGACCTCGGTGCGGTGACGGTCGTTCCGGAACCCGCTGGTGGTGTGAAGTCGTGGGTGAACACTGGAGTCGTCGAGGCCGGATCTGTACTGGCACGGATCGAATTCATGCGCCCCGACGAGCCACAATCCGTGACTTTGCAGCCGGTATTCGCCTACGAGCAAGTATTCAGGTACGTGGATCAGAACGGGGTAGAACACTGGCTAACCGTCGGCGAGGCGATGAACGCCATCGGCCCGCAGGTCGTCGAAGCCGTCGGATACCTGCTGTCCGCGCACGTCAAAGATTCCAAGAACAACTAGCGCTGTCAGCGGCGCCGTCGAACCCCCAGCACGCCGCGAAGATCGGCGCACCACCTTTCATCCGGTCGACCGCCAGTTGGATCGGGATTGCCGCCAGTTTGATTGAGAAGAAGCGACAACACCACCACCTACGACGACACGACGGTGGGCCCGACCATTATTAGTGCGCCTAACAATTAGCTAGGCTTACATAATATCCGTTATCGGAATGCATTGCTGCACAATATATTTGGTCTTAGGAAGCTGCCAGAGTTGGAAACCTCTAGCATGAATCTGCGCTTGCGTACGCTCAATGGTCGACGGCTGCTGAGCGGCCGTCAAAGTTCAAGAATGAACACGTCGGTCCTGGCCCCGGGCGGTACATCCGGTCGGCGCACACATCGCAATGGAACACGCGGTGAATCGTCCCGCAGGCGCAAGCCTGACTGCCCACCTGATACCGGCCGGGCGCGAGTCGATGCCCATTGCGGCAGAACGCCGGCGGCCCGGGCTCTACCCATCCGCCCCGCGTTCGCCGCAGGCCGCCATCGTCGCTCATATGTTCGAATTATGCGCGTCGGTGGCCACCTTGCCAAGCGTGGGCCTGGGCGATCAAACCGTCACCGTGACGGTTTGATCGCCCAGCCTCGGGGATGGCGACCAGCGCCCCGCGCGATCCGCGGCGACGACGAGCCGAGCGTTGCTCACAGCGCGGCCCGACTCGCAACTAGTTCAAGATCGGACACCTACTTCGTCCCGCACTTATTGAAGTTTGGAGTTGCCGGACGGGGAAAGGTGTCTGGCCAGGTTGTTTGGTCATCATAATGGACATTCGTCCATGCGGCCGAGTAAGTGCCGCTTTCACGGACGAACATTGCCTCGCGGAGCTGGGCCCTGCAGAGATTTACATTGGTGAAGTTAACTCCGTTTATATTAGCCCCAGAAAAATTGCTGCCGGAAAAGTTCGTGCCCGTGAAATCGGTTCTGGAAACGCGAATATTGGACATGTTCGCCCCGGAAAAATCGGAAACGTCGAGTCGTGCCTTCGCGAGATCTACGCCTGACATATTAGCGTTAACACCGGAGCTACGGGCTACGTAGGCGCCGTGCAGCGACGCATTCGAGAGATCTGCGCCGTCCAGCCGTGCTCCAAATAGATTCGACTCGTAAAGAATCGCGCCTGCGAGGTCCGAGTCGGTCATGTCGGCGTAGGCAAGATTCGTTGCGCTCAAGTTCGCGCCGGCCAGGTTCGATCGCGGAATGCGGACATTAGTGAGGCAGGTATTTGATAGGTCGATTGGGCTGCTTTCGTCACCACCGCGTTGGCCAAGAACATCCATGGCAGCCTGAACGTCTTCGGGCACCGTTGTGCCCTGGGGGCCTTCTTTGTCAAAGTAGCTTTTCTTGCACTTCTCTGAAAGAGGTGCGTGAGTTCTGACGTAGGCTGCCAATATCTTCGCAATCGTTTCTGAGTCTTGTTTGGAATCTTGCGCCAAACGTCCCAGCGCGTATATTCCGCCGAGTCGTATTTCTTGCTTTTCTGAGCCAATGTTTTGTATGGCATCGTTAAATCGACTCGTTACTTGCCCCTGTTCGGAGAGCGAGTATTGGTTTTGGGTTTCGCGCAGCGCTTTCCCGGAAAACCACAGCGCCGCGACAGCGGCTGCTGCGGTTAGTATGCCGGCTACTTTGGTCCAGCCGTCCCAGGCGATAACGTGGCCAAGGAGTATCCCGCCGCTCTTGAGCCACTTGACGGCGCGGCTCTTTAGAATCGCCTGCCGTGGTGAGGTCGGCGGAGGACCGCTCGGATTAGGACCAGACATGTCATGGGTCCGTCCGCTGTCTTATTCCTTGAGCTGCCGTGGAATTCATAGGACAAAGTATCGAACACAAGCTGCCAAGGAGCGAGGCAAATGAGAGGAGATCATGCGGTTCGTGCACGCTGCAGATAATGCGTGGATCGAACGCTACGCGTCAGACCAGGTGGCGCCGCGGTAGCTTTCTGGGCGGTACCGCAACGAGTAGTCGCCGACGCGCTCGATCCGATTCCCGCGCGGCCTGCGTTTCCCCTCGGCGGCTTCGTCCTCACAGCGCAATCCCGGGTGGCTCGTGCTCGTGGTCCCGCTCGATGTTCGGCTGACGCGTGCGGGCCTGTGCCGCGGCACTGAGGACCACTCGACTGTTGCCGATGACGTCGCGCGCCTGGGCGCGTTCCGAGTCTGTCAGGTCACCGTTGCCCGCAGCTTGGTGAGCGTGCGACACCGCCGCGCTCGCCAGCTCGCGCCGACGCAGCCGATCCGGTTCACGGCGTGCGCCGGCCAGCGCGGACTGAGCCTCGCGCAGCGCCGACCGCGCCACGATGGCGCGCGCCGACCGCGCCATCGTGGCAGCCCGGGCACGATCTGCTCTGCTCGCGCTTGGGTCCACCGCTACTTCTGTAGCGGTGTCCGCCGCCGATCTAGCGTACTGATTCTGCCTGCGCGGGTCAGCCTCCGACTGCGCTGTGCGCAAATCGCTTTCGGCGCTTCCGAGGGCATCCGACGTCGGTGCAGTCATAGGCCGGACGCTACGGAGCTGCCAGCGGTCAAGTCCACCACCAGAGCCAACTTCGCTTTCGATGAGTGATCGCCGAGTTTGAGAGTCGCTTGCATACAGGCCGCGTTGGGCGGTGGTCACGTCGAGCTGGCCTCGCGCGCACCTCGCCTCACTGTTTGCTAGCGCAGACTGCGATGGCATTGACGATGTTCCGTAATGCCTTGAACAGGAGGGCTATTAGATGCGTCGTTCAACTCAGTACAGACATATTTAGCATTGCTATGCGAAGGGATTGACGGTAATATGTTGCCTATAAGCAACATATTACGAGCCGAGGAGTTCACCATGGCAAGCCGATCCACGGAACTAAACCCCAGTCCCCCAGCGCTAGTCAGCCACACCATGATTCGCGTTCAAGGCGACCAAGACGGTGACATCAGTGTTCACCACGCTTGCACCCCTCACGCCTGGCTGCGAGTGCAGTGGGGTGGGATTCTGATGACGATGTTGTCGGCGCAAGCCATCCAAGGAGTGCTGGAGGCCTTCAGCACCGCCCGTACTGCAATGGCCATGCTTCCCCGCCAAATCCCGGCCCCCGAGCCCGCTGCTGCCGACCCGTTCGCGCTGCCCACTGTCGCCATCGACTGGCTTCGCCGCCCCGCCTACGCAGTGGTCCCACGCCAGGAGCTTTCCCGGGACCGCTCACGGCAAATCCGGTGGTTGGACCTTCACATGGGCCCTGTCACCTTCCAGGTGCTCGACCAGGCAGGGTGCCGCGGGGCGGTAGCGCTCCTGCGTACCGCCCACCACACCGGTATCCAGATTTTCCTGGATGGTCCCGAATTCGACCAGGACCCCACCCAGCCCGACTACACACCGCCCGCCAACACCTGATTTATCCACAGCCCCAACGCCGCCGGGCCCGTTTATCCACAACCACGGATAGCGGGCCCGGCGTTCGTCGTTTGACGCTGCACAATCGCTATCAAGCAGAACAGGCCATCAACGACTAAGGAGGCCCACCATGACCGTGCCCTGGTCCCTGAGCACTGCAAACCACAGGTCCGTCGACACGACGATCGGTGTAGCCCACGACCTGGAATCGGCGATCACGGCCACTCTCGCGGCCGCACACGACTCCATCGAGGCAGCCAGGGCATCGGCCGGGCCGGTCACCCGATACGAACTGCGCGCAGGCTCCGAGTTGGTCGCCATCATTCAGACTGGGGTCGACGAGCATGGGCAACCCGACCACGCCGAGACAGCAGCCCTCATCGCGCGCATCGCACTGCAGCAGCCTGTCAGCTCGGTACCGCAGTAAGCAGCTCTCCCGGGGTGACGCCAAGGCTTTGAGCAAGGTGCACCAGCACCACCACGGTGGGATTCTTGCGCCCGCCCTCGATGTGATTGAGGTGTGGCCGGCCGATCCCGGCACGTTGCGCGAGGTCGGCCTGCGTCAGGCCCACGCGGTGCCGGTGATCCCGGATAGCTGCACCCAGGGCGGCCAGGATCAACGAGCCGTCGTCGGCGGCGTCTGTGTCTGACATGCCAACCCCTTCCCAGCGTGGTTGCCCATAGGCTACACCGGGCCGGATTGGCAGTGCTTGTTCAGAACAGGACATCATCGGTCGTCGCCTCCTGCCACCAAGCATCGAAGCCCGCTCGTTCTTTGTCCTCGACCACCGCTGGACACACAACGTAGAAGTGCTCCAGGGCAGGCAACTCGGCGGTGCGTTCACGAATAACGTGGCGCACAATGCCGTCGGCCCGCACTTGCCGCCTCCCAGGCATCTCCATCAGAGCGCTGTGCATCTGTTGCCGGGTACCTCGTGCGGAAAGTCGCACCGAGCGCGCGGTGATCCCGCGTCCGTCGGGGCGTTTGGTCGACCTGCGCGTCAGTCGCCGCACCTCGTAGATTGCGTGTTCCTGGCCCTCGAGCATCGCCTCGAACTGGGCCTGGACGTCGGCGAGGTTAGCGTTTGCGATGAGGGCGGCCGCCGAGCTGCCCGCAATGAGCGTCTGCCGTTCGTTGAGGCTGCGCGCAACCTGCTCGAGGAACAGTGCTCGTATGGCGGCCTCGGGCTCGCGGCGATACCGCTCCACCACGGCCCGCTGGCCGGCCCGGTTTGTCATGGCGAAGACGCAGTAGCTGCAGGCTGACTTGGTCCACTGTCGATTCGCGGTGGTGGCGATGAAGTCCAAGCAGCGCTGGCGGTCCCAGTTCCAGTCCACCAATGGGTACCAGCCAACCCGTTGAGGGGTGTTAAACAGGGCATCCTTTGCCGCTCTGGCCTTTTCTTCGGCCTCGAAGCCCAACACATGCCGATACGGACGGCCCGCAGTGAGGCTGGCGATGACCGGTTCTAAGCAGCTCGCCTTCGCATGGATCGAGCAGATGCGGGTGCCCCCAACCTGGGGAAGTGTTCCGGCGGCAAGCATTTCGTCGGAGAGCTTGTAGCCGGTGGTGTGCAGCCGAGTGGGCTGTGTCGAGTCATCGAGGACCACGACGCCGCGCCCGCTGGCTGTGGTCTTGCGCTGTGACCGGCCTACCTGAATGAATCGCACGCGGCACCTGCGGATCTCGGGGAGCACGACCTCCTCCACGTCGCGCAACGTCTGGTCGAACTCGTCGCCTGTGTGGGCGGTGATGACGACCAGGTCTTTGAGGTCGAAGTCCCGGCTGGAGGGTTCGTTTAGCCAACGCAAGAGGATGGCTGTGGAGTCCACCCCCATGCCATAGCTCATGACCACTGCTGGGCCGCTTGTGGTTTCGGTCATCCCGGGAAGTTGATCGGTGCTCGTGTCCAAGGCGATCGCCTCCCTCTCCCTCGTATCAATGTGTTGCCTATAGGCTACATTAGGGTGTAGCCTATAGGCAACATACAAAGTTCCGGGGAAAGGGAAACCGATGCTGACAGTTATGGATTGGTTCTGCGGGGCCGGAGGTTCATCACAAGGTATGCACGCCGTACCTCACGTGCGGATCACCAAGGCTGCCAACCATTGGGACAAGGCCATCGAGTCGCACTCGGCCAACTTCCCCGATACCGATCACTACCTGGGCGATATCCGCGAGGCACCGGTGGCGAAATGGCCCGTCGCAGACATCTTCTGGGCCTCTCCCGAATGCCCGCAATGGTCAACTGCGCGAGGCAAGAAGCGCGACTTCGACACCACGCTGCAGGGCGACCTGTTCGACACCCCACGCGACGAAGAGGCCGACCGGTCCCGTGCCCTCATGGAGGAGGTGCCGATGTACCTGCGCGGTGTCATCGAGCGCGGAGGCCGGGTCCGCGCCGGAGTCGTCGAGAACGTCGTCGAAGTCCGGGCCTGGGATCAATGGGATCGCTGGATCGGTGAAATCCGCAGTCTGGGCTACCACACTCGCGTCATTGCCATCAATTCCATGCACGCCCAACCGGCCCGCACTCTGGCTGCCCCGCAGTCACGCGATCGGCTCTACGTTGCCTACTGGGACAAGGCGCTGCGCCGCGAACCCGACTGGGACAAGTGGCTTCGGCCCCGCGCCTACTGCGGCATGTGCCAGGAGTGGATCGACGCGATCCAGGTGTTCAAGAAGCCGGGCGTCGACATGGGCCGTTACCGCAGCCAGTACGTCTACCGCTGCCCGCATGTGTCCTGCCGCAACGCCATCGTAGAACCGCCGGCCATGCCCGCCGCCCAGGCGATCGACTGGTCCCTGCCCGGCGAACGCCTGGGTGACAAGCCGCTTCGCGAATTCAAGGACAAGACCACCGGCGAGATCTTCCTCGGCCCTCTGGCACCCAAGACCATCGCACGGATCAAGGCAGGGATTGACCGCTACTGGGGCCCGTCGGCGGTCGAGCCCTCCAATGGTCTGGCCGTCCCCATCGAGGGTCGTGACGGAAAAGCCGCCGCACCGATCGAGGCGCCGCTGCGAACCGCTACCACCCGCAACGAAACGGCACTGGTCGTCCCGTGCGGCGGAACCTGGCGAGACGCCGCCACGACGGCCGCTGCGCCGATGGCCACCCGCACCACCCGCGAATGCGACGCCGTCGCCTTCCGGCCCTTCGTCACCCAGTTCCGCGACCGCACACGCCATCTGGACCCCGCCACCGATCCTCTCAACACCATTGTCGCCGACGGCGCCAGCCACGCCCTGGTGCAGTCCACTGCCTTCATCACCGAACTGCGGGGAGGTTCCAGCGACGCTCGCTCGGTGCGCGATCCACTGGCGACGATCACGGCGTCGGGAAACCACCACGGCCTGATCACCAGCTACTACGGCAACGGAGGCACCCGAAGTGTCGCCGAAGCGATGGGCACCGTCACCACAACCGACCGACACGCATTGCTCATGCGCAACAACGGCATCCGTGGCGGCCACGCCGCCCGCCACACCACCCCCATCGGTGAGCCGGTCCGCACCATCACCACCTCCGGCCACCAGTCCCTGCTGTCGGCTCACTCGCTTCCCGTCGAGCTCGACGACGTGCTATTCCGCATGCTTGAACCCCACGAGGTTGGCCGTGCGATGGCCTTCGGCGGAAATTACGTGGTCCTGGGCAACAAGCGTCAGCGAGTCCGCCAGTACGGCAACGCCGTCACTCCCCCAGTCGCCGAAATCATCGTCTCCGCACTCGTCGAGGCAATCACCGGCGAGGACATCGAGCGCTGGCCCCTCAGCCTCGCAGCCTAACCACGGCCAGACCCACCCAGACGGGGCCCGCCACACCACAACGCAACGTGGCGGGCCCTCCCCCAACACAATTCAGGAGTAGCACCCATGTCCGAACAACTCGCCATCGACTTCGACCCCGAAGCCACCGCCGCCCGAATCGCCGCCGAGGAGCAACTGGACGCGGCCTACACGCAACTGGTCGAACAGCTTGACGTGACCGAGGCGCAAGCCCGTGAACACGGCCTATGGCTCACCCCCAGCGACCAAGGCCACCTCACCGTGCTCGTGTGCCCCGCCTGCGGCCAGTACGAGGCCAACGAGTTCCTGATTGGCAACAACCACGGCCTACACCGGGAATACCTGCACCAGCGCGATGACGGAGCATGGGTAACGACCGGCCGCGAGTACGGACGCGAGTGGTGCGTGGCGCTCGACCTCACCAGCCGCCACCTCGCCGGCAACTACCAGCTCAGCGAGCACCAGACACACATGCTGCAACGCCTGCGGCCCGACGTGCGCACCCGATTCGATCGAGCAGTCGCCGAGTCGCGCCACCGCATCGCCGAACGCCGCCGCAGACAAGAGCTTTGAGCCGTCCGTAGGCCCGGGGCCACGACAACCCCCTGGTCAGGCTTCACCCGACGCATTCCGCATTGCTCGTATCCACGTCAAAAACCCGTGCAATTCACCTAGTGCGAATTGTAAAACGCAATTCCTAGTGTCCGTTTCCCGTCACCATTATTCCGCTGCGATGAATGGCCAATATTGCGCGAATAATATTGCCTATAACGGTTGCTGTTGGTGTGCGCAGCTATTAAAATCGAGAATATCGAACGAGCCATTCCCGGTCTAAATGGAGAGAGCGAAATGAACGCCACCACATCGGTAACCGTCTACACCAAGCCCGCATGCGTGCAGTGCACCGCCACCTACAAGGCGCTGGAAAAACAGGGCATCGCCTTCGAGAAGGTCGACATCACCGTCGACACCGAGGCCCGTGACTACGTCATGGCGCTCGGCTACCTGCAGGCCCCGGTTGTGGTGGCCGGCGACGAGCACTGGTCGGGTTTCCGGCCGGATCGGATCAAGGCGGTCCAGAAAGATGCGACATTTGCATCAAATGCATCATAGGTAGATCTTGACCAATGACTGTTCTAGCAGGTCAAC
>NZ_JBZDPU010000020.1:0-24816 GCF_058270075.1 Mycobacterium shunyiense | reverse complement strand
GCTCAGTGACCAGCGTCCCCCGGACGGGCCATCACCCTCAGAAGGCTCGCTGCTCGATTCCCATTAGGTACCCGTGGTCGGCGTCGCTTGACGAATTGATGATGGTGGTGCGAATCTGTACCGCCTCGTCGATCCTCATCCGCGCTACCTGCTCGATGCGCTCAGCGAGGCCTTCGAGCGGAACCGGCCACAGGCTAGGCGGGGAAGTGTCTTCATCGACGCCGATGAAGATCGTTCCGCCGTCTAGGGCGAAGGCGGCGATGTCTTTGGCCAGATCCTTATTGGCCGCGTTGCCCGAACCCAGCTCCCTTTTGAGATCCAGCCAGTGGCTTGCCTCCAGCAGTCCGTTCTGGGCGAGACGCTGCAGGTCTTCCTCTGTTCGAGGGTCTACCGGATTCATGAGGGCTCCTCTAACGCTCGACTGGGCTAACGGCTGCGGTGGCTGCTGAGAAGGTCGCGCAGTCGTTTGGCTCCGCGGTCGGACACGGACGGAGATGACAGTGCGTAGCCAGCTGCTTGGTCTGGGGTGAGTCGCCCGGCTCGGACGTGGGGGCTCAGATAGCGCTGCGCTTGGGACCTCTCGTCATGGCCGGTCCATCCGCTGCGGCCGCCGTAGAACACCACAGAGTCGAGGTCGGCGCGCACGTCATCGGGGATCTGCGACGCTGTGGACAGGCCGGTCAGCAGGTTGGTCGCCCCCGCGCTGGCAGCCCACTCCGCTAACGGCAGTAGCGAGGTCTGGGACGTGGTTGCCGACGCAGCCGAGGTACAGCGACGGTTCCCGTTGGTAAAGTCTGCTCACATCGACGGCTGTACCCGCACGGTCACTCTCCAAGATGGATCTGTCCTCCGTCGACCCACAGCTGCGGCGCTTCCAGTACCGCGTCACCGGGCGCGCCTTCGACGGTGCTGGAGCGCTCCGTGCTGGCCTCCTTCCGATACCAAGCCCTGCATCCAGGTGACCACCGTCTGTGGCCGTCGTCCGAGAAGCCGCGCGGTTGCGGGGTGTCCCGGAAAACAATCCGGCCTCAACTGGGAGTCACCGAAGCAACTTCAGGTGCGTCGGAGAGTAGGTAGATTAACAACTTGTCAACAACTTGAAATGCCTGTGCCGTTTTCATCACCGGCTCAAGACTTTTGGCGGGTGGAACGATGAGCAGTACCCGGACGGCACCGTGGTGTGGACGTCGCCGAGCGGCAAGACGTATCGCACCACGCCGGGCGGATCGGATCTGTTCAACAGCTTCAGCCCCGCGCCGTGCGGCCAACCCAGCCCGCAGCGGCCCCGGACCCTCACCCGCGCGGCGCGTATCGAACAGACCCGCGCCAAGAACCGGCGGCTCCGCCCGGTCAACAAGGCCTACCGCCGCACCCAAGCGGCCCGCCGACAGGAATTGGATCGGCGGCGCAACCGCAACCGCATGCGGGCCACCCTGAAATTCTTCAAAGGCGATGAGCCCAGCACCAGTCCGTACTGCACCTGGATCAACGACCCATTCGAACCCGAGGAACTACCCCCGGACTGGGAGCCGCCGCCCCCACCGCCGCCGGCCCCGGAGGACCCACCGTTCTAAGCGGGTGGGTGAACTCGGCCTGCCATGCGAGGCCCAGTTCGTCTGTCTGACAACGAAATCGTGGGTCAGCGCGCCTCGCTGGGCGACCGTCAGCTCGCGAAGTAGAGCGTGTAGTGACCAGGCCCAGTTTCGTAGCAATATGAACCACGGTTGCCGCTGGCATTCGCCTGTTTGGCCGCACTCTTGCAGGCCGCTTGGTTGGTCCCAAAGTCGATGTACTCGTCCGCAGTGGCTACCGCTGGGTCGACGATGGACACAGTTGCGACAACAACGACACACAGAACCGACTTGCGCCAAACATCCATAAGTAAACCTTCCACGCCGACTGTTGCGGGGCGATATTCGAGGCACTCTACGTGCACCTCGCAGGCAGCCGACGCGTATCCGACGTTCTGAAGATTTGCTTCGTTCAGGCGGGAACGGTGGGTCAGGCCTTGTGCGCGGTCAGCAGGAACGCCGGGAACTTGATGCGGCCCTTGTCGTCGAGCGCGTGCTGCGGCAGTTCGACGGGGGCGTCCACCGGCAATCCAGCGGCATTCGCGTGGATGAACGCCGGCCGGATGTCGTCGACCTCCCAATACTTGGACACTGCCGCCCGCAGCTCGTCTTCGTCGACCTCGTTGGGCTTGGTCTCCAACTCGGCGGGGAACGCGCCCTTGGCAAACACCAGCACGTAGTAGTGGGCACCCGGTGCCGAGGCCCGGTGGATGGATTTCAGGTATCCGTCGCGACCTTCGACCGGCAGGGAGTGGAACAGGGTCGAGTCGATCACGGTGTTGAACCGGCCGTCGTAACCCGTGAACGAGGTGATGTCGGCTTGGGCGAAGCTCGCCGTCGACAGCCCGCGCACCTGTGCGGCATTGTTGGCCGCGGCGATCGCCGTCGGGCTCAGATCCAGGCCTACGACGGTGTAGCCGTCCGAGGCCAGCGCGAGCGACAACTCGGCATGTCCGCAGCCGGCGTCGAGCACATCGCTTTCGAACTTCCCGGCCCGGTGCAGCGCTGCAAGCTCGGGCTGCGGCTCACCGATATTCCACGGTGGCGGGCCCTCGAAACCTGCTTCCCCCTTGTACGCGCCATCCCAGTCCAAGACCTGTCCAGATGTCATGGCTCCAACGTACGCGCCTCAATCCCAGGTATGGACGGGCTCATTACTGTGCATCCGCTGGACATACTCCCGCAACATTTCGGCCAGCGCTTTGGGCCTGGTCAACCCTTGTGATTGCAGTTTCTTCACCGTCGCGACCTGCCAGGTCGATCCGGTCTGCCCGGTCTTGGCGCGACCCTCGATGACCCCCAGATACCGGTCGCACACTTCACCTGCCACACCCCAGCGGCGCAGCCCGTCGTGCGCCATCGGGAGCAGCCTGCGCAGCACCAACTCATCGGGCGTCACCTCGCCCAGACCGGGCCAGTACAGCCGGGCGTCCAGGCCGTGTTGGGCGCCCTCGACGAAGTTGTGGTGGGCCGCGGCGAAGCTCATCTTGGTCCAGAGGGGCCGGTCCTCTTCGGACAGCGTCCGCAGCAGGCCGTAGTAGAACGCCGCGTTGGCGAGCATGTCCACAACGGTCGGGCCGGCAGGCAGCACGCGGTTCTCCACGCGCAGATGAGGAACGCCGTCCACCACGTCGTACACCGGGCGGTTCCACCGGTAGATGGTCCCGTTGTGCAGCCGCAGCTCGGCGAGCTGAGGTGCCCGGCCCGCCGCGAGCTCGGCGGCCGGGTCCTCGTCGGTCAGCTCTGGCAGCAACGACGGGAAGTACCGCACGTTCTCCTCGAACAGATCGAAGATCGAGGTGATCCAGCGCTCGCCGAACCAGACCCGTGGGCGCACCCCCTGAGCCTTGAGCTCATCGGGACGGGTGTCGGTGGACTGCGTGAACAGCTCGATGCGGGTCTCGGCCCACAGCTGATGGCCGAAGAAGTACGGCGAGTTGGCGCCGACCGCCAGCTGAGGTCCGGCCAGCACCTGAGCGGCGTTCCAGTTCCGGGCGAAATCGGCGGGGGAGACCTGCAGGTGCAGCTGCATGCTGGTGCACGCGGATTCGGGCGCGATGGACGCCGACTGCAGGCTCAGCCGTTCCGAACCGGAGATGTCGATGGGCATGTCCTCGCCGCGAGCGGTGAAGATCGAGTCATTGAGCGCCTGATACCGCGTCGACTGGCTCATCCAACCGTCCGACAGATGCTCGGGCATCAGCGTCGGAAGGATGCCCACCATCACGATGTGCGCGCCGTCCTCGCTGGCCTTGACCTCGGCGGCATTGAGGCTGCGCCGCACCTCGTCCTCCAGCTCCAGCGCGGCCCGGCCGGGTAGCGGTCGTGGCGGGACGTTGAATTCGATGTTGTAGGCGCCCAATTCGGTCTGATAGGCCGGATCGGCGATGGAAGCCAGCACCTCTTGGTTGGTCATCGCGGGTTGGTATTCGTTGTCGACGAGGTTGCACTCGATCTCCATGCCGGTGAGCGGGCGCTCGAACTCGAAACTCGACCGGGCCAGCATGGTTTCGAACACGTCGAGGCACAGCTGCACCTTGCGCCGGTACTCCTGCCGGTGCGCGCGGCTGAACTCGGTGTTCTTGACCTCTTCACCCACACCGCGATGCAACAACGCGAACGGCCGCGCGCGCAGCAGAATGGCCAAATGACCTCACCGGTTGAGGACGACCAGGGCGGGCTCGAGCAGGTCTCGCACGCCGATCGCATCGCGTCGCTGACCGGAGTGCGCGCGGTGGCCGCGCTGACGGTGATGGGAACCCACGCGGCGTACGGCACCGGCCTGCTGTCCCAGGGGTACCTGGGCCTGATGAGCGCCCGCCTTGAGGTGGGGGTGGCGATCTTCTTCGTGCTCTCGGGTCTGTTGCTGTTCCGGCCCTGGGTGCAGGCGGCTGCCTCGGGGGCCGACGCGCCGAGCACCCTGCGCTACGCGCGAAATCGGTTCCGCCGCATCATGCCCGCCTATGTCGTCACGGTCCTCATCGTCTACGGCGTCTACGAACTGCGGCCCGTACAGCCGAATCCCGGGCACACGTGGGCGGGCTTGCTCCGCAACCTGACGCTGACCCAGATCTACAGCGACAACTACTTCACGGACTACCTGCACCAGGGGTTGAGCCAGATGTGGAGCCTGGCGGTGGAGGTCGCGTTCTACGCGGTGCTGCCGCTAATGGCCTACCTGCTGTTGGTGGTGTTGTGTCGCAGACGTTTTCGACCCGCACTGCTGCTCGCCGGGCTGACTGCCCTGGCCGCGATCAGCCCGCTGTGGCTGGTGCTGCTGCACAACACCGAATGGATGCCGGTCGGCGGTGGGGCCTGGCTGCCGCACTATCTGGTGTGGTTCGTCGGCGGGATGATGCTCGCCGTGCTGAGCGCGATGGGCGTGCGCTGCTATGCGATGGCGGCGCTGCCCCTGGCGCTGGCCTGCTATCTGGTGGTCTCGACCCCGATCGCCGGGATCACCACCGCGGTATCCCTCGACCTGACCGAGGACCTGGCCAAGACGATGTTCTACGCGATCATCGCGGCCCTCGTGGTGGCTCCGCTGGCGCTGAATGGGGACGGCCTCTACGCGCGGCTGATGGGCAGCAGGCCGATGGTGTGGCTGGGCGAGATCTCCTACGAGGTCTTCCTGCTGCACGTGGTCGCCATGGACCTGGTGATGGCGTTCGTGCTGGGCTGGAACGTCTACACCGGTTCGGCCACCGTGTTGTTCATCGTGACGTTGGTGGCCACGGTGCCTGCGGCATGGCTGCTCCATCGGCTGACTCGGCCGCGCGGTTAGTGGCCGGACCGGCACCCGCGCGTCCCGGTGGGGCCACCGCGCCGCCGGACTGGGCGGGTGCTGCGGCAGCGGTCCGGCCGTAATCCTGTTGCGGTGACAGCAGATCGGCGTAATCGCCGTACTGGGGTGCTTGCTGGGTGGCTTGAGACTGGGCATAAGCCTGGCCATAACCGCTGCGCTGCGACGCATCCGGTTGTGCCACCGCGCCCTGCTGGTAGTACTGCTGGACCGCCTGGTTGTAGTAGTCGAGGTAGGCCTCGTACCCACCGGCCGCAGTGGCCGTCGGCGTCTCCGGTGCCAGCCACAGCACTGCGACGGCCGCCACGGTCTGCAATCCGTTGAGTACCGCGATCGTGGTCAGCACCCACCCCGAGGAGGTCAGGACGTTCGACAAGGCATCGAGAAAACCCGCCGCGGCCAGGATGGCGGTGAGCCATGGGATGGCAGTCTGCTTGGGCAGCAAGCCGATTGCGGCCGCCAGGCCGGCCAGTACCGCGAACCTGACGTGCCAGTCGTTGCCTCCGCCGTCGGCCGCCGGCCCGAAACTCACGCAGTAGCCGGCAAGACCCAGCACCACCACCGCGATCGACAGGTTGCGGCTCGGTGAATTGACCACGATCACTCCTTCACATCAGTCGATGCTGTTCGCGGATGCTCTCAGGTAACGCATCTCGTCATCGGTGGCGACCATCGTGACCACCGCCGAGCCGGCCTGGGTGCTCACCTTGACCGTGTCGTGTTCGAGCGAGATCAGGTCGAGGACCACGTCGGCCTGATCGGACGGCCGGGTATTCGGCGGGGCGAGCACCATGGTCGTCACCCCGATCCGGACCGATTGCTCTGGTACACCGTCGAACATCTCGACGGTGTAGTTGCGCTCCGCACCGGCCTGGATGGCGCGCCGGTTGAAGTCGGCAACCCACAGCAGATCATGGCGTCCGACGACCTCGACCATGTAGCGCCAGAAGGCGGGCCGCCGGCTGTGCACCAGAACCCGGGCACCCAGGGCCAGCGAGCGCAGCACCACCTGCTGGGCCAGATGCAGGGTGCCGACGATGTCGACCCGGCGGATCTGCGGCCCGAACACCGGCAGCGCCACCGCGCGGCCCTCCTGGTCGGCGCCGATCACCTGACCACAGCCCGAAGCGGGCAGGGCCAGATCACTCAGCGCGTCGCCGCGGAGGCCGGACGCCCAGTGCTCGATGTGGCGGGCGCCGGGAACCTCCGGGATCGGAAGCGTCGCCGCGAGCGCGGAAAACTGCTGACCGTGCAGCGGGATGAGCCCGCGCAACTGGGTGGGGACGCGCACGTCGCTGTCGAAGCGGACGAGTCCACGGACCTGGACCAGATCGTCGTCGGTGCCGTGATCGGGGGCCTCACGCAGCGACAGACACACCGTGGTGGAGTAGCTGGGCACCGTCCACAACAGCCCGAGTCCGGCCGTGGTCAGCATGTTCGGCTGCACGGCGAAGCTGGACAGCCGGAAGTGGCCTTCCCGGCAGTCCTCCCAGGTCTCCTCGACGGAGCCGAGGTTGACGCCGTCGCTGAGCTGATTGGTGGCCGCCGCGATGCCGCTCGCCGACAGGAACTGGGGCTGCAGGCCCGCCTCGGCCAGCCGATTGGCGACGCGCCGGGTCGCGGTGGTGGCGGCGCGCAGGATGCCGTCGCGGTCGCCGCCACGGCGCCGGACCGCCTCGGCGCAGCGCGACGGGTTGAACCGCACGGCAATCCACACGGTGCGCTGGGCGATCGCGGGCAGCGGGCCCAGCACGGAGTCGTAGACCGCGGCGACGTCGGTGTGACCGGCCGAGCGGGCGCCCTGGCTGATGATGTCGATGGACTCGAGCGTGATGTCGAACTGGCGCAGGCAGTCCAGCAGGGCCTGCACCGGAACCATCTCGCCGGAAACGGTGACCCCCGGCTCTAAAACCGTCAGAGCCCTGGGGTTTTCGTCGATCTTGAGCAACGACAGCAAAGTCGAACCGTTCCAACGGAATCCGATCTGGAGTCCGTCGGGTGTCGGAACGTCGAACGGCTCGGTCGGCAGGGAAGCCGGCGCGGACTTGCCGGTGCGCCGCCGTCGATTACGCAGAAACCTCCCGCGCAGCGCCAGCGCCCGCGGTGCCGTCGTGCCCCGGACGACCGGAGCAACCAGCAGCAACGCCAGCACCAGACCCGCCACCGCACCCTGCCAGCCGGGCCGGTCCAGTAGCTGGGCGCCGACGATGCCGACGACGACGACAATTTGCAGGACGATCAGGTCGACCAGGGGGAAGAGCCGCTGCGGGCCGGTATCACCGGCGGTGACGAGCTTTGCTGCGAAAGTCAATGGACGCATCGCTTTTCGGATAGGCGCTCGGACTTCATCTCGAGGTGGTGCGGACGTGCTAAACACTACGCATGCCAGCGCAAGTTACCACTCGCGCACAGGTGAACGGCTACCGTTTCCTGATCCGCCGCCTTGAGCACGCGCTCATCCGGGGCGATTCGCGGATGATCCACGATCCGATGCGCGGCCAGATGCGGGCACTGATCGTGGGGGCGGTGATCGCCGTCCTGATCACGGGCGCCTCGGCTGTGATGGCGTTCTTCAAGCCCGCGCCCAACATCGGTGACGCGCAGATCGTGCTGAGCAAGTCCAGCGGTGCGCCGTTCGTCCGGATCGGGGACCAGATCCACCCCGTGCTGAACCTGGCGTCGGCCCGGCTGATCGTCGGCAAGAACGACAGCCCCAAGCAGGTCGACGACAAGTTCCTCGACGTCGTACCGCGCGGACCCATGGTCGGCATCGTCGGTGCACCGGCCAGTATCAACCGCGGCGACGACTTGGCGCTGTCTTCGTGGACGGTCTGCGACAACCTGCTGATGCCGGCCGTCACCGAAACCACCGGCACGCCCAGCCTGCAGACCACGGTGCTGGCCAACGATCCGGTGCTCGACGGCGGTATCCGGCCGGTCGATTCCGCCGAGGCCGTCCTCACCGAGACCGGTGGGACGACGTACCTGGTCTACCGCGGCGTGCGCGCCCCGATCGATGTGTCGGATCCGGTTCTGGTCAACGGACTTCACCTGCAGGGTGCGGCCACCCGGCCGATGTCGTTGGCGCTGCTCAACACCTTCCCGCTGGTCGACCCGATCACCCCGGTGCAGATCCAGGGGTCGGGGGAGCCCGGTCCGTTGGGGCCGGAACATCCGGTCGGCGCCATCGTCAAATCCGTCGACTCCCGCGGTGAACAGCTCTACGTCGTGTTGCGCGAAGGTCTGCAACCCGTCTCGCAGGCCACCGCCGACATCATCCGCTACAGCGCGGCCGGCGAGGTGGCCACCGGACAGATCGCCGACATCGCGCCCGCGACGCTGGCCGAGGTGCCGACCGTGCACAAGTTGGCGATCGACCACTACCCACTGGTGTCGCCCCGGATCGTGCCGCCGAATCCGGACCGGGTGGTGTGTATGGGCTGGCAGCGGTCCAACACCGACGCCGGTGCGAATGTGCGGCTGCTGGTCGGTCACCGGCTGCCCACCGCCGAAGGCGCGCAGATGGTTCGGCTGGCCAGTGCCGACGGCAGCGGGCCCGGGGCGGACTCGGTGTACCTGACCCCGGGTGCCGGCGAGTATGTGCAGGCCACCGGCAGCGATCCGGACAGCCGCTCGACGGGGCAGCTGTTCTACGTCTCGGATACCGGAGTGCGCTACCACATCAAGGATTTGCCGACCGCCGAGGTGCTCGGGGTCAGCGGCGTCAAGATTCCCGACGGTCCGGCCAACGCACCGCAGTGGGCGCCGTGGCCGGTGTTGTCGTTGTTGCCGGCCGGGCCGGAGCTGTCCCAGGAGGCGGCCCTGGTCGCCCATGACGGCATGGCCGCCGACCCGGACAGCAGCAAGGTGTCGACGGGCTAGCGGCGAGCCGCTGATCCAGCGTCAGAGACTCATCTCGCGGAAGAACGCGTAGACGCGGATGATCCAGAAGCACAGCGGGAAAAGCGATCCCACGGCGATGTATTCGAGTATCTCGACCTGACGCCGCATCACCGGGGAGAACTCGCGCAGCGGTGCGACCAGCCCGCACGCCAGGATCAGCACCATCAGGGCGAGCAGCACGACCACGGCGCGGGCCTCCCAGCCCTCGACGTTCACCGCGGTCTTGAGCACCACGGCGACGGCGATGGTCAGCCCGCTGCCGATGAGTGTCGCCGACTGCACCAGGTCATGGTGGCCACGGCCGCGCAGACACAGCACGGTCGCCACCATCATGGCGAAAACGGTGCCCTGCCAGTAGAACCCGTTGCTGACGTCCACCGCCAGATAACAGCCGACCAGGGCCGCGAGGGCGGCAGCGACGAGAATGCCGGTGAGGTGCTGATTGGCCCGCCGAACCCGGCTGATCAGATCTTCCTCGGTCGGGATGATCTGTTTGCCGATGGCGTTGACGCCTTCGACAGTTGTGCCGCCCTGGGTCTCGATGTCATCGAGCGGCTCGCCTGCCGTCGGTACCCGGGGGATCGGCAGTTTCGACAGCCCGATCGTCACCCGCGGAGCGAGGTAGACGACGATAACGGCCGCGGTCGCGAGCAAAGCCCCCACCGTCCGGATGGGCGGCTGCCACAGCAACATTGCCGTGGAACTGACGCCACCGAAAGTGCACGCCGCGATGATCGCGGTGTAAACGGCGGATCCGCTTCCCGAGACCAGGAGCACGAGCAGTGCGCCGAACGCGGTCAGGGCGAACGACATCGGCAGCGAGGTGGCGCCGGATCCGTCGGGCACCAGGTACAGCGAGCCGGCGAAGACCAGCGGCGCCGACACCGCGGCGATCCAGGCCGACGTGCCGGTGGCGGCCGGCCGGTGCGCCACCAGGCAGGCCAGCAGCACCCCCATCACGCCGAGGGCGAGCACCGCCGCGGGCACCGCGGGTTGGGCGGCCCAATGGGCCAGCACGCCCGCCAGCGTGACGGCGGCGGCCGCGGTGACACCGAAGCCGGCCAACACGGTGGCGTTGTCCGTGAACCAGCTCCGCACGGCGCCGGCCCCTGGGCTCTGGGTGTCGTCGACGTCGTCGAACAGCAGCGGGCTGACCGGCTGGCCCGCCGCGCAGATCATCAACAGGTCGCCGTCGTAGACCCCGGCTTCGCCGAGCGACAGGTGCGGGGCGATCGGTTCACCGCCGAGCGGGGCCAATGTCCACTGCCCGTCAGCGGCGGCGAACTCGACGATCGCCTCATTCGCGGTGATCTGTTCATTCGCGATATCGATGACATCGGGGATGTATTGGGCGATGCTGACGTGTGCAGGCAGCCCGACGTCGATGTTCAGTTCGCCGACCACCAGGGTCAGTCGGCTCAGTTCCGGTTCGGCTTCGAGGTCTGGCTCAAGTAGGGTCACAATCCAGTCGGCCTCCTGCGCAATGGGATTGCTCGACACGAACAATACCCAGCATCCGGCTCCAGCAGCTTCCGGGGAGGGAAGGTTGAGTACGCAGGGGTTCGTCCGCCGCCTTCGGGTGGCACCGCCGAGGATGCCCGGCGGCGAGGTCAACCTGGCGCCACCGCCCGAGGTGCCGCGCGCGATCCCGGGCAACCTGATGATGCGGCTGATGCCGTTCGTGATGCTGGTCGCGGTGATCGGCATGATCGCGCTGATGGTCACGGTCGGTGGCCGCGACATGGCCAGAAGCCCGATGTTCCTGCTCTTCCCGATGATGATGATCATGTCGATGGTCGGCATGTTCATGGGCGGCGGGAACCGCAATGGCAAAGCCGCCGCCGAGCTCAACGAGGAACGCAAGGATTACTTCAGTTATCTCGCCAATCTTCGCGAGGAAGCCGATACCACCGGAGCCGAACAACGCACGGCGCTGGAATGGAGCCATCCCGATCCGCGGGCGCTGACCGATGTGGTCGGTACCCGGCGCATGTGGGAGCGGCGGCCCAGCGATGCCGATTACTGCCACATCCGGGTCGGTATCGGGACCCACCGGTTGGCGACGCGGTTGATGGCGCCCGAGACCGGTCCGCCCGAGGACCTGGAACCGGTGTCGACGGTGGCGCTGCGCCGGTTCGTCAAGACCCATTCGGTGGTGCACGCGCTGCCGACCGCGGTGTCGCTGCGCGCGTTCCCCACCATCACCTTCGAGGGCGAGCGCAGGCTCGCGCAGCAGCTGGTGCGGTCGATGGTGTTGGAACTGTGCACCTTTCACGGGCCTGACCACGTGCAGGTGGCGATCGTGACCGCCAACCCGGACGGTGAGAACTGGAGCTGGGTCAAATGGCTGCCGCACGCGCAGCACGCGGTGACCCGCGACGGCATGGGTTCGATGCGGTTGCTGTTCCCCACGCTCGAGCTGATGGAGACGGCATTGTCTTCGGAGTTGGCCGAACGCGGTCGCTTCACGCGTAACTCGCAGCCGACTCAGGGGCTCAAGCAGCTGGTCGTCGTGCTGGACGACGGATTCGTCACCGGCGACGAGCAGTTGATCACCGATGCCGGGCTGGACAGCGTGACGCTGCTCGACCTGAACGGCCTGCGTGCCGGGGCGTCTGCCCGGCGCAGCCTCCAACTGGTCGTCGAGGGTGACGACGTGGCCGCGCGGACCGCCGTCGGTGTCGAACGGTTCGCGACCCCGGATACCATCACCATTCCCGAGGCCGAGACCACGGCACGGCGGATCGGTCGCTACCGGCCGGCGAACGCCGCGCACATCGTCAGCCTGGAGGCCGATTCGAGGGCCGTCGACCCAGGACTGATGGCACTGCTGAAGATTCCGGACGCCGCGGGCATCGTGCCCGAACAGATTTGGCGGCAGCGGTCCCCGCGGGAGCGGCTGCGGGTGCCGATCGGTATCACCCCCAACGGGCAGCCCATCGAACTCGACATCAAGGAGGCCGCCGAGGGCGGCATGGGCCCGCACGGGCTGTGCATCGGAGCCACCGGGTCGGGCAAGTCGGAATTCCTGCGCACGCTGGTGCTGTCGATGATCACGTCGCACTCACCCGAGCAGCTCAACCTGGTGCTGGTCGACTTCAAGGGCGGCGCGACGTTCCTCGGTCTGGACGGGATCGCCCACATCGCGGCGATCATCACCAACCTCGAAGACGAGCTGACCATGGTGGACCGCATGCGGGACGCGCTGGCCGGTGAGATGAACCGCCGCCAGGAGCTGCTGCGCTCCGCCGGAAATTTCCCCAACGTCACCGAATACGAGCGGGCCCGCGCGGCGGGCGCCGACCTCGAACCGCTTCCCGCGCTGTTCATCGTCGTCGACGAATTCTCCGAACTGCTGTCCCAGAAGCCGGATTTCGCCGAGCTGTTCGTGATGATCGGCCGGCTGGGCCGCTCGCTTCACATGCACCTGCTGCTGGCCTCGCAGCGGCTGGAGGAGGGCAAGCTGCGCGGCCTGGACTCGCACCTGTCCTACCGGATCGGTCTCAAGACGTTCTCGGCAGGCGAGTCGCGCAGCGTGCTCGGTGTGCCCGATGCCTACCACCTGCCCAGCGTTCCCGGGTCGGCATTCCTGAAATGCGATGCCTCCGAACCGATCCGGTTCAACGCGTGCTACGTCTCGGGAGAGTACGTCAAGCCACGGATATCGGCCCGCACCGGTCGGGTGGCCCAGTTGGGCGCGCTGGCGCCCAAGCTGTTCACCGCTACACCGGTGAAGAAGGACGCGGTGCCGGCGAGGGTGGCGGTGCCTTCGGAGCTACCGGAGGCAGAGCCGGTCAGTTCCGGTCCGACCAAGACCACGTTGCTCGACATGGTGGTCAGCCGGCTGCGCGGCCACGGCAGACCCGCCCACGAGGTGTGGCTGCCGCCGCTCGACGACAGTCCTGCGGTGAACGAACTTCTGCCCGAATCGGATTGGTCGGCACCGCAGAACCTCAACGGCCGCTTGTGGATGCCGATGGGTGTGGTGGACCGGCCTTACGATCAGCGTCGCGATGTGCTCATGGTCGACCTGTCCGGCGCCCAGGGCAACGTGGCCGTGGTCGGTGGGCCGCAGTCGGGCAAGTCCACCACGCTGCGCACACTCATCCTGGCCGCGGCTGCCACGCACACCCCTGAGCAGTTGCAGTTCTACTGCCTGGACTTCGGCGGCGGCACCTTGACCAGCCTGGCCAAGCTGCCGCACGTCGGCGGGGTGGCGGGCCGGATGGACGCCGACGCCATCCGGCGCACCGTGGCCGAGGTGGCCGGCGTGCTGCGGAGCCGCGAGCAACTGTTCCGCGAACTCGGCATCGAATCCATGCGCGACTTCCGCCAGCGCAAGGCCAAAGGCGAGGTGAGCCAGGACAAATTCGGCGACGTGGTGCTGGTCATCGACGGCTGGGCATCGATCAAGAGCGACTTCGAGCTGCTCGATCCGGTGATCCAGTCCCTGGCCATCCAGGGTCTGTCCTACGGCGTGCACCTGGCCATCACCGCGTCGCGGTGGATGGAGATTCGTCCGGCGGTCAAGGACATGCTCGGTACCCGCGTCGAGCTCCGCCTGGGCGACCCGATCGACAGCGAAGTGGCACGCCGCTCTGCCGAACTGGTGCCGATCGGGCGGCCCGGTCGCGGTATCAACTCCGAGCGCCTGCACATCCTGATCGGGTTGCCCCGGCTGGATTCCAGTTCGGAGGTGGAGGATCTGCCCGCCGGGGTGGCCGGGGCCGTCGAGGCGGTGCGCGCCCACTACCAGGACCGGGAGGCACCGAAGGTGCGGATGCTCCCGCACGACGTGAACCGCGACGACGTCGTACGCGCGGCCCGCGATGCCGGCCAACTCAGCAAGGCCCGGATCGCGATCGGCATCAACGAGGAAGAGCTCGCCCCCGTGGTTCTGGATTTCGATTCGCAACCACACCTGGTGGCCTTCGCCGACACCGAATGCGGAAAGACCGGTCTGCTGCGCAACATTGCCGCCGGTGTCATGGAGAACGCCAGCCCGGTGGAGGCCAAGATCATCCTGGTCGACTTCCGTCGTTCGATGCTGGGCGTCGTCCCCGACGAATACCTCGGCGGCTACGCCACGGCCCCGCAGTCGTGCACCGATCTGATGACGGCACTGGCCGGTGCCCTGAAAGATCGCCTGCCGCCCAACGACATCACCCAGCAGCAACTCAAGGAACGGTCCTGGTGGTCGGGCCCGGACCTGTTCGTGATGATCGACGACTACGACCTGATCCCCGGTGGTTCGCTGAGCCATCCGCTCGGACCGCTGGTCGAATACCTGCCGCAGGCCCGCGACATCGGGCTGCGCGTCGTGGTCACCCGCCGCAGCGGCGGGGCCGGGCGGGCGATGATGGACCCGATCGTCGGACGTCTGAAAGACCTGTCCTGCAACGGCTTGGTGATGAGCGGAAGCAGAGACGAGGGCGGGCTGTTCGGCGGACACAAGGCCAGCGCCATGCCTCCCGGTCGCGGCATGCTGGTCTCGCGGACCACTCGTAGCGGCGTGGTCCAACTGTCCCGGATGCCCGACCTGTGACCGGCGTCGAGGAGCTTCGCGCGGTGCACGTGGTGTCCGCGGCACCCGAGGCGATGCGGGTGTCTGTGGTCGGCGGGCGCACCCAACTCGATGTCGCGCTGCCTGCCGACGTCCCGGTGGCCGCGTTCCTTCCGGAACTGGCCCGGTTGATCAAGTCCCGGGACGACGAGCGCAGTGACGACATGGCCGATCGGGACGAGCGACGGACGTTCTGGGTGCTCAGTCGCGCGGGCCGGGCCGGCAGCGGTGTGCTGGAACCCGACCGGACCCTGCGCGAAGCCGGGGTGAAAAACGGTGAGCTGTTGCGACTCTCGGCTCGTCAGGCGTTGTCCCCGCCCACCCTGTACGACGATGTGGTGGATGCGGCGGCCCGACTGAACCGGGCCTCGTACGCGGCGTGGAATGCCACCGCGGCAGGGACGATGGCCTTCGCCGGGTTGTGGCTGTGCTCGGCGGTATGGGTGGTGCTCCTACTCGCCCCGACATTGTCGGCGCACCGGCCGGTGATCCTGGGTGCGGCAGCGCTGATGAGCGTGGCGCTGGTCGCCGGTGGCGCACTCGCGCGCCGGATGCTGGGCCGGGCCGATATCGCCGCCGCGGTCGGTCCCTCGGTGATCGCCGTCGGCGCCGCTGCGGGCTGGGTGGTGGCGGCACCGCACGGCGTCGTCGGACTGGCGTGTGCCTGCGCAGTGTTGTTGGGGCTCACTGCGATCTGTCACCGCGTGATCGGTGCGGGTCACTGGTCGTACGTGGCCGCTGCGGTCGTGCTGGGATTCGGCACCGTGGCGTTCGCGGTCCGCGCGTTGGGGGTGCCGGTCGGAGTGGTGGCCACGGTCGTCGCCGTCTTTTCGGTGTTCGGGTGTCTGGCGGTGCCTGCGTTGACCGCACGACTCGATCAGTACCCGGTGGCGTCGAGCGAACCGTCGCGAACCGACGACCCGTTCACGACGTCGGCAGGACCGGCCCCTTCGGGTACCCCGATGCCCAGCGCGGAACAGGTGTGGGCCAGGGTGCATGCGGCGGTGCTGACCCGTTCGGGCCTGTTGGCCGGTGCGGCGACGGTGACGCTGCTCGCTGCGACCGTGCTGATGCGGGACGAGACAGGTTGGGCTGCCTTCGCTTTCGCGCTCATCTGTGCGTCGGTGCTGGCTTTGCACGTCCGCCGGGCGGCCACCTGGCCGGAACGGGTGGCGCTCGGGGTGCCTGCGCTGGGCCTCGTGCTGATCACCTGCGTGCAGGCCCAGTCCGGGGTATGGCCGTTGCAGCTCACCGGGGTCGTCGTACTCGCCGTGGTCGCGGTCGGCGGCGTGGGCTGCGGAGCTGTCCGTGACAGCAGAAGGCTGCGCTCGGCCGCGGTGTATCTCGAGTATCTTGCCGTGGCGGCGGTGATACCGCTGGCGCTGTGGCCGCTCGGACTGTACGAACGGCTGGGCGGCTGGTGAGTGCTCGGCGGTGCGCGGCGGTGGTGACCGTCGTCCTGACAGTGGCGCTGGCAGGCTTCGGGGCGCCTCCGGCGGGTGCCGTGACGCGGCCCGTCGTCGAGCCCGGACCGCCACCGAGCGGGCCCGTCGCACCCGCGCAGCCCACCGAACTGAAGGCGATCTGCGGCATCCCCACCGGCGTGCTGCCCGGCACCGACTTCACCAAACAGACCAGCGCCGAGGCGATGCTCGAATACCGCAGGGCCTGGCGCTTTTCCCGCGGTGCCGGGCAGAAGGTGGCGGTGATCGACACCGGCGTCAACCGGCATCCCCGGCTGCCCGCACTCGAGCCCGGCGGCGACTATGTGTCGAGCAGCGACGGCCTGGTCGACTGCGACGCGCACGGCACTCTGGTCGCCGGGATCATCGCCGCGACACCCGCCGACGGTGACAGCTTCGCCGGGGTCGCCCCCGAGGCCTCGATCCTGTCGATCCGCCAGAACAGTGGCGCCTACAGCGTCGCGGGCACGAGCAGCAGCCAGAACGACGATCCCAACGCGACGTCGATCGGCTACGGCAACACGCACACCCTGGCGCTCGCGATCACCCGGGCGGTGGATCTCGGTGCCACGGTGATCAACCTGTCGGAGGTGGCCTGCGCACCTGTTTCGGCCGGCCTCGACGACCGTGAACTCGGGCGCGCGGTGCGCTACGCCCACGAACGCAATGTCGTGGTGGTGGCCGCCGCGGGCAACTTCAACAGTCAGAGCATGTGCAACGCGCAGAACAATATGAACGATCCGAACCAACCGCTGGACAACGGCTGGAACAGCGTCAGCACCATCGCCAGCCCGGCCTGGTTCGCCGACTACGTCCTGACGGTCGGTGCAGTCACCACATCGGCCACCCCGGCCGACTTCAGCCTGCACGGGCCGTGGGTGGCGGTGGCCGCCCCCGGTGAGCGGGTCACCTCGCTGGACCCGGGCGGGCCCGGACTGAGCAATGCCCAGCTCGGCCAGCAGGGGTTGGCCCCGCTGAACGGCACAAGCTTCGCGGCGCCGTTCGTATCGGGTGTGGTGGCGTTGATCCGGTCGCGGTATCCCAACCTGACCGCAGGCGAGGTGAAGGATCTCATCGAACGCACCGCCCGGACCCCCGGGAATGGACCCAACCAGGCCACGGGTTATGGAGTCGTGGACCCGGTCGCGGCACTGACCTACCAGCTCCCACCCGGAGCGGGCGGTCGCGATGTCACGGCCTCTTCACCGATCAGCGGGCCACCGCAACCTGATCCAGGTAATGTGCGGGCCCGCAGGATCGTCTTCACCGTCACCGCGGCGTGTCTTGCGTTGATGGTGGCGGCGGTAGCGGTAGCTGCTGCCCGGCGACGGACCAGGTGAGTTAGGGGAAAGATGCCGGACGAGAATCGGCCGATCGGCGAGCCCACATCGCTCGACGATTTGGCTCCTGGTGAACTGGACGAGGTCGAGGCCCGGGCGGCCGCGTTGCTGGAACAGATTGCAGCGCAACGATCGGCCCGGCAGATCCACACCGCCACGTCACCAGCCGACGACGTGACCGATGCCTTTGCGAAGCCGGCTCCGGCTCCCGAACCCGAGCCTGCTCCCGAACCCCCTCCGCCGGCCGCTGCACCGGTCCGTAGGCTCGCCCCGCCGCCGTGGCAGATGCACAGCTCGATCGGATCACGGGAGTTCGCGGAACGGTTCGACCTCGACGAGCCGCGCGGCCCCGAGCCGGAACCGGTGCCGCCGCAGGTCGCGCCGGAGCCGGAGCCTGAACCACCGGCAGCCGAACCGACTGAGCTGATTCCGATTCCGCCACTGCCGCCACGGCACGCCCTACCGCCGGAGGCGGTGCGGCCGGTGCCACCGCCGCCGCCCCTTCCGCCGTTGCCGTTGCCGCCGCCCGGCTTCCTGCCACCGCCGGGTTTCATGCCGCCGCTTCCGCCGGGTGTCGCACAGCCGCCGGGCGCGGTGCCGCCACCGCAGTACTCACCGGTGCCGCCGTCGCTCGACGACGCAGGGATCCTCAACCGTTCCCGCACCGCGCCCCATTCCGGGTGGCGCCGCGCGGTGCATCTGGCCAGTGCGGGACGGGTTAGCCCGGGTGAATCGCGCAAAGATCGGGAGCGCGACGACCTGCTGGGCCAGATCCGTCAGCCGATCGCCGGCGACTTCCGGATCGCCGTGTTGTCGATCAAGGGTGGAGTCGGAAAGACCACCACCACGCTGGGATTGGGCTCGGCTCTGTCGATGATGCGCCACGACCGGGTGATTGCGGTGGATGCGAACCCGGACCGCGGAACGCTGGCCGAACGGGTGCGGGACGTGTCGAGCGAGTCCACGGTGCGCGACCTGCTGTCGGATCCCAACATCGAGCGCTACGCCGACGTACGCAGCCACACCCGGATGGCGGGCAGCCGCCTGGAAGTGCTGGCCAGCGAGCAGGAGCCCGCCGTGTCGGAAGTGTTCGGCGAATCCGACTACCGCCGCACCGTCAGCATCCTGCGTCGCTACTACAACATCATCCTCACCGACTGCGGCACCGGCATCATGCATTCGGCGATGGCGGGCGTGCTCGATCTCGCGCATGCGATCGTGCTGGTCAGCTCGCCGGCCATCGACGCGGCCCGCAGTGCGTCGGCAACGTTGGATTGGCTCATGCAGCACGGACACTCGGCGCTGGTCCGCGAAGCCCATGTGGTGCTCAGTGCGTCGCGGCCCGGGTCGGCGAAGCTCAAGCTGGACAAGGTCTACGAACACTTCGAGGCCCGCTGCCGCTCGGTGCACATGATCCCGTTCGATCCGCACCTGGCCGAGGGCGCCGACGTCGACTTCGACCTGCTGGATCCGGCCACGCTGCAGGCCTATCTGGAATTGGCTGCGGCGGTGGCGGAGAAGTTTCCCCGGCTGCGCGGCGGGCCCCAGCAGCGGTGACCAACTTCGTGCCCGAGGCAAAGAAGGCATGGAACGACCCGTGGTATGGGAGCTATCGACGATCGGCACGGACTGTCGAGTTGATCTCGGTTATCTACGCGCTGGTGGCAAATTGCGTTGTGAGTGGCATTGCGAGGATGGCAATTTCACAAGCCTAATTGTTCGAACACTCAAATACGGTCGGCCGTAATCGAATTCGGCAAACGACGTGGCAGTGCCTGGGTGAATCTGGAACACTGACCGGAATGAGTAACGATGCCCTCCGGCATCAGATGACCGAGGTGCTGGCCTTGGTCTCCGAGCAGATGGCGGATATTGCGGCAGTACAGCGCGAGCAGGCGCAGCTCACCGCGAGTGCCGAGGAGGCCGACGGCCTGGTCCAGGTGACGGTCGACGCCCGGGGTCATGTCATCGAAACCGTCATCGACGAGTCGTATCTCGAGGAGTACGAGCTCGAAGAGCTCGGTGGCCACGTCACCGCGGCCGCGCAGGCCGCAGCGCAACATGTGGCACAACGTTCGGCCGCCCTGATGATGCCGATCGAAGAACGGCGCCGGATGATGCCGTCACTGTCCGACATCGCCGACACTGCACCTGACCTGCGCGACCTGACCAGATCCGTCTTCGGCAACGACGATGCGGCCGTCCAGGCGAGTCAGCCCCAGGATGACGACCGCGACGAATCCGCATTTCCCACTGTGAGGAGCTGAATCGATGGCTGACGAGCTCGGTGTCGGACCTTCTGACCTGCGGGCGACCTCGAGGAACCTGAACGATGTGAGCGTCAGGATGAAGAACGTGCTGTCTACCCTCCAATCGAATCTGATGGCCGAAGGTGCCGCGTGGGGTGACGACAAGATGGGTGACGGGTACGCGAAAGGCAGTGCGGGGTATCTGGCACAAAAGGATTGGGTCGACGGTTCGGTGGTGGTCAAGACCGATCTGCTCGACTACTACTCGGACGGTTTGAAGGGTTCCGCGGACTCCTTCGAACTGAACGACCAGGCGTAGCGGTCACTGGAGGTGGCGTGCTGCGTAGGCCCGCTGCCACACCCATTCGCTTATGGATATTCCGTTCCCACCTGAGCTCCAGTGGGTTTCGTATCTTGCGGGCGGTGAGTGGCCGCAAGGCAGCGAAACGCGCACGCGCCGGATCGGCGAGCACTATCAAGCCGCGGCTGAAGCACTGCAGGAGCTCATCCCGGACCTGAGCCGGGTACGCGGTGAGACGATGTCGGTCTTGACCGGCGACACCGCCGAGGCCGCGGAGCGGCAGTTCGGCATGCTGTTCGACGGCGACTACACGGTGGACAAACTCGCCCAAGGCATCTCGGCAATGGGTGAGGGCGCCACCAACTTCAGCTCCGAGATCGAATACAGCAAGCTCTCGATCATCGTCGGGCTCGCTCTCGCCGCTGCTGAGATTTCCTACAGCCTGGCCATGTCCAGCCCCACGCTCGGGGCTTCGACGGCGGCGATCCCCGTCATCGAGACAACCACCATGGCGTGGATCCGCGCGCTCGTGGCGTGGGCGATCCGGCGGATCGGCGAGAAGATGGCCGAGCTGCTCACCAGGACGATGATGAAGCGACTCCTGCACGAAGGCATCCAGGAAGCGTTCGAGGAACTGGGTCAGGGCTTGCTTCAAGAGGGGATCGTTCAGGGTATCCAGGCGAACAACGGGCATGCGGCTCTCCGTTGGGACCGGTTCAAACAAACCGCGATTGCCTCGACTGCCGGTGGTGCTGCCGGTGGGATCACCGCTGTCCCGCTCCTGCACGGGATGGGAGAAGTTTCTCGTAACCGGGTCACGGCGGCGGTCAAGGGCGCGACGACCATGTTCACCGCCGGGGTGTCGGGGAACGTGGTCGGCACGCTGTCCGTCGGCGGTGAATTCGATACGGTGTCGATCCTCGCCAGCTCGACCAGCACCAGCCTCGGCGGTATGAGGGGGCTCGGCAGAAATCATGGGTCGCAGCAGAACAGCCCGACGACGAATTCGCCGGAGCCGGGACCTCCGGCGCCGACAGGCGAACTGACCGGCCTCGATCCCGATGGACCCTCCGATCTGGACATCGCGGCCCAACCTGATGCCGATCGGGATACGAAACCTGCCAACGACAAGCCCGACAGCACCGTGGCGGCGCCGGCCGCGCCCAGGGCAGCACCGTCCAATACGGCCGGTGGCCCAGCAAAACATGCTGTAGCACAACATGATCCAACGTCAACCAAGCAGAGCTCGGCCGACAAGTCGACCGCTGAACAGCGGGTGGCTGACCAACACACGTCCGAGAAGGAATCTGCCGAGCCAGATGCCGACCGGTCGCGGGCCGATGACGACACGCCCAGCGCCGGTGACACCGACACCGCGGACCCCACCGACACCAGTCACACCGCCGAGCCGGCCACTGGTCAGGATCAATCTCCGCCGGGACCCGAAACTCCCCCCGCGACAAACCACAACGCACAGCTCTCGAACGAACACCACACCGCGGCGGGCCCGACGCCGGTGGCGCAGACTGCGGAGTCCCCGGTAACGGCCGATGTTACCCAGACCAGCGATACGGCCCAGACCAGCGATACGGCCCAGACCAGCGATACGGCCCAGGACACGCCCGTTCAGGCCGATCCCGCGGCTCCGGCCCCGCAGGCGGGCCCGGCTACGGCGTCGCAGACCCCCGGCCCGCCGACGGTCGGTGGGCGCGCCGAGACGCAGCCACCCGCTCCGGTTGCGAAGACCTCAACTCCCGACACCCGCGAGGAGATCTCGAAATCGCCGGTGCCGCCGACGCCGGACAAGTCGGCACCGGCATCGACACCGTCGACAGTGAACTCGGATGCGGCGGGGGTGCCGGCCGCACGGGTCCGGGAGACCACCGCAGCGGCCAATCGGACAAATTCGCAGCAGGACGGACAGGCTTCGACAGCCGGCAATCGAATCGAGACAGCACACGGCCGAACCGATGTGTCAAACGATTGTGCGGATCGGGTTGCGCAGGCTCTGTCCGACAGGTACGGCCGCCCGATCCGGCTTGTGCCGTTTGCATCGGCGCAGGGCAGACCCGGAATCCAATTGTTCGAGGCCACCGGTTCCGCAGCCCGATTCGCGTCCTATGCCGACGTGAACAGCGTGCTCGGCCAGATGGCACCAGGTTCGTCGGCGGTCTTGGTGTCCGCGTGGTCTGGCGGCCCGGACCAAGGCGGCCACGCCTACCTCGCGGTCAACGACGATGGCCGGCTCTTCCTCGAAGACCCGGCCACCGGTCGTCGTACCCCGTGGCCGCCCGGGTGGGGGCAAGACGCCGTATTGCGCACCGCCGTAGGCTATCTCGATTCGCAGGGGCGAGCCGTCGACCCGTTCCAGGGGCGTCCGCAACAGTTGGTCGCGGCCGCTGCCGTCGGCGACGTGCAGGGCAGTCCTCCGCAGGGCGCGCAGGGCGATCCGACGCCGGGCGGCACCGGCGCCGGCGAGTTCGCTCCGGGCGAACGCTGGCGAAATGTGGTTCCCCAGAGCATGGTGGCCGAGTCGGCTCTGGCGCGGCGCAAGCCGCCGGTCCAGATCGACGGACTGCGCAATCCGCTCGGCATGATGGAGGCGGCCGACGCCCGGGCACGGAGTAACGCCGCTTGGTGGGCGCAGCTGACCGGTGCCGAGCAACTCGCGCTGATGGAGGCCTACCCGCAGCACATTGGCAACGCCGAGGGCATCCCGGCATCGGCCCGGCACCGCGCCAACATGATCTCGTTGGGCGAGAGCCGAAGCCAGCTGCAGTCGTTGCGGCAGGGTGGGCATCGGCTCAGCCACAGTCAGCGTAAATTGCTGGCCCGCCTCGACAGCATCGACGCGGCTCTGACGCGGGCCGGTCAACTGGCCCAGCAGTCCGATCTCGGCGGTCCGCAGCTCCTGTCGTTCGATCACACTGCGTTCGGTGGGGACGGCCGCGCGGTGGTCAGCTTCGGCGCAGACCCCTACCGGGCGGATTCGGTGTCCTGGCATGTGCCGGGCCAGGGCATCACGATCGACCAGCTCGGCGCCTGCATGGGTGATGCGCTCAACCACCTGCAGTCCACCACGCGGGAGAACCCGGAGATCAGCGCCGCCTCGATCGCCTGGATCGGCTACGACACCCCGAGTGGCCTGAGCAGCTGGCGGGCGGCCGGTGACACGCTGGCCCGCGAGGGCGGAGCGATCCTCTACAGCGACATCCGCGCCTTCAACGCCGCCCGCGACACCATGGCAGGCGACGGTAGCCATTTCAGTGGAAACCATGTTTTCGCGCACTCCTACGGCACCACGGCGACCAGCTACGCGGGCCGAGACGGGCGACTGGCCAACGATGTTCGCACCATTTCGCTGATCGGCTCACCGGGCGCCGGTCCGGTGAATACGGCAGCTGATTTCGGTATCGGCGAGAATGTCTTCGTTGCCTCCTCGTCGCGGGATCCGTTCACCGCGCTCGGTGGCCGTGACCCCGGTTCGGCCGGACGCATTTTCGGCCGGGGTCTTGGTGTCGATCCGGCCATGAACAGCTTTGGTGCCCAGCGCGTCACGGCCGAATTCTCCTCGGATATGGACAGGGCGCGCAGCCGGGCCACCCACAATTCCTACTACCGGTACGCCGACCGTAGCGCCGGGGTGCGGAGCGAATCGCTGGCCAACTTCGGCCGGATCGCCGCTGGCCGGGCCGAGCGGATCGACACCGACGGACATCGCACGGTCGACACGCAGCCGGGGAGATACTTCGGCACCCGGGAACGCACGGTGGAGCCGGCGGCCGGTAGACCGTTGCGACTCGAGGGCGAGACCACTACCGAGGGTGACCGCCAGACTAGGCGCCCGTGGAATCCGCGCTGGCAGTCCGAGGTTCAGGTTGCCACCGATGCGGTACTCGACAGCCGTACGCCACGCGAGATCGCCAACGAGGCGTTGGGCAAGTTGGGCATCAAGGTTGGTGACGTCAGTGACATCATGAGCCCGGCCGATCACCGGGTGTCGGTGGGCGACGCGGTGAATCGTGCCCGGGCGAATGCGCAGTGGTGGGCCGGGCTATCGGATGTCCAGCGGGAAGCGCTGATCAAAACCTATCCGCATGAGGTCGGTAACGCCGAGGGAATCCCGCCGATGTCGCGGCACGCAGCGAACTCGATCATGTTGGAGCGCAATCTATCCCGCCGCGACCTGATAGTCGCCCAGCGTGACAACGGAATCGCGGTCACCGAAGCCCAGGACAAGTTCATCAAGCTGATGAACGACATCGAGGCCGCCTTGCGTATCGCAGAGCGTAATGCGGTCCGCCATGGAATCGACGGGCCGTTCCTGTTGGCGTTGGACCCGGATGCCTTCGGCGGGGTGGGGCGTGCGATTGTCAGTTTCGGTGCCGATCCGTATACGGCGCAGTCGGTGTCTTGGTATGTGCCGGGGATGACGACCACGATCGAGCGGCTCGGCACCATCATGCGGCGCGGGTTCAACCAGTTGCGCTCGACGCTACAAGAGGCCCCGGAGCTGTCGGCGGCCTCGATCACCTATCTCGGATACCAACCCCCCGGCAGTTGGGATCCGCGGGTGGGGTTTCAGCGGATGGCGCACAACGGTGGGCAGATCTTTGCCAGTGAC
>NZ_JBZDPU010000002.1:0-18623 GCF_058270075.1 Mycobacterium shunyiense | reverse complement strand
GCAGGAGAATGAGCGGCTGCGAGCCGAGAACGCCTACCTAAAAAAATTGCGGGCCTTGAGGGCGCACGAGCGGCGGTGAAAGCCGCCGCTGTCGCCGCTCTCAAGGCTGATCATCGGCTGCCGGTGCTGCTGGAAGTCGCGCAGTTGGCGCGCTCGACGTTCTTCTATCACCAGGGCAAACCCGAGGCGCTCGACCCGCGCGCCGACCTCAAAGCCGCGATCACCGAGGCATTCAAGGCCGCCCACGGCCGCTACGGGCACCGCCGCATCCACACGGTGCTGACCAAGCAGGGGTTCGTGGTGGCAAAAAAGACCGTGCTGGCGGTGATGCGTGAGCTGGCGCTGATCTGCCGGGTGCGGCGCCGTCGGCGCTACAACTCCTACACCGGCGGGCCCGGTCAGGTCGCCGAAAATCTTCTCAACCGCGAGTTCAGCGCGAGCGCGCCGAATCAGAAGTGGGTCACCGACGTGACCGAGTTCCGCATCACCGATCGCAAGGTCTACTTGTCCCCGGTGCTCGATTTGTTCGATCGGTCGGTGGTGGCTTACGCGTGGTCGATGAGCCCGAATGTGGAGTTGACCAACACCTCACTGTCCGCAGCGATCGCCACCTTGGAACCGGGTGAATGTCCGCTGGTGCACTCCGATCAGGGTTTCCAATACCGGCATTGGTCCTGGCGCAAGTTGCTCGGCGACGCTGAGGTGGTGCAGTCGATGTCGCGGAAAGCCAACTGCTATGACAACGCGGTCATGGAGAACTTTTTCGGTCACCTGAAGTCAGAAATGTTCCACCACAACCGGTTCGACACTGTCGAGGACTTTACTGCAGCCCTTGACACCTACATCCACTGGTACAACACCGAACGAATCTCGACAAAACTCAAGGGCCTGAGCCCGGTCCAATACCGAGCCCAGGCCCTTGCCGCTTAAGCTCCAAACGTCAGTGTCCAACTTTCGGGGACCACTTCATATTCGGGGGCCTTTTTCGTGTTGTCAGGAAGTTGGCTGCGCGCGCAACCCCGGCATCAAATAGCGGCGAACCTGGGCGAGGACCGCGTCCTCGTCACTGGGATCCAGCGTGTTCCCCGGTACGGTCGCCAGCGAGATCAACACTCGCGCAACCCATTCCGATGCTTCGGGGATGTCGATGTCGGCACGCACCTCGCCGCGGTCACGGGCGGCCGCCAGATAGGGCGACCAGAACTCGGCGAGGTCGGGGATCATGCCCTGCACGCCGGCCCCGGCGCAGGCGGCGAATTCCTCGGGTTCGTCGGTGCGGAGTTTCATCAGGACCGCGCCGGGATCGTCGTAGGCTCGCAGGCCATTGCCGACGCCCCAGGCGATCTGGCGATCCAGCCCCTCGATCTGCTCCAGCATGGCCTGGGCTTCCGACCAGAACGTGTCGTTGAGGCGCACGATCACGGCGCCGAGCAGCGTCACCTTGTCCGGGAAATGGCGGTAGAGCCACCCGCGCGACACTCCGGCGGCCTCGGCGACCTCCGAGACGGTGGTCGCGCGAATGCCCTTGGTCCGCAGGCATTCTTCAGCAGCGTCGATCAGTCGATCTCGCACGCTGCGCGGCGCCGTGGTGCTGGTCAACTGTGGTGTCTCCTGGTCTTCCGGTTGGGCTCAGGTACATGATTCTGCCAAGCGTGTATCCGTCGCGCCAGAACCATGGTAGACAGTTTTCTAATTCTGTTCACTAACCCTTGGGGATTCATCGGATGGCCGAAACGCTGCAGCAGCTGCTCCGGGAACGCGAAGCAGGTGACACGGTCGCCATCAAGTACGGCGACCGGACGTGGTCGTGGCGTGAGCATATCGCCGAGGCGAAGGCCCAGGCCGCGACCCTGATCGGGATCGCCGAGCCGCAGCGTCCCCTCCATGTGGGCACCCTTCTCGGCAATACCCCCGACATGCTGACCGCGCTGGCCGCTGCGGCCCTCGGCGGCTACGTGCTGTGCGGCATCAACAACACCCGTCGAGGTGACGCGCTGGCCCGCGACATCGCCCGGGTCGAATGTCAGGTCGTCCTCGTCGACGAACACCATCGCGGGCTGCTCGAGGGCCTCGACCTGCCGGGCGTCACCGTCGTCGAGGTATCGGATACCGCCTGGTCATCGCGGGAACTCACGCCGCACCGCGAGGTCGGGCCCGACGACACCTTCATGATGATCTTCACCTCGGGCACCAGCGGCGAGCCCAAGGCCGTCCGGGTGCCGCATTCCATCGTGCTGTTCTCCGCCGCCGCGCTGGTGCAGCGCTACGACCTGACCGAGGCGGACACCTGCTACCTGGCCATGCCGCTGTTCCATTCGAATGGCGTGTACGCCGGGTGGGGCGTGGCGCTCAGCTCGGGCGCGGCCATGGCGCCGGCACAGTTCTCCGCGTCCGGGTTCCTTCCGGACATCCGCCGCTATGGCGCGACGTACATGAACTACGTCGGCAAGCCGTTGGCCTACATCCTGGCCACCGCCGAGCAACCCGACGACCACGACAACACGCTGCGCGTGGCGTTCGGCAACGAGGCCGCCGACCGCGACATCGACGAATTCAGCCGCAGGTTCGGATGCAGCGTCTGGGACGGCTTCGGCTCGACGGAGCTGGCGATCATCATCACCCGTTCCGAGGGCACCCCCGCCGGCAGCGTCGGCCAGGGCTTCCCAGGCGTGGCGATCTACGACCCGGAGACCCTTGAAGAGTGCCCGGCCGCACAATTCGATGCCACCGGTGCCCTGGTCAACGCCGAGGCCGCCACCGGGGAACTGGTGAACACCAACGGAAGCGGGATGTTCCGCGGCTACCACAACGATCAGGGCGCGACCGATGAACGGCTGCGCCACGGCATGTACTGGTCGGGCGACCTGGCCTACCGCGACGCCGACGGCTGGATCTACCTGGCCGGGCGCACCGCGGACTGGATGAGAGTGGACGGCGAGAACATCACCGCGGCGCCGATCGAACGCATCCTGTTGCGGCAGCCGGTGATCAGCCGCGTCGCCGTCTATCCCGTGCCCGACGAGTTCGTCGGTGATCAGGTGATGGCCGCCGTCGTGCTGCGTGACGGTCAGTCGCTGACGCCTGACGACTTCGGCGCGTTCCTGGCGCAGCAGCAGGATCTGTCGCCGAAATCCTGGCCGCGGTACGTCTGGCTGGCCGACGATCTGCCCAGCACGGCGACCAACAAGATTCTCAAGCGCGAGTTGGTTGCCCTCGGCGCAGATCCGGCCGGTCGGGTGCTCTGGAAGCGCGACGGTACGGTCTATACGACTCTCTGAGGCAAGGAATAGTCGCCGGTCATCCCGCGTTTAGGCTGTTGGCGGTTGACCTGGCATAATGGACCGCCGACCCTCGGTCCCGGTTCACGTCCATCTGAATTTCGGGCGACCCGGGCCAACGATTGAAGAGGAACCCATGAAAACAGGCATTCATCCTGAGTATGTCGAGACCACGGTGCACTGTGGTTGCGGCAATACCTTCCAGACCCGTAGCACCAAGCAGAGCGGCCAGATCGTGGTCGAGGTCTGCTCGCAGTGCCACCCGTTCTACACCGGCAAGCAGAAGATCCTCGACAGCGGCGGCCGCGTGGCCCGCTTCGAGAAGCGGTACGGCAAGCGCAAGCCTGCCGGTGATCAGGCTGCCGCAGCCGACAAGTAGCTACGTCAACGGCGCCCGATCTGTCGCATATGCGTCAGATCTGGGCGCTGTTCTCGTTTCCAGGAACGAGTTGGCGGCATAGGTGGAAAGGATGTGGCTGACGTGACGGACACCGCTTCTGCTGGGCTCCCGGCTCAGCCGGGGAAAGCAATCGAGGTGCTGCTCGCCGAGCACGCAGACCTTGAGCGCCAGCTCGCCGATCCCAGCCTGCACGCCGACGCCTCCGCCGCCCGCAAGGTGGGCCGACGCTTCGCCCAGGTCTCGCCCGTCGTGGGGACCTATCGCAAGCTCGAAGCCGCCCGTGGTGACCTGGAAGCCGCGCGCGAGCTTGCCGCCGACGACGCCAGCTTCGCCGACGAGGTGGACGAGCTGACCGCCAAGGTCACCGAACTCGACGCGCAGCTGACCGACCAATTGGCACCGCGCGACCCGCACGACGCCGATGACATCGTGCTTGAGGTCAAGTCAGGGGAAGGCGGCGAGGAGTCGGCACTGTTCGCCGCCGATCTGGCCCGCATGTACATCCGGTATGCCGAACGCCACGGCTGGACCGTCACCGTGCTCGACGAGACGTGGTCGGACCTGGGCGGCTACAAGGACGCCACCATCACGATCGCCAGCAAGGGCGATTCCGCCGACGGCGTGTGGTCGCGGATGAAGTTCGAGGGCGGCGTGCACCGCGTGCAGCGGGTGCCGGTCACCGAATCGCAGGGCCGGGTACACACCTCGGCCGCCGGCGTGCTGGTCTACCCCGAGCCAGAAGACGTCGAGCAGGTGCAGATCGACGAGTCCGACCTGCGCATCGACGTCTACCGGTCCTCGGGCAAGGGTGGCCAGGGCGTCAACACCACCGATTCCGCGGTCCGCATCACGCACCTGCCGACCGGCATCGTGGTGACCTGCCAGAACGAGCGCTCGCAGCTGCAGAACAAGGCCAGGGCCATGGTGGTGCTCGCCGCTCGGCTGCAGGCACTGGCCGAAGAACAGGCGTCGGCCGACGCATCGGCCGACCGGGCCAGCCAGATCCGCACGGTCGACCGCAGCGAACGGATCCGCACCTACAACTTCCCCGAGAACCGGATCGCGGATCACCGCATCAACTTCAAGGCGCACAACCTCGACCAGGTGCTCGACGGAGACATGGACGCGCTGCTCGACGCACTGGGCGCCGCCGACAAACAGGCCCGGCTGCAGCAGGAGACATGACCCCCGTGCGGCAGGCGGTCGCGGCCGCAACGGTGCGGCTCGCAGCCGCAGGCGTCGCCTCCCCGCGCATCGACGCCGAGCTGCTGGCCGCGCACGTGGCGGGCGTCGACCGCGGTCGGCTGATGTTCCTCGACGACGCCGACGAACAGTTCCGCCAGGCCTACGACGAACTCGTGGCCGCCCGGTCCCGTCGAATTCCGCTGCAACATCTGATCGGCACGGCGCCGTTCGGCCCGCTGACGCTCACGGTCGGGCCCGGGGTGTTCATCCCGCGGCCGGAAACCGAGGCGCTGCTCGAATGGGCCAGCACGCGGCAATTGCCTGGCAAGCCGCTGATCGTCGACCTGTGCACCGGCTCGGGTGCGTTGGCGTTGGCGCTGGCCGCGCGGTGGCCCGACGCGCGCGTGCTGGCCGTCGAGAACTCGCCCGCGGCCCTGGAGTTCGCGCGGCGCAACGCCACCGGGACGCGGGTCGAGATACTGGACGCCGACGTCACCGCGCCCGGCCTGCTGCCCGAACTCGACGGCCGGGTCGACCTGCTGGTGTCGAACCCGCCCTACATCCCCGAGGCCGCGGTCCTGGAACCCGAAGTGGCCGAACATGATCCCGTCACCGCATTGTTCGGCGGCCCCGACGGTATGTCGGTGATCCGGCCGATCGTCACACTCGCCGCCCGGTGGTTGCGCGATGGTGCGTCCTGCGCCGTCGAGCACGACGACACCACCTCCGAACTGTCGGTCGGGGCCTTCGTCGACGACGGTCACTTCACCGAGGTCACCGCGCGCCGCGACCTGGCCGGACGACCCCGCTTTGTGACGGCGACGAGGATTGGGAGAAGCTGAGTTGATGCGCGCACCGACCGGGGAGCCGACATGACGATCTTCGACTGCACCGACGCTGAGCAGCGTGCGACCGGTATCGCCTCGGCGATCAGCGCGGTGAAGGGCGGCCGATTGGTGGTGATGCCGACCGACACCGTGTACGGGATCGGTGCGGATGCCTTCGATCGCGACGCTGTCGGCAGCCTCCTCGCGGCCAAAGGCCGTGGCCGCAACATGCCGGTCGGTGTGTTCGTCGGCTCGTGGAGCACCATCGACGGTCTCGTGTACTCGGTGCCGCCGGCCGCCCGCGAGTTGATCAGGGCATTCTGGCCGGGCGCGCTGAGCCTGATCGTCACGCAGGCACCGTCGCTGCAATGGGACCTCGGGGACGCCAACGGCAACGTCATGCTCCGGATGCCGATGCACCCGGTGGCCATCGAGCTCCTGCGGGAGGTCGGCCCCATGGCCCAGTCCAGTGCCAACGTGTCGGGTCAGCCGGCCGCGGTGACCGCAGCGCAGGCCCACGAGCAACTCGGCGACAAGGTGGAGGTCTACCTCGACGGCGGGCCCGCCGAGCAACAGGCCGCGTCCACCATCGTCGACCTCACCGGCGTCCAGCCACGCATCCTGCGCGCCGGTCCGATCAGCGCGGCGGACATCGCCAGGGTCGTCGGCGTGGAAATCTCCACGCTCACAACAACACCTACGGAGTGATCTCAGCTTGCTGCAGTACGGTTCATCGGTGATGTCGGCCGGTGACGCAGTGATCCCCGCGGTCAATTCCGGGCTTCTCGCTCTGTCGGACCGAGGTGCCGGTGTTCCGCTGCGTGAGTTGGCGCTCGTCGGCCTGACCGCCGCGATCATCACGTATTTCGCCACCGGCTGGGTGCGGGTGCTGGCCATCCGGGTCGGCGCCGTCGCCTACCCACGGGAACGCGATGTCCACGTACAGCCGATACCGCGGATGGGCGGGTTGGCGATGTACATCGGGGTCGCCGCCGCGGTGCTGCTGGCTTCCCAACTACCCGCACTCACGCGGGGTTTCGTCTATTCCACCGGTATGCCCGCGGTCGTGGTCGCAGGTGGGCTCATCATGGCCATCGGGCTGATCGACGACCGCTGGGGGCTGGACGCCCTGACCAAATTCGCCGGCCAGATCACCGCGGCGAGCGTGCTGGTCACGATGGGTGTGGCCTGGAGCGTGCTCTACATCCCGTTCGGGGGAGTGGGCACCATCGTGCTCGACCAGGTGTCCTCGATCCTGCTCACGCTCGCGCTGACGGTGTCGATCGTCAACGCGATGAACTTCGTCGACGGACTCGACGGTCTGGCCGCCGGGCTGGGACTCATCACGGCCCTGGCCATCTGCATCTTCTCTGTCGGGCTGCTGCGCGACCACGGCGGCGACGTCCTGTTCTATCCGCCCGCGGTGATCTCGGTGGTGCTGGCGGGCGCCTGTCTGGGCTTCCTGCCGCACAACTTCCACCGGGCCAAGATCTTCATGGGCGATTCGGGATCGATGCTGATCGGCCTGATGCTGGGTGCGGCGTCGACGACCGCCGCCGGGCCGATCTCGCAGAACGCCTACGGTGCGCGCGACGTTTTCGCGCTGATGTCGCCGTTCCTGCTGGTGATCGCCGTGATGTTGGTGCCTGCACTGGACACGTTGCTGGCCATCGTGCGTCGCACCCGGGCAGGCCGGAGTCCGCTCAGCCCCGACAAGATGCATCTGCATCACCGACTGCTGCAGATCGGGCACTCGCATCGCCGCGCCGTGCTGTTGATCTACCTATGGGTGGGCATCATCGCTTTCGGTGCCGCAGCGACGATTTTCTTCGATCCCCGCTACACCGGAGCGGTCGTCGCGGTCGCCATCGTGGTGGCGATCGTGGTGACACTGATACCCCTGTTGCAACGTGGGAATGAAGCGTCCGAAGACGAGCACGAAGCGAAGTACGACAAAAAGTAGTAGGCCACGTTTAGGGGTGCCTACCATGTGTTAGGGTGCTGCCAGAACCCGAAAAACCTCGCGGGTTGCCGGCCCGGCCCCTCGGTTCGACGAACCGTCAGGTGCCGATCAACGACCGACAAAGGGAGCTACCCCGTGGGTGAATCGAGCCCGCCCGCCGCCCTCCGATATTCTCGTCGGGCGCGCACAGGGTTTTGCCAGGGGGCAGCAACCGTTGGCATCTCCGAGGGTGCGGCGTTTCGTGACAGCGGGATTGGGGTGAATCAGTGACGACACCAGCGCAGAACGCGCCGTTGGTGTTCCCGTCGGTGGCTTTCCGGCCACTGCGTCTACTGATTGTTTGCGTCGTCCTCACCGGGCTGGCCGTCGGGGCCGCCGGTTACATCGGACACATTTTCTTCGGCGTCTTCTTCGGTGTCGGCCTGGTCCTCGGCTTGATCAACGCCCTGCTGGTGCGTCGGGCCGTCGAGGCGATCACCGCCGAGGATCACCCGCTCAAGAAGAAGATGGCCGTGAACTCCGCGACGCGGCTGCTGATCATCACTGCGATCGCACTCGGCATCGCACTTTTCTTCAAGAAGCACGACGGCATCGCGGTGCTGTTCGGGCTGGCTATTTTCCAGGCTCTGCTGGTGATGAGCACCAGCATCCCCGTGCTGCGGAAGATCCGCTCCAACGGCCTGGATGTCTTGGATACGGAATCGAAGGGTTGAGCTGACCTATATGACTCAGACGACGACCGTGCTCGCCGCCGAAGAGGGTGGCGCCGCCATCCACGTAGGCCACCACACGATGGTGTTCGAGCTGTTCGGGATGACGTTCAACGGCGACACCATCCTGGCCACCGCGGTCACCGCGGTGATCGTGATCGCGCTGGCGTTCGTCCTGCGGGCCAAGGTCACCTCGACCGGGGTGCCGGGCGGTGTGCAGCTGTTCTGGGAGGCCTTGACCATCCAGATGCGCCAGCAGATCGAGGGCTCGATCGGTATGAAGGTCGCCCCCTTCGTGCTGCCCCTGTCGGTGACGATCTTCGTGTTCATCCTGATCTCCAACTGGCTCGCGGTGCTGCCGCTGCAGTACGGGGGCGCGGACGGCGCGGCTGCCGAGTGGTACAAGCCGCCGGCCTCCGACATCAACTTCGTGCTGGCGCTCGCACTGTTCGTGTTCCTCGCCTACCACGCCGCCGGTATCTGGCGTCGCGGCATCATCGGCCACCCGGTCAAGGTGATCAAGGGCCACGTCGCGTTCCTGGCGCCGATCAACATCGTCGAAGAGATCGCCAAGCCGATCTCGCTGGCCCTCCGTCTTTTCGGCAACATCTTCGCCGGCGGCATCCTGGTCGCGCTGATCGCGATGTTCCCCTGGTACATCCAGTGGGCACCCAATGCGATCTGGAAGACCTTCGACCTGTTCGTCGGCCTGATTCAGGCATTCATCTTCTCGCTGTTGACGATCCTGTACTTCAGCCAGTCGATGGAGCTGGACCACGAGGACCATTGAGCTCACTGATCCACATATCTGATCCCTACAACTGCAGCACACGAACCTCTGGCGGCACAGCCACCAGTTATCAAGGAGGATAAAAGGAATGGAACTCGACCCCAACGCCCTCATCACGGCCGGCGCGCTGATCGGTGGCGGTTTGATCATGGGCGGCGGCGCCATCGGCGCTGGTATCGGTGACGGTATCGCGGGTAACGCGCTGATCTCGGGCATCGCCCGGCAGCCCGAGGCCCAGGGCCGGCTGTTCACCCCGTTCTTCATCACCGTCGGTCTGGTGGAGGCCGCGTACTTCATCAACCTGGCCTTCATGGCGCTGTTCGTCTTCGCCACCCCGGGCCTGCAGTAGTCCATCAGCATGGGTGAACTCGGTTCGACTGTCCTGGCGGACAGCATCAACATCCTGGCTTCAAGCCAGGCAGCGGCGGAAGGCGGTGGGGGCCAGAGCAACTTCCTGGTCCCCAACGGCACCTTCTTCGCCGTGCTGATCATTTTCCTGATCACACTTGCTGTGATCGCGAAATGGGTTGTGCCACCGGTCGGCAAGGTACTGGCAGAGCGTGAAGCGATGCTGGCGAAGACCGCCGCCGACAACCGGAAGTCGGCCGAGCAGGTGGCCGCGGCACAGGCCGACTACAACGAGGCGATGGCCGGGGCTCGCACCCAGGCATCGGCAATCCGTGACGAGGCCCGCGCCGCGGGTCGCGAGGTGGTCGACGCCAAGCGTGCCGAGGCCAGCTCCGAAGTGGCCGAAACCGTGCGCGAGGCCGATGAGCAGCTTGCTGCCCAGGGTGCCGGTGTGCGGTCGGGACTGGAGTCTTCGGTGGACGGACTCTCGAAGACCCTGGCCAGTCGAATTTTGGGCGTCGACGTGAAATCAGGTGGGACGCAGTAGATGTCGATATTTATCGGACAGCTGATCGGCTTTGCCGTCATCGCATTCATCATCATCAAGTGGGTTGTGCCGCCGGTGCGGAACCTGATGCAGAAGCAGCAGGAAGCCGTGCGGGTCGCGCTCGCCGAGAGCGCCGATGCGGCCAAGAAGCTCGCCGAAGCCGATGACATGCATGCCAAGGCACTCGCCGACGCCAAGGCCGAATCGACCAAGGTGACCGACGAGGCCGCGCAGGACTCCGAGCGGATCACCGCTCAGCTGGCCGAGCAGGCCGGCACCGAGGCCGAGCGGATCAAGGCCCAAGGCGCTCAGCAGGTTCAGCTGATGCGCCAGCAGCTCATCCGCCAGCTGCGTACCGGTCTCGGATCGGAGTCGGTGGCCAAGGCCGACGCACTGGTCCGGGCACACGTCGCCGACCCGGCCGCACAGGCGGCCACCGTCGACCGGTTCTTGGCCGAGCTGGACCAGATGGCGCCATCGGCAGTGGTGATCGACACCGCGGCCACGTCCAAGCTGCGCGCGGCCAGCCGCGAGTCGCTGGCGGTCGTGGTCGGGAAGTTCGACTCCGTCGCCGACGGTCTGGACGCCGACGGGCTGACCACGCTTGCCGAGGAACTGGCCTCCGTCGCCAGGCTTCTGCTTTCGGAGTCGACGCTGAACCGGCATCTGGCCGAGCCGACCGACGAGAACGGCGCCAAGGCCGAGCTGGTCGATCGTCTGCTGTCGGGCAAGGTCGGCAACACCACACTGGACGTGCTGCGGACTGCGGTCTCGCAGCGCTGGTCGACCGAAGGGAACCTGGTCGACGCCATTGAACACACCGCACGTCTGGCGCTGCTCAAGCGCGCCGAGATCGCCGGTGAGGTCGACGAGGTGGAGGACCAGCTGTTCCGGTTCGGCCGCCTGCTCGACGCCGAGCCCAAACTCTCGGCCCTGCTCAGTGACTACACCGCCCCGGTCGACGGACGAGTCGCCCTGCTGGACAAGGTCCTCGGCGGTAACGCGAGTGGGAACGGGACGGCGGCGGCGCTGCTGACCCAGACTGTGGGACTGCTGCGCGGTGAGCGTGCCGACGAGGCCGTCATCGATCTCGCCGAACTCGCAGTCGCCCGCCGCGGCGAAGTGGTTGCTCACGTGACCGCCGCGGCTGACCTGACCGATGCTCAGCGGACCCGGCTGTCGGAGGTGCTCACCCGCATCTACGGACACCCGGTGTCAGTGCAGTTGCACGTCGACCCGGAACTGCTCGGTGGTCTGTCGATCACCGTCGGTGACGAAGTGATCGACGGCTCCATCGCATCCCGTCTGGCCGCCGCTGCGACACAGCTGCCGGACTGATAACCCCCACGAACCACCCCAAGAACAAGGTAGGAAGACGAAAAACCATGGCAGAGTTGACAATCTCGGCTGCTGATATCGAAGGTGCCATCGAGGACTACGTATCCTCGTTTTCCGCCGACACCGAGCGCGAAGAGATCGGCACCGTCGTCGACGCCGGTGACGGCATCGCTCACGTCGAGGGCCTGCCCTCGGTCATGACCCAGGAGCTCCTCGAGTTCCCGGGCGGTGTGTTGGGTGTGGCGCTCAACCTCGACGAGCACAGCGTCGGCGCCGTCATCCTGGGTGAGTTCGAGAAGATCGAAGAAGGCCAGCAGGTCAAGCGCACCGGCGAGGTGCTCTCGGTGCCCGTCGGCGACGCGTTCCTCGGTCGCGTCGTCAACCCGCTCGGTCAGCCGATCGACGGCCAGGGCGACATCGAGTCCGAGGAGCGGCGCGCACTCGAGCTGCAGGCCCCTTCGGTGGTGCAGCGCCAGGGCGTGTCCGAGCCGCTGCAGACCGGTATCAAGGCCATCGACGCCATGACCCCGATCGGCCGTGGCCAGCGTCAGCTGATCATCGGTGACCGCAAGACCGGCAAGACCGCGGTCTGCGTCGACACCATCCTCAACCAGCGTGAGGCCTGGGAGACCGGCGACCCCAAGCAGCAGGTGCGCTGCGTGTACGTCGCGATCGGTCAGAAGGGCACCACCATCGCCAGCGTGAAGCGGGCGTTGGAAGAGGGCGGCGCGATGGAGTACACCACCATCGTCGCGGCCCCCGCCTCCGATCCGGCCGGCTTCAAGTGGCTGGCGCCCTACACCGGTTCGGCCATCGGCCAGCACTGGATGTACGACGGCAAGCACGTGCTGATCGTCTTCGACGACCTCTCGAAGCAGGCCGACGCCTACCGCGCCATCTCGCTGCTGCTGCGCCGCCCGCCGGGCCGCGAGGCATTCCCCGGCGATGTCTTCTACCTGCACTCCCGCCTGCTGGAGCGTTGCGCAAAGCTGTCCGACGAACTGGGCGGTGGTTCGATGACGGGTCTGCCGATCATCGAGACCAAGGCCAACGACATCTCGGCGTTCATCCCGACCAACGTCATCTCGATCACCGACGGCCAGTGCTTCCTGGAGTCCGACCTGTTCAACCAGGGTGTGCGCCCGGCTGTGAACGTCGGTGTGTCGGTGTCCCGTGTCGGTGGCGCCGCGCAGATCAAGGCGATGAAGGAAGTAGCAGGAAGTCTCCGCCTTGATCTGTCGCAGTACCGCGAGCTGGAGGCCTTCGCGGCCTTCGCCTCGGATCTGGATGCGGCCTCGAAGGCTCAGCTGGACCGCGGTGTCCGCCTGGTCGAGTTGCTCAAGCAGGCGCAGTACAGCCCGCTGGCGGTCGAGGATCAGGTCGTCTCGATCTTCCTCGGTACCCAGGGTCACCTGGATTCGGTCCCGGCCGAAGACGTCACCCGCTTCGTCGACGAGCTGCTGGAGCATGTCAAGGCCAGCCACTCCGACATCCTCAAGGGCATCAAGGAGACCAAGAAGCTCTCCGAGGAGAACGAAGAGAAGCTGGTCTCGGTCATCAACGAGTTCAAGAAGGGCTTCGCCGCCACCGACGGCAGCTCCGTGGTCGTGAAGGACGCAGAGGCCGAAGCCTTGAATCCCGAGGACCTGGAGAAGGAATCGGTCAAGGTCCGCAAGCCGGCACCGAAGAAGGCCTAGGTAACCAATGGCAGCCACACTTCGCGAGCTACGCGGGCGTATCCGCTCCGCTTCGTCGATCAAGAAGATCACGAAGGCACAGGAGCTGATCGCCACGTCGCGGATCGCCAAGGCGCAGGCCCGGGTCGATGCGGCCCGGCCCTACTCCACCGAGATCACCAACATGCTCACCGAGCTTGCGGGTGCCAGCGCGCTGGACCACCCACTGCTCGTTCAGCGGGAGAATCCCAAGCGGGCCGGTGTGCTCGTGGTGTCCTCGGACCGCGGTCTCTGCGGCGGTTACAACGCCAACGTGCTGCGCCGCGCCGAAGAACTCTTCTCGCTGCTGCGGGAAGAGGGTAAGGAGCCGGTGCTCTACGTCGTCGGTCGAAAGGCCTTGGGCTACTACAGCTTCCGCCAGCGTGCGGTCGTCGAGTCCTGGACCGGCTTCTCGGAGCGTCCTGAGTACAGCAACGCCAAGGAGATCGCCGACACCCTGGTGACGGCGTTCATGTCCGGTGCCGACGACGAAGGCGACGATGCGGGAGCCGACGGCATTCTGGGCGTCGACGAACTGCACATCGTCTCCACCGAATTCCGGTCGATGCTCTCGCAGACCGCAGTGGCGCATCGGATTGCACCGCTGGTCGTCGAGTACGTCGGCGAGCCGGAAACCGGTCCGCACACGCTGTATTCGTTCGAGCCGAATGCCGAGGACCTGTTCGACGCGCTGCTGCCGCGCTACATCGCCACCCGCGTGTACGCGGCGCTGCTGGAGGCGGCGGCCTCGGAGTCGGCTTCGCGCCGGCGCGCCATGAAGTCGGCCACCGACAACGCCGACGATCTGATCAAAGCACTGACGCTTGCGGCCAACCGCGAACGTCAGGCGCAGATCACCCAGGAAATCAGCGAGATCGTGGGCGGCGCGAACGCGCTGGCCGACGCGCGCTAGCCGGACCAAAGACGAAAGCCTCGTAGGAAAGCGAAGAGAGAATGACTGCTACTGCAGAGAAGACCGCGGGCCGCGTAGTCCGCATCACCGGCCCGGTGGTGGATATTGAATTCCCGCGCGGTGCCGTGCCCGAGCTGTTCAACGCGCTGCACGCCGACATCACCTACGGCGCGCTCGCCAAGACCCTGACGCTCGAGGTTGCCCAGCACCTCGGCGACAACCTGGTGCGCTGCATCTCCATGCAGCCCACCGATGGCCTGGTGCGTGGCACCGACGTCCGCGACACCGGCGCCTCGATCTCCGTGCCGGTCGGCGACGGCGTCAAGGGCCACGTGTTCAACGCCCTCGGTGACTGCCTCGACGAGCCCGGCTACGGCAAGGACTTCGACCACTGGTCGATCCACCGCAAGCCGCCGGCATTCGCCGACCTGGAGCCCCGCACCGAGATGCTGGAGACCGGTCTGAAGGTCGTCGACCTGCTCACGCCGTACGTGCGTGGCGGCAAGATCGCCCTGTTCGGTGGCGCCGGTGTGGGTAAGACGGTTCTGATCCAGGAGATGATCAACCGTATCGCCCGCAACTTCGGTGGTACCTCGGTGTTCGCCGGCGTGGGTGAGCGCACCCGTGAGGGCAACGACCTGTGGGTCGAGCTCGCCGACGCCAACGTGCTGAAGGACACCGCGTTGGTGTTCGGTCAGATGGACGAGCCGCCAGGCACCCGTATGCGCGTCGCCCTGTCGGCCCTGACCATGGCCGAGTACTTCCGCGACGAGCAGAACCAGGACGTGCTGCTCTTCATCGACAACATCTTCCGGTTCACCCAGGCCGGTTCCGAGGTTTCGACCCTGCTGGGTCGTATGCCTTCGGCCGTGGGTTACCAGCCGACGCTGGCCGACGAGATGGGTGAGCTGCAGGAGCGCATCACCTCGACCCGTGGTCGCTCCATCACCTCGATGCAGGCCGTGTACGTGCCCGCCGACGACTACACCGACCCGGCGCCGGCCACCACGTTCGCCCACCTGGACGCCACCACCGAACTTTCGCGTGCGGTGTTCTCCAAGGGCATCTTCCCCGCTGTGGACCCGCTGGCCTCGTCCTCGACGATCCTGCACCCCAGCGTCGTCGGCGACGAGCACTACCGCGTCGCCCAGGAAGTCATCCGCATCCTGCAGCGCTACAAGGATCTCCAGGACATCATCGCCATCCTCGGTATCGACGAGCTGTCGGAAGAGGACAAGGTGCTGGTGTACCGCGCCCGTAAGATCGAGCGCTTCCTGAGCCAGAACATGATGGCGGCCGAGCAGTTCACCGGCCAGCCGGGTTCGACCGTGCCGCTCAAGGAGACCATCGAGGCCTTCGACAAGCTGGCCAAGGGCGAGTTCGATCACCTGCCCGAGCAGGCGTTCTTCCTCATCGGTGGTCTGGACGACCTGGCGAAGAAGGCCGAAAGCCTCGGCGCCAAGCTGTGATGAAGTCGTTCGGAAACAGGGAGGTGGTGTGACATGGCTGATTTGAACGTCGAGATCGTTGCCGTCGAGCGTGAGCTCTGGTCCGGCACCGCTACGTTCGTCTTCACCCGGACCACCGCTGGTGAGATCGGCATCCTGCCGCGACACATCCCGTTGGTCGCCGAGCTCGTCGACGACGCCATGGTGCGGGTCGAGCGTGAAGGCGAAGACGATCTGCGGATCGCCGTCGACGGCGGTTTCCTGTCGGTGACCGAGGAGACGGTTCGCATCCTGGTGGAGAACGCTCAGTTCGAATCCGAGATCGACGCGGATTCCGCCAAGCGGGATGCGGAGTCCGACGACGAGCCGACAGCGGCATGGGGTCGGGCGCGCCTGCGCGCTCTCGGCCAGATCGACTGACGACAGAGACGACAGATGAGCGCGCCCATGATTGTCATGGTCGCGCTCGTCTGCGTTCTGCTACTGGCGGTCGGAGCGTTGAGTTACCGATTGTGGAAGTTGCGTCAGGTTGGCGGGACGGCAGCCATCCTGCGTGACTTCCCCGCCGAGGGCGGCAGTGGCTGGCGCCACGGAGTGATGCGCTACCGCGGTGGGGAGGCCGGGTTCTACCGGCTGTCCAGCATGCGGTGGTGGCCTGATCGACGGTTGAGCCGGCGGGGGCTGGAAGTGGTGTCGCGCCGCCTCCCACGTGGCGATGAGTTCGACATCATGACCGATCAGATCACGATTCTGGAATTGCGCGATACCAGCCCCGAACGCCGCCAAGGCTATGAGATCGCCCTGGACCGGGGCGCGCTCACGGCGTTCACCTCTTGGCTTGAGTCGCGGCCGTCACCGCGAGCTCGCCGCCGCAATTACTGAAGCTATTTCTCGGTTCCGCCGCCTGGCTTCCACAGGACGTCGCCCTCCGGGTTCGCGACCCGCGACAGGATGAACAACAGATCCGACAGCCGGTTGAGGTACTTCGCGGGCAGCACGCTGACCGACTCACCGTGCTCATCCACCGCGATCCATGCCGACCGTTCAGCTCGGCGAGCCACCGTCCGGGCGACATGGAGCAGGGCGGACAGGGGACTGCCGCCGGGCAGGATGAACGAGTTCAGGGCAGGGAGTGCCTCGTTGAACTCGTCGCACCACTTCTCCAGGCGGTCGATGTAGGCCTGGGAAATCCGCAACGGTGGGTACTCGGGGTTCTCGACGACGGGGGTGGACAGGTCGGCGCCCGCGTCGAACAGGTCGTTCTGAATTTGGCGCAATACTGCCCGGATTTGCTGATCGGGTTCGCCCAGGGCTACTGCGACGCCGATGGAGGCGTTGACTTCGTCACAGTCGGCGTAGGCCGCCAACCTCGAATCATTCTTGGAAACCCTGCTGAAATCACTCAGCCCGGTCGTGCCGTCGTCGCCGGTGCGGGTATAGATACGGGTGAGATGAACAGCCATAGCTGAACCGTACCGGGCTTCAGGACAAGCTCGCCGGGCTCGGCGGATCTGTCCGAGCAGGCGGAAACTCGACGGCAGGCTGTCTACACTGACCGGCGTGAGCGAGCGTTTCTTGGTGACCGGAGGAAACCGGTTATCAGGCGAAGTTGCTGTCGGTGGGGCAAAGAACAGCGTGCTGAAACTGATGGCGGCCTCATTGCTGGCCGAGGGCACCAGCACGATCACCAATTGCCCCGACATCCTGGACGTACCGCTGATGGCGGAGGTGCTGAGGGGGTTGGGTGCGACGGTCGAGCTGGACGGTGACACCGTCCGGATCACGTCGCCCGACGAACCCAAGTACGACGCGGATTTCGCGGCGGTCCGCCAGTTCCGCGCCTCGGTCTGCGTGCTGGGACCACTCGTCGGCCGCTGCAAGAAAGCCAAGGTCGCGCTGCCCGGCGGTGACGCGATCGGCTCGCGGCCGCTGGACATGCACCAAGCGGGCTTACGGCAGCTGGGCGCGACCTGCAACATCGAGCATGGCTGCGTGGTGGCAGAGGCCGATCATCTGCGGGGTGCCGAGATCCAACTGGAGTTCCCGTCAGTGGGGGCGACCGAGAACATCCTGATGGCCGCCGTACTGGCTGAAGGTGTCACCACGATCCACAATGCGGCGCGCGAGCCCGACATCGTCGACATCTGCGCGATGCTCAACCAGATGGGCGCCAAGGTCAGCGGAGCCGGGACGTCGACATTGACGATCACCGGCGTCGACCGGCTCTACCCCACACAACACCGGGTGATCGGTGACCGGATCGTGGCGGCCACCTGGGGGATAGCGGCGGCGATGACGCGCGGGGACATCTCGGTGACCGGCGTGGACCCGCAACATCTGCAGCTGGTCCTGCACAAGCTGCACGACGCCGGCGCCACCGTGACCCAGAACGACGACGGTTTCCGGGTGGTCCAGTACGAGCGTCCCAAAGCGGTGAACGTCGCGACGCTGCCATTCCCGGGTTTCCCGACCGACCTGCAGCCGATGGCGATCGGCCTTGCCGCGGTGGCCGACGGCACATCGATGATCACCGAGAACGTGTTCGAAGCCAGGTTCCGGTTCGTCGAGGAGATGATCCGGTTGGGTGCCGACGCGCGGACCGACGGCCATCACGCGGTGGTGCGGGGGATCCCGCAGCTGTCGAGCGCTCCGGTGTGGTCTTCGGATATCCGGGCCGGCGCCGGCCTGGTGCTCGCCGGCTTGGTCGCCGACGGTGAAACCGAGGTTCACGACGTGTTCCACATCGACCGCGGATACCCGTTGTTCGTGGAAAACCTGTTGAGCCTCGGAGCGGAGATCGAAAGAGTAGGCTCGTAAGCAGCACGTCCGAGCCTGTCTTTCAGCCTCGAAATCGCGCTGACCAGCCGATTTGACCTTGTAGGCAGGCTCGCGCTAATCTTTTGAAGTCGCCGCGGAGCGGGGAAAACCCCCGGGGCCAGAGCGACTTGACAAGCCAGCTGAGAACGTACTAAGCTGGCGAGGTTGCCTCAGACCGGATGAAATAAGCCAGGATGAAGCAACTTGACTTGCCAGCAAGGTTCAAATTAAGCTGGCGGGGTTGCCCCAAAACAGGGTGACAAAGCAGAAAAGTCTGTTGTTTGAGAACTCAATAGTGTGTTTGGTGGTTTTTGTTTGTTGTTTTTGGCCACGCTCTTTTTCCC
>NZ_JBZDPU010000019.1:0-1051 GCF_058270075.1 Mycobacterium shunyiense | reverse complement strand
GCGCAGTGAATCGCTGGCCAACTTCGGCCGGATCGCGGCGGGCCACGCGAACCAGGTGGACCCCGAGGGGCGCCGTACCCTCTCCGCGCAGCCTCGGTGGCTGCTAGGTGGCACCCGTGAACAGACCGTCGAGCCCGCGACCGGCCGCCCGCTGCGGTTGGCCGATGACCCCAACTCCACCCACTCGGTGCAGGGCCGCCACTTCTGGAATCCACGCTTCCGCAATTCACCCGCGGAGGAAGTGCCCGAAATCCAGGTGCCCGTCCACCCCGCGACGGAAGCCGCCCGTGAGGTACAGCAACTACCGGTGGCCGCGCCCAGCGATGTCGAGCAGTCCGCGGTGCCGGATCACGTGCTCGCCGCTGTGGCGTTGGCCGAGCGAGAGATCGAAGCCGCCGACCTGATGAGCCCGGCCGATCACCGGGTGTCGGTGGACGACGCGGTGAATCGTGCCCGGGCGAATGCACAGTGGTGGGCTGGGTTGTCGGAGGCTCAGCAGAAAGCACTGGTCAACACCTATCCGTTTGAGGTCGGTAACGCCGAGGGCATCCCGCCGAAAGTCCGGCATGAAGCCAACTCGAACATGCTGCGCCGTTATCTGGATCATCGTGAGCTGTTGCTGTCACGTCGCGAGAACGGTGTCGCGCTCAACAAGTTCGAATCGAACTACATCGATCTGATGAACGACATCGAGTCCGGGCTGCGGTCGGCGCACCGGAATGCCGCAAGACTGAACGTCGGCGGCCCGTTCCTGCTGGCGTTGAACCCTCAGGCCTTCGGCGGGGTGGGGCGTGCGATTGTCAGTTTCGGTGCCGATCCGTATACGGCGCAGTCGGTGTCTTGGTATGTGCCGGGGATGACGACCACGATCGGCAAGCTCCGGGCAATGACGATGCGCGCGGTCAACCTCCTTCAGTCCACCATGCAGGAGAATCCGGAGCTGTCCGCGGCGTCGATCACCTACATCGGCTACCAGGCACCGGGCAGTTGGGATCCGCGGGTGGGGTTTCAGCGGATGGCGCACAACGGTGGGCAGATCTTTGCCAGTGAC
>NZ_JBZDPU010000018.1:0-182901 GCF_058270075.1 Mycobacterium shunyiense | reverse complement strand
GGGGGCACCGCCGCATTAACCCCGACACCAAGGCTGCTTGACGACCTACGGTCCTGGGATGTCTAGTCGGACATCGGCCTGGGCGAGCGTGCCTCGTGCACTCGCTCCAGCCGGCTCTCGGTGTAGGACGCAATCTGGTCGACCACCACGCGCAGCCGGGCGCCGTCGTCGGCCGCGAGGTCGAACTCGGGCGCGAACTGCGGGTCCAGACTGCCCGGCGCCTGCGCCCACAATGCGAGGGCCACTTCGTGGATGAGCGTGCGCTGATCGGCCTGGATCTGCAGGTGCCGGTGATCGGACATGATGAACTGCAGCGCCAGCATCTTGAGCAGCACCACCTCGGCGCGGACCAGCGGCGGGACGGTCAGGTCCGCATCGAACCGACGTAGCGGTCCCGCCCCGGCAACCGCCCGGGTCTGCGTGATCGCCGCGTTGGCGAAGCGCCCGACGAGTTCACTGGTCAGGGTCTTCAGCGCGACTGACGAAGCAAGGGTTCCGTCGTACTTCCCCACCGCGGCCACCACCGGAACCTGCGACAACCGCTCAGCGGCGGCCAGCAGATCGTCGTGGGTGACGCTGGGGAAGTTCTTGGCACCCAGGTCCGCCAGCGAAGAGGCCGCATCGGGATCGCCGAGCACCCGCAGGTCGATGCGCCCGGAGATCACGCCGTCCTCGACGTCGTGCACGGAATAGGCGACGTCGTCGGCCCAGTCCATCACCTGGGCCTCCAGGCACGGCCGCTCGGCGGGCGCGCCGGCGCGTACCCACTCGGCGGCCTCTGCGTCGTCGTCGTAGAAGCCGTATTTCTTACGGGTACCGAAGCTTGGCCACGGATACTTCGCCACCGCGTCCAGCGCGGCCCTCGTCAGGTTGAGCCCGGCCGAACGCCCCTCGGCATCAAGAACTTTGGGCTCCAACCGGGTGAGGATCCGGAAGTTCTGGGCATTGCCCTCGAACCCGCCGAAAGGTTTCGCGATCTCGTCGAGCGCGCGCTCGCCGTTGTGCCCGTACGGCGGGTGCCCGATGTCGTGGGCCAACCCGGCCAGGTCCACCAGGTCCGGATCACAGCCCAACCCGATCGCCATGCCGCGCCCGATCTGGGCCACCTCGAGTGAGTGGGTGAGCCGGGTGCGCGGGGTATCGCCATGGCGTGGCCCGACGACCTGGGTCTTGTCGGCCAGCCGCCGCAGCGCCGCACTGTGCAACACGCGGGCCCGATCACGGGCGAAGTCAGTGCGGTGCTCGGTGTCGGTCCCGGGCAGCGCGGCACCCTTGGCCGACTCGACCACCAGACGTTGCCGGTCGAAGTCGTCATACCAGGCCTGCGTATCCCCGTTCACCGACGCACAGTCTGCCAGGAACCGACGCGCCAACCCCGCGGCGCACTAGATTGACGGTCATGCGTATCGCCCGTCTGCTGTCCACGCTGCTCGCGATCCTGATGACCGGCCTGCTGGTTGCCCCCAGCGCCGCAGCCGAGCCGCCGTCGCGGTTGGCCACCCAACTCACCGACAACGCCGGGGCGTTGTCGGCGGCCCAGCGTGGCAATGTGCAGCGCGCGATCGACAGGCTCTACGACGATCGCCACATCAAGTTATGGGTGATCTTCGTCGAGGATTTCTCTGGTCAGGGCCAGGACGACTGGGCCACGAACACCATGCGGCTGAGCGATTTCGGTGACGACGACGCACTGCTCGCGGTCGCCACGGTAGACCGGGCCTTCGCCTTCCGGGTGCCCTCCACGGTGACCGGCGCGGCGCGTGCCAACGACATCCGGCGCGACAGCATCACCCCGGCCCTGCGCCGTGAGGATTGGGCGGGCGCGGCCATCGCTGCGGCCAACGGGCTGAATTCCGCACCCGAATCCTCCGCCGCATCCCCTGCCGCGCCCGGCATCTCGTGGCCGGGCATGCTGATCGCCCTGGGCGTGATAGTGGTGCTGGCCGGGTTGCTGTGGTGGTGGTCGCGCCGGCGCCGGGCCAAGCGCCGCCACGCCGAGTTCGAGGCCGCCAAGCGGGTCGATCCGACCGACCCCGACGCGTTGGCGTCGGTGCCACTGGAGGCGCTCGACGAGCTGTCCCGCTCGATCGTCGTCGACGTCGACAATGCCGTGCGCACCAGTGAGGCCGAGCTCGAACTGGCCGTCGAGGAGTTCGGCGCCAAGCGCACCGAGCCGTTCAGCGCGGCCCTGGAGAATGCGAAAAAGGCTCTGGCCCAGGCCTTCAACGTGCGCCAGACGCTCGATGACGACGTCCCCGAGACCCCACTGCAACAACGAGATCTGCTGACCAAGGTCGTGGTGTCGGCGGCCAGGGCCGACCGCGAACTGGATGCCCAGAGCCAGGCCTTCGAGCAGCTGCGCGATCTGGTGATCAACGCCCCGACGCGGCTGGACGCCATGACCCAGCAGATGGTCGACCTGACCGCCCGCATCGAGCCGTCCAGCCAGAAACTGGACAATCTCCACACCCAATTCGATTCCACCGCACTGAGTTCGGTGTCGACCAATGTGGACACCGCCAAGGAACGCCTGGCGTTCGCCGACCGCAACATCACCACGGCCCGCAACCTGGTATCCCGGCCGGCCACCGATCAGACCGAGCTGGTGGACGCGGTGCGCTCGGCCGAGTCAGCCCTCGATCAGACCCGGACCCTGCTCGACGCCGTGGACAGCGCGGCCTCCGACATCAACCGGGCCCTGGCCGGTCTTCCCGCGGCGATCACGGATATTCAAGCCGGAATCGACCAGGCGAATTCGCTTCTGGGGCAGTCCGGTACGCCGCAGGCCGACAAACTGAGTGCGGCACGTGACGCAGCGAAGAAAGCAGCCGATGACGCGACAGCCAGCGGCAAGGCCGACCCGCTGGGCACCTTTACCCGGCTGACCAAGGCCGACGCCGAACTCGATCAGCTGCTGGCCGGAGTGCACGAACAACAGGAAGCCGCCGAGCGGCTGGCCCGCGCGCTGGAGCAGGCGCTGTTCACCGCCCAGTCACGGATCAAGGCGGTGTCGGACTTCATCGAAACCCGGCGCGGCAGCGTCGGACCGGAGGCGCGCACCCGACTGGCCGAGGCGCAACGGCAACTTCAGGCCGCCGAAGCCAAGCGCATCGAGAATGCCAACGAGGCGGTGGCGCATGCCAACGGGGCGTCGACGCTGGCTGCACAGGCTCAGGGCCTGGCCAACGACGACGTGCGGGCCGCACAACGGTCCTACACCTCGCAGTACGGCGGGGGCGGCGGTTCTGACATGGGCGCCGTGCTCGGCGGCATCCTCATCGGCAACATCCTGCGCGGCGGTGGCGGCGGCTTCGGTGGCGGCTTCGGCGGAGGGTACGGGGGCGGCCGCGGCATGGGGCGCCCGACGTCCTACGGTGGCTCGTCACATTCTTCGGGCCGCAGCTACAGCGGCGGTGGCGGCCGGTTCTGATCGCGTTTCCTTGGCGAGCAGACGTGCCGGTACCCCGGAGCGCGCGGAATCGGGTACCCGCGCGTCTGCTCGGCGTCAGGGGGTGAGCACCACCTTGCCGGAACTGGCCCAGACCCGGTTCGGCGCAGTCGACGTCGACGTCGACGTCGTGCAGTACCTCAGTCCACCGAGTTCGTTTTGACTGATGGCTTTCGTGACGCTCAGCCCAGGAACCGGTTGATGTCCTGGGCGAAATCGGTGATGTGCTGGAACAGGAATCCATGTCCGGCATCACTGTAGAGCAACACCTTGGCATCGGGCAGCCGCTGCGACATCGCGTAGCTGGCATAGGAATTGATCATCACATCGTGCGCACCGTTGGCCACCAGCACCGGCAGCTTCAGCTCGGCGAGCTGGTCATAGTACCCGCCAAATGCGGCGATGGCGCCAAGCTGCGCGCGGTAGGTGTCCGGCTGGACCGCAGCATGCGAGTGCCCGAGCCGAGTGTCCAAACGACGCAACGACACCATACCCGCCGACCGACCCTCGTCGGTCTCCGGAAAGAAGAGATACAAGTAGTCCTCGTCATCGTTGACCGCGTGACCGAGGATTTCGCCGACCCGAGGCCCGGGCGCCGGCTGCTCGGGCACCCCGGCCGGGGTGCTGCCCGCAACAATCAAGCGGCGCACCAGCTCCGGGGCCCGCAATGCGATGCCCTGCGCGACAATCCCACCCAGCGACCAGCCGAGCACGTCGACCTGGGGCAGGCCCAACGCGCGGATGAACGCGATCCCGCCGTCGGCGAGGCCGTCGATAGTGGTGGGCGCGGGTCCACTGGATGCGCTGGTCCCCCGGTTGTCGAACACGATGACCTCACGTTCGGCGGCCAGTTCATCGAGCAACTTCGGATCCCAGTGGTCGATCGTGCCGCGCAGCCTCATGCACAGCACGAGCGGAACCGTCCCGGGCCTACCGAAGCGGCGGTAGTGGAAGCGTTCCCCCTCAGGCCCACCGACGAAACGGTCGTCGGCCTGATCGGACAGGTATGGCATCGTGGTTCCCTTCTGGTTGGAATCTCATTCGACGTTCACATCGGGCGGACTGGTGCGGTATCCGTCAAATGACCATCACCACCGTGGCTTTCCACCGCGGCGCCGAGCAGGAGCCGCAGGATTCTGACGACGCGGTTGATCGAGCACACCGCCGCCGTCGCAGCCAGAAGTCGAGATCGCCCTCCCCCTGCAGCGGGTGGTCGGCGGGCAGGCCCGGAGCGCCCATGTTCGTCCAGTAGATGTGGCGCCGGTCGGTGTCCACCACGATGCCGTCCGGGAAGGTGGCCAGCCCGGTGACGATCGGTGTGATGGAGCCGTCGGCGATGGTGACCCGGACGATCCGTTGCCGCGGAGTTTCAGTGCGATGAGGCGCGTGAACATGTCAGCCCTCAGCCCAAGGTGAGGTCAGTCAGTTCGATGGACACCACGAGTTGCTCTGGGACCGGGTGGTTGTCGGCGTCGCGGACGTAGATCATCCGGGTACGTGGGATCACCAGACCGTCGATCTCATCGAAATCCGAGATGTAGTGCGCGCCCGGGGATCCCCCGGCAATGTCGACCTGGTAGTCGCGTCGCCGGATCAATCCGTCGGCATCGACGTAGAGGATCTGGTGCGGGCTGTGGGTGGCGATGGTGTCGGGATAGTCGACGTGCAGCGTGCGCCACCGCTGCCCGCCCTCGGTCCAGGGTTCACCTTCTTCGGCACGCACTCCGGGGAAGGTGAGGTTGAACGGTTCGGCGGTGTAGGTCCACATGGCATACCCGGTGAAGTACGCCAACTGCAATGTGGTCCAAGGCGTTTCGAGGGTGTGTCCGGAAAATGACGCGCGCGGGTCGTCGAGTACCTCCACCACGTCCCCGTCTGTTTTCTCGATACCCACCCGCTGCGGGGTGTAGGCGGTCTTCAGATCCGGCGCGGTGAAGGGCCCCAGCGAAGTGCGTTGGTCTTTGATCCAGACGGTGATCTCACCGTCGTCGACGATCCCGGGGACGGCCTTGATGTCCCAGATGGCGCCGCCGAACCGCTTGTGTGCGGTGACCGAGGTCAGTTCGCGCCAGCGGTCGACTCCGCCGTAGGTGTTCAGGACAGTGGTGAGCAGGTCGGTCATGAGTTCTCCTTAACGGCCGAGGAATTGGCGGATGTGCTGGCCGAACTCGGCCGGGTACTGGTCGAGGAATCCGTGGCCTGCGTCGGGGTAGATCCGCAGCTGGGCGCCGCGGATCTTCTCCGCCAGCAGGTAGCTGTTCTTGGTGGACATCATGGTGTCGTTGTCGCCGTCGGCGACCAGCGTCGGCTGGGTGATGGCCGAAAGCCGCTCCAGTTTTGACGATTCCGGGATACCCCAGGTCATCAGGGCCTGGTACTGCGCATCACGGCAGGCCAGACTGGTTTCAGGGTCACGGTCGGTGTCGCGGGCATGGGTGCGGGCCAGGTACTCCCGGCCTCGTTGGACGCTCTGGTCGGAGCCGGAGAAGAACAGCGCGATGAATCCCTCGGCGGTGATCTCGTCGGCGCAGGCGTATGTGTAGACGTCCTCGGACCAGCGGTGCAGATCGGGGGCACCCTGCGGCGCGGTGCCCGCGAGCACCAGTCGGCGCGGCAACCGCGGGCGCACCAGGGCGATCTCCTGGGCGATGTGGCCACCGAGTGAGAAGCCCAGCAGGTCCACCGTGGCGATGCCCAGCGCATCGATGAACTTCAGGGCGTCGCGCGCCATATCCGTGACGTTGTCGGGGGTGGTCCCGGTGGAGCCACCGACACCGCGCAGGTCGACGGTGATCACCTCACGGTCGGCGGCCAGAACGTCGAGCAGTGCCGGGTCCCAGTAGTCGAGGTTGCCGCGGAAATGCTGGAGGAGCACCAATGGGGGCACCGTGGCTGATGGGTTACCGACGCGCCGATATGCGAACCGTTCGCCGTCGACCTCGATGTCGAGGTTGAGTGCGTGTGCGGCGCCCACCGCGGTGACGACGTCCGTCATCTGGAATCTCCCTGCCGTTGTCGATGACACCAGCCTCGGGACCTTCGACCCTCCGTGGGTATCCGTCAATTGACCACGCAGCCGAGAGGACGCGGTAGCACCTGGCGATGGTCGTTTGACGGATGACCCAATCGGGTGCTTGAGGTCAGACTTGCAGCCATGCCGTATATGGAGGGCTCCGACGGGGCGCAGCTGTACTACAAGGACTGGGGCAGCGGGCCGGCGGTGGTCTTCAGTCATGGCTGGCCGCTCAGTGCCGACGCCTGGGATGTGGAGCTGAAACTGCTTGCCGACAACGGTTTCCGTGCCATCGCTCATGACCGGCGGGGGCATGGCCGGTCCGAGCAGACGTGGTCGGGCAACGACATGGACACCTACGCCGCAGACCTGGCGGCTCTGATCGACGGACTCGGATTGTCCGATGTCGTCGTGGTGGGGCACTCCACCGGAGGTGGCGAGGTGGTGCGGTACGCAGCGCGCCACCGCACTGGCCGGGTGCGCAAGGTGATCACTGTCGGCGCGGTACCACCGGTGATGCTGGCATCAGCGGAAAACCCTGAGGGCACACCGCTGTCGGTGTTCGACGACATCCGGGCCCGGGTCCTGGCCGACCGGTCCGCGTATTGGCGGGAACTCGCGGTGGCGTTCTACGGTTTCAACCGGGACGGTGCCGCTGTCTCACAGGGATTGATCGACCATTTCTGGCTGCAGGGCATGCAGGCAGGGCTGGCATCGGCGTACGACTGTGTCAAAGCGTTCTCGGAGACCGACCTGGCCGAGGACCTTCGAGCCCTCGATGTGCCGATCCTGATTGCCCACGGTGACGATGATCAGATCGTCCCGATCCACGATGCAGCGTCGAAGGCGATCGAGCTGGTGCGGTACGGCACCCTACGCGTGTATCCGGGTGCCTCGCACGGGATTCACGGTGACTATCAGCAGCAGTTGGGTCGCGACCTGCTGGACTTCATCCGGAGTTGAGCGTGTCGATGAGGGTGACGTCCCGGGTGGTTACGCCGACGCCGTCACGCCGCCGGAATACCACCAGTGCATGCTCACCGGTGGATTTCTCGATGAACCGGTAGCTGCGGCGTTTGGTGGTGGCCCGGTGTTTGTGACCCCACTGCCCCATCGCGGCGAGCACCGGCACCAGATCATGCCCGGCGTCGGTGAGCACGTAGCGACTGCGCGTTCGCTCGCCGGGCTCCCGGTAATCCTCGACCGCCAGGATGCCGGCGTCCACCAGCTCGGCCAGTCGCGCGCTCAGCACATCGGAGGCCACCCCCAGCCGTCCCCGGAACTCGGAGAACCGGGACCGGCCCAGCAATGCCTCACGGATGATCAGGATGGCCCACCGCTGCCCCAGCACCGCCATGGTGCGGGCGATCGGGCAGGCGTCGTCGGACCACGGGTCGGTGCGCATCCTCACACTCTACCTGGGTTGGCAATGCCAATTCAGCCTGCTAACTTGGCGAGGGTGATAATCGGTCGGTCAGCCGAGTTGGCCAGCGTCACCGACACGCTCGCCACGATCTCCACCACCGGCACAGCGCTGGTCGTCGATGGTGAGGCCGGCATCGGCAAGTCCACGTTGCTATCGGCGATCGCCGACTGGGCGGTGGCCAACGGCTACCGCAGACTTGGCTGTTCGGGCCTGCAAAGCCAGAGCGAGGTGGGCTTCGCCGGCGTCCACGAACTCATCCACCCGGTGCTCGACCACACCGCAGCACTGCCACCCCGCCAACGCACGGCCCTGCTGACCGCCTTCGGGCTGGACGACGGTCCGACACCGGACCGGCTGCTGGTCAGTCTCGCGGTGCTCGGTCTCCTCGAAGAAGCCGCCAGCCGACGCCGAATCATCCTGATCATCGATGACGTGCAGTGGCTGGACCAATCCTCACTGGAGGTTCTGGCGTTCGTCGCGCGCCGACTCGGTAACGCACCGCTGATGATGTTGTGTGCCGAACGCACGGGACTCGACGGCGCCGCACCGTATCTGGACGGTCTACCTCGATTGTCACTGGGCCCACTGGCTCCCGAACACGCCCGACAACTGTTGAACACCACCGCACAGCACGCGGACACCTTGCTGCAGCAGCGGGTGCTCGACCAGGCGGGTGGCAACCCGCTGGCAGTCATCGAGCTGTCCGGCGCCGTCGACGAGCGCGGCAACAGCGCGGTTTTCTCCGGTGAGCCGCTGCCCACCACCCGCCGGGTCGAACGGGCCTTCCTGTCCCAGCTCGACGGGCTGACCGACAACAGTCGCCTGCTGCTGTTACTGATCGCGTCCAGTGATGGGCAGCTGCGTGACATCGACGTCGCAACCGATCTTCTCGGCCTGGCACTCACCGATGAACTGGCCCCGCTGGAGCGGGCGGGTCTGATCACAGCGAGCGGCGGCCGGCTCCACATGCGCCATCCGCTGATTCGGTCGACGGTCTATGGCTCGGCCCCACTGGCCGCGAGGACCGTCGTTCACCGGGCACTCGCCGATGCGACGGTCGACCCGGTCCGTGCAGCCTGGCACCGCGCCGAAGCCGCCTTCGGCACCGACGAGCAGGTGGCCACGGACCTCGAAGCCGCCGCCCGCCAGGCCCATGCGCGCGGTGCAGGCGCCGAATCCGCCGCCGCCCTGCGCCGGGCAGCCGTATTGTCCCCCGATCCCGCCGCCCGGGTGCGGCGGTTGGCCGAAGCTGCCGAGATCGCCCGTAGCTCCGGGCTGACCGCCGAGTCCATCAGCATTCTCGGCGAAGCCGAGAGTCTGGGTGACCAGCATTGCAGCACAGGGCAATTGGTGCTCACCCGATTCGTCCTCAACGTCACCGCCGCGATACCGGGCCAGTCGGCCACCGAACTCGTCGCGCTCGCCGGCAAGTTCAGTGACGGCGACATCGAACAGCGTCGGTTGCTGTGGGCTGCAGCCATCGAGTGCCGCCTGCATGGCCTCGCCGAGGAACCCCGTCGCGACGTCGTTGCGGCCCTTCGCCACCTCGATGACGGCGCAGACGATCCGGTGGTGCGCATGGCATTGGCGTTGGTGGACGACACCGGCGCCGGTCAGGACCTGCGCACACGCCTGCCCCGGCTGATCGACGAAGTTGCCGACGACCCCCTGTTGCTGATGGCGCTGGGGTTCGCCGCCGAGGCGGTCGCCGACCGCATACATGCGCTGCAGTGCTGGAACCGCGTGCAGAGCTTATCCAGGACATCAGGGTCAGCTGCCGACGAATGCGAAAGTCAACGCGGTGCAGCGCAACTGCTGTTGGGACAAGGCCGCATCCAGGCCGCGGCAATCGCTGCCGAGAATGCGCTGCGGCTGGCTCAGGACATCAACCTGCCGATGACCGCGGCCTCGGCGGCGGCCACTCTCGCCCGGGTGCAGGTATGGCAGGGCCGGTTCGATCAGGCCCGCGAGACGGTTGCCACGGCGCGTCGGCTGCTGGCGCCCGACCCGGCGATCCTGTGGCATGACGATGCGCACTGGGCGGCGGGTCTGCTGGCGCTCTGCACCGCCGACCCAGCCGACGCATTGGGACACCTGTTGAAGATGACTGGGCACCGGACCTCGCGGCGGTGGGCCATCGCCGATCTCGCCGAGGCTGCGGCCGGAAATGACCGCGCCGACCTGGTGCGGCCGCTGCTCGCTGACATCGAGGATCAAGCCCGACAGCTGGGAACAGGCCTGGAATTGATGCTCACGCATCGTGCACACGCGCTCCTGGCACAGACCGATGCCGAGGCGCAAGAGCATTTCCTGGCCGCCCTGGCCGCTGGCGATGACGCGGCTGCCGAACTCGAAACGGCCCGAACGCATCTGGCATATGGGCAATGGCTGCGTAGACAACGCCGGATCACCGAGGCTCGCACCCACCTGTCGTCGGCGCTGGCCGTGTTCGACGCTGCCGGCGCGGCGCCGTTCGCCGACCGGGCCGCCGCCGAGCTGCGTGCCGCGGGCGTGGCCATTGCCGGTACGCCCCGCCAGGGGCCGGTTTCCAGCCTGACCTCCCAAGAACTTCACATCGCTCAATTAGCCGCCGCCGGCCTGACCAACCGGGAGATCGCCGACCGCATCTACGTTTCACACCGCACCGTCGCGGCCCACCTTTACAAGATGTTCCCCAAACTGGGCATCACCAACCGCAATCAACTGCATACCGTGCTGGACGAACAGTAGTCGTTTCACCGATACCTACGACGCCCACCTTCGATGTGTGCTGAGGACAACCCAAAGGAGATCGACATGACAACAGCAGGGACCCCGGTGAAGGGTGCGGTCGCCCTGGTAACCGGCGGACAGCAAGGCCTGGGTAAGGCGATCGTCGCTGCGTTGCTGGAAGCCGGCGCAGCCAAGGTGTATTCGACCAGCCGCCGCAGCGGAAGCAGCGATGACCCGAGGGTGGTCGTGGTGCAGGCTGACATCACCGAGACCGAGTCCGTAAAGCACCTGGCGCGGGTCGCCGCCGACGCCACCATCGTGGTGAACAACGCCGGCACCCTCGGTGGCCAGTCCCTGGTACGCGATGACCTCGACGATATCCGCGCGGTCCTGGAAACCAACTTCTTCGGCGCGATCCGGGTCACGCAGGCCTTTGCACCGCTCCTTGCCGGCAAGGGCGGTACCATCGTCAACATCGCCTCGGTCCTGTCCTGGCTACCCGGCTACGGTTCGTACGGTGTGTCCAAGGCCGCGCTGTGGTCGGCGACGAATTCGGTGCGACAGGAGTTGAAAGAGCAGGGCACCAACGTGATCGGAGCCTACCTCGGCTACACCGACACCGACATGATCGCCGATCTCGATGTCCCCAAGAACTCCCCCGACGATGTGGCTCGCCAGATCGTCGACGGAATCATCTCTGGCGTACCGGAAGTCCTGGCCGACGACCTCACCCGTCAGGTACACGCACCCATGTTCCCGGTCGCCTAATGTCCGCCTACCGCGCCTACCAAGTCACCGGACAACGGCAATTCGCACTCGTCGAACGTGAGATTGTCCCACCCGCACCTGGCCACGTCAGGGTCCGGGTACACAGCTGCGGTGTCTGCCACAGCGATGTGCTGGCCGTCGAGGGCCTGCGTGCCGACCCGCAGCAACCGGTGGTGCCCGGTCACGAGATCGTCGGCGTCATCGATGCCGTCGGCGACGGTGTCCATACCTGGGTGCCCGGCAACCGAGTGGGCCTGGGATTCCTCGGCGGGCAATGCAATGAGTGTGAGTTCTGCCGCCGCGGGGACTTCGTCAACTGCACCGATCAGCCGACGCCCGGCACCAGCGTGGACGGCGGGTACGCCGAGATCGTCTACGCACGTGCCACCGGACTGGTGCGGGTACCGGATGCTCTCGACGCGTCGGTGGCCGCTCCCCTGCTGTGCGCAGGAATCACCACGTTCAACGCGCTGCGTCACGTTCCGGCTGCGCCGGGTGCATTGGTCGGTGTCCAGGGCCTGGGCGGACTGGGCCACCTCGGCGTGCAATACGCTCATGCACTGGGGTTCCGGGTCGTGGCGATCGCGCGCGGACCCGAAAAAGCTCAACTGGCAACCGATCTCGGCGCGGACATCTACATCGACAGCGCTGCCGAAGACCCGGGCGCTGCGCTAACCGCGCTCGGCGGAGCCGCCGCTGTAGTAGCTACCGCAGCCAGCGGGGCCTCGATGAGCCCGTTGGTAGCCGGGCTGGCTCCCCGCGGGCAGCTCGTCGTGGTCGGCGCCGCACCGGATCCGATCGAAGTGAGCACCTCGGAGCTGATCTTCGGGGGACGGAGCATCGTCGGCAGCCTCACCGGATCGGCTGCCGAGAACGAGGACAATCTGGCGTTCAGCGTTGCCAACGGCATTGCGCCGATGATCGAGCCGGTCCCATTCGAGGATGCCCCGAAAGCATACGACCGCATGATGAGCGGCAAGGCCCGGTTCCGGGTGGTCCTGGAGATCGCAAGGTGAGCACCTTCGTCGAACATCTGAGCCGTCGACTGCTGATCAGCCTTCCCGACAGTTATGAGGATGCGCGTGATCGCTACGAAACACTGGTTCCCACAGTAAATCTCGCGGCGTTCACCAAGGCGACCAACTGGGACGACGTTCTTTCCGAGGCAAAACGGCAAGCACCACATGGCTTTCTGCGGTACTTCAGCACCGAAGTCGCACCGGCGATGAGCGGCTCAGCATCGGCATGGACGTGCAGCGAGTACCTGATGGGTAATCACACCATCGCCGAACGTATGTACCGGTACGACCCTGGCGTCATGTTGCATGCTCCGCTGCGCACGCTGTTGTACGACGCCGGGCACGGCACTGTCTTCGCAGTCGACCAGCCCAGCCTGTTGTTCGGCAGTTACGGCCAACCCGAGATCGCAGCTGTCGGAATAGAACTCGACGGTCTACTGGCGAATCTGATCGAACTGCTAGGCGGCAAGCTGCCTCGTACCGAAAGCAGGTGACGATATGAACACCATGTCCGCGGTCGGCTCCTTCGCGGGACTGTCGATCGACGACCCACAATCATTGCAGGACATCACCGTCGAACTACCCACCCTGCGGCCGCACGACATCCTGGTTCGGGTGCTTGCCGTTTCGGTGAACCCGGTCGACATCAAACGACGAGCTGCGCTGCAGGTCTCGGATGTCCCGACAATCCTCGGCTACGACGCCGCAGGCATCGTCGAGGCGATCGGGCCGGCAGTTACCACACTCGCCGTCGGCGACGAGGTCTGGTACGCGGGCGATGTCAGCCGTGCGGGCACCAATGCGGAGTTCCACGCGGTCGATGAACGCATCGCGGCGCGCAAACCGGCATCGCTGTCGTTCGCCGATGCGGCGGCGCTGCCGCTGACGACCATCACAGCCTGGGAGGCGCTGTTTGAGCGGTTCGCTCTGACCGCCGACTCCACCGGCGACCTGTTGGTGCTCGGCGCGGCCGGCGGCGTGGGTTCGATCATGGTCCAGCTCGCCAAGGCATTGACCGGTGTGCGGGTCATCGCCACCGCCAGCCGGGACGAATCCCGGTCCTGGGCAACCACTCTGGGCGCGGACGTGGTGATCAACCACCACCGCCTACGCGACGAGGCACTGGCCGTCGCCCCCGACGGAATCGACTATCTCTTCTCACCGCATTCAGCGGGCAACGTCGACACCTATGCCGAGATCACGCGTCCGTTCGGACACATCACCGCCATCGACGATCCCGTTGGCCTCGACCTCGGGGCACTGAAAGCCAAGAGCATCGCCTGGCACTGGGAGCTGATGTTCACCCGGCCCCTGTTCGAGTACGACATGACCTATCAGCAGCAGTTGCTCATTCGCACAGCACAATTGGTCGACGAGGGCACCATTCGCAGCACAGTGACCAAGACAATCGACGGCTTCGACGCGGCTGGGCTGCGAGAAGCCCACCGTGATGTCGAGTCGGGCCGTATGGTGGGCAAGGTCGTGGTCACCCGTTCTTGACTCTGTGATCCGACGCGGGGCGGCACTCGCATTGCGGGCGCCGTCCGGTGTACGCGACAAGCCTGTCCAGTGCTGCCGCATCGGTGGTGACGGGCACGGGTTCGTCGAACCCGGCGGTGCGGCGACTGTCGGGAGTGATGATCTGACGGGCCAGGCCGAGCACGAAGTCGGCATGCGCGGCGGTGATGGGCAGTGGGCGGTGCAATGCCTGAGCGAAGTCCCATCCGTGCACCACGAGTTCGATCGACAGTACACCCAGCGCCAGGCGGGCGGCGGTGACATGGCCGGCGAAGACTACGTCACCATCGGTACCCCGACGCCGCCAGGCTTCGATCGTGGTTTCGGCCGCGTCTGCGACGCGAACGTCGATCGGCCGACCATCCGTCACCGAAACGTCCTCGCCCGCCGAATCACCCACCATCGTCACGGTTCCGACCAGATGATCAGCGAGACCGGCCACATCGAAACCCTCACACGGAGTGGGTAGGTGCAGCATGTCGACGGTGATCGTGCCGAGTACCGGCACCAGTGCCGCCAACGCCACCTCGGCGCTCGATAGTTCGTCCATGCCAAGGAATTCTTGTCGGTCCGTGTCCTTCCCGGCATACGACACCTGACTGCAATTCGCAGGCTCAAACCCGCCTCTGTCAGCCGGGATCGGTGACGGCCGCACGGAAGTCGACGTCCGCCGAACAACCGTCAATGTGCTCATACCGCGTCCGTCAGAGATCTGGTGACGTGGTGGCTTAGACGCTCAATCAACCGAGAGGCACTGAAACGATGTCTGCTACCTACCGTTCTGTTGAGGTCGTGGAACCCGGCGGCGCACTGCACCTCGTGGATCGGCCGGTGCCGGAGCCGGCCACCGGTGAGGTCCGGGTACGGGTCGAGGCCTGCGGGGTGTGCCATTCGGACTCGCAGATCGCCGCAGGGTATCTGCCCGGCACCGTGTTCCCGGTGACACCGGGGCATGAAGTTGCCGGTCACATCGAGGCGATCGGTCCAGGCGTCATCGACTGGCACCTCGGCGATCGGGTCGCCATCGGTTGGTTCGGTTTCTACTGCGGAACCTGCTACCGCTGCCGGCGCGGCGACTTCGTACACTGCCAGCGGTCCAAGATCACCGGGGCTGCTTTCCCCGGCGGCTATGCCGAGACGCTCATTGTGCACCAGTCGGGCCTGGCGCGAATTCCCGATGTTCTCAGCGCTATTGAGGCCGCACCGTTGGCGTGCGCCGGCGTGACGATGTTCAACTCGCTGCGGCACACGGGTGCGCGGCCCGGCGACCTGGTCGCGATCCTGGGCATCGGGGGGCTGGGACACCTCGGTGTGCAGTTCGCGGCCCGGATGGGATTCGAAACTGTCGCCATCGCCCGCGGTGCCGAAAAGGAGGTCATGGCACGCCAACTCGGTGCACATCACTACATCGACGCCACCGAAGCCGATGTAGCAGCGGAACTGCGCAAGCTCGGCGGCGCCCGGGTCGTCGCCGCCACCGCCACGAATCGGGCGGCGATCAACGCCACAGTCGACGGTCTGGCCCCGCATGGGGAACTGCTGACGCTGGCCGTGCTGGACGAGGCGCTCGATGTCACACCACTGCAACTGATCAACAGTTCAGGGACCGTGCACGGACATCCCGCGGGCGTCGCGGCCGACACCGAAGACACCCTCGAATTCGCTGCCCTACACGGGATCCGGCCATGGGTTGAGCCGATGCCACTGAGCGACGCCGCCGCCGGATACGACCGGATGATGCAAAACAAGGCGCGTTTCCGGGTCGTGCTCACGATGGCGGACTCTGCGAATGCTAGGTGAGCATCCCCAGGAGTTGGTTGAAGCACTCCGCCATCGAAGGGTGCGTGTAGATCTCGTCACGCAGAGCGGCGGCCGTGATCCCATGCCGCATCGCCAGCGCGACCAGATTGATGATCTCCTGGGCATCGTGGCACAGCAGAGCGGCACCCAGGATCTGGTCGGTGGCAGCATCGACCACCACCTTCATCATCCCGGCGGTCTGGCCGACGATGCGGGCCCGGGCCACGGTGGCCAGCTCGACCACGGGGCTCGCAGCGACGCGGATGTCGTAACCTGCGGCGCGGGCCTGGGATTCGGTCAGACCGACCCGGCCCAGCGGTGGCGTGAGGAATAGGCAGTTGGGTACCGCAACCCGCTGTGAGGCGCTCCGGGGCGCGGCGGCACCGGTGAGCTGATCGAGAACAATGCGATAGTCGTCGAGAGAAATGTAAGTGAACTGCGGCCCACCATTGACGTCGCCGACGGCGAAAATGTGCGGTGCACTGGTGCGGCGGTGATCGTCGACCACGATCGCGCCGGCGTCGGTAATCTCCACCCCGGCCAGGTCGAGCCCCAAATCGGCAGTCTTGGGTTTGCGGCCGAGCGCAACGAGTACATTGTCCGCGTCGACAGTGGCGGAACCGCCGTGGATCAGATACTCCACTCGCGCCGCCGGCGGACCGCCAGGACGCATGATCGTCTGTACCCCAACCACACTCGCCTCCGTGATGATGTCAACCCCACGATCGCCCAACAGTGAACGGGCTGCGCCGGCGACATCGGAGTCCTCGTTCGCCAGCACCGCTGGACGTTGTTCCAGCACAGTGACAGCGCTACCGAACCCGGCGTACATCGATGCGAACTCCAGACCGATGTAGCCGCCGCCCAGCACCACCAACCGGTCCGGCCGCGCGGCCAGCCGCAGCAGTTCCGCGCTGGTGACCGCCACCGGACAGTCGTGCAGCCCCGGCAGGTCCGGAATCACTGGCGTCGACCCGGTACCAATGACGATCCTCTGAGCGGTAACCACTACGGGTCCGGTGTCGGTGCTGACGACCACGCTGTGGGCGTCGACGAAGCGCGCCCTTCCGGTCAGCACCGTCGCCGTGCGCACGAGGGAGGCCAGGTTTACGGCGCGCAAGCCCGCGGTAAGGCGCTCCACCGACGCGACCCCGTCGGCATACGCTGAGGCGCCGGACACGCCGGGCACACGCTGCTCGCCGTGATAGACCATCGACTTGGTCGGGATGCACCCCGTGTTGATGCATGTGCCGCCGTACATCGCGGCCGACTCCTCGACCAGGACCACGTGCTGGCCGAATTTGCCCATATCGGCGGCCAGGGTTTTACCGCCTTTGCCGAAGCCGATGACCAGAAGGTCGGCGTCGATACGTTTCTGTGCTGGACTCGGTTCCATGCCGAAGATGTTGGCCCAGGTGCAGTGCGATCAGGTATCCGTACGATGACTTATTCCAGCGATGTGGTGATCGGCCGAATCCCGGTGTGTCACTGCCAGACACGCACGCTGGCGACAGACTCAAGCGCCCTTGAGCCGCACCGCCAGGTAGTCCGACACCTTGTCCAGCGCGATGCGCTCCTGGGTCATGGCATCACGCTCACGAATGGTGACCGCGTTGTCCTCCAGGGTGTCGAAATCGACCGTCACGCAATACGGCGTGCCGATCTCGTCCTGACGGCGGTAGCGGCGGCCGATCGCACCGGCGTCGTCGAATTCCACGTTCCAGTTCTTGCGCAGTTCGGCGGCCAGGTCGCGGGCCTTGGGCGACAGGTCGGCGTTACGTGACAGCGGCAGCACCGCGGCCTTGACCGGAGCCAGGCGCGGATCCAGCTTCAGCACGGTGCGCTTGTCGACACCGCCCTTGGCGTTCGGCGCCTCGTCCTCGGTGTAGGAATCGACCAGGAACGCCATCAGCGAGCGGGTCAGGCCCGCTGCCGGCTCGATCACGTACGGCACGTAACGGGTGTCGGTCCCCTGATCGTAGAACGACAGGTCGACACCGGAATGCTTTGCGTGCGTGGACAAGTCGAAGTTGGTGCGGTTGGCGATGCCTTCCAGCTCACCCCACGGGTTGCCGGCGAAACCGAACTTGTACTCGATGTCGACGGTGCCGTCGGAGTAGTGCGAAAGCTTCTCCTTGGGGTGGTCGTACAGGCGCAGGTTGTCCCGATTGATACCGAGGTCCACGTACCACTGCAGCCGCGTCTCGATCCAGTACTTGTGCCATTCCGGAGCGGTCGAGGGCTCGACGAAGAACTCCATCTCCATCTGCTCGAACTCGCGGGTGCGGAAGATGAAGTTGCCCGGGGTGATCTCGTTGCGGAAGCTCTTGCCGATCTGGCCGATGCCGAACGGCGGCTTCTTGCGCGCCGTGGTCACCACGTTCGCAAAGTTGACGAAGATGCCCTGGGCGGTTTCCGGGCGCAGGTAGTGCAGACCTTCCTCCGACTCGATCGGGCCGAGGTAGGTCTTGAGCATCATGTTGAAGTCGCGCGGCTCGGTCCACTGCCCCTTGGTGCCGCAGTCGGGGCAGACGATCTCGTCCATGGAGACAGAGTCGGGGTCGTCCAGCCCCTTCTTGGCGGCGTACGCCTCCTGCATGTGATCCTGGCGATGACGCTTGTGGCAGTTCAGGCACTCCACCAGCGGGTCGTTGAAGACCTCGACGTGACCGGAGGCCACCCACACCTGGCGCGGCAGGATGATCGCGCTGTCCAGGCCGACGACGTCGTCGCGGCCGGTGACCATCGACTTCCACCACTGGCGCTTGATGTTCTCCTTGAGCTCGACACCGAGTGGGCCGTAATCCCACGCGGACTTGGTGCCGCCGTAGATTTCTCCGGACTGGAAGACCAGGCCGCGGCGTTTCGCCAGGTTCGCAACGGTGTCGATGATGGATGCCACGGTGCATCAGAGTAGCGACCAGCGTGCCGGCAGCGATAATCCACCGCGCCCGGCGGAGCGGTTGACATGCAATATCACGCATGTATCCTGACCCGTAATGGAAACGATTTCCAATTTCACGGCGAATCAACACGACGACGCACGCGGACACAGCACCGCGCCGGCGCCGGAGTTGCCCCCGCGCGAGGTCCTCGACACCGCGGGCGAGCTGTTGCGCGCGCTCGCCGCCCCGTTGCGGATCGCGATCGTGCTCCAGCTGCAGCAGTCGGCGCGCTGTGTGCACGAACTGGTCGACTCGCTCGACGTGCCGCAGCCACTGGTGAGCCAGCATCTGCGGATCCTCAAGCAGGCCGGAGTGGTGTCCAGCGAGCGCGCGGGACGTGAAGTGCTTTACCAGCTGGTCGACCACCACCTGGCCCACATCGTCGCCGACGCCGTCGCCCACGCCGGCGAGGACCACCGGTGACGGGCGCGGTCCGGTCCACCCGGCAGCGTGCGGCCATCGCCGACCTGCTCAACGAGACCGACGGATTCCGCTCAGCCCAAGAGCTGCACGACGAGCTGCGCCGCCGCGGCCAGGGCATCGGACTGACCACGGTGTACCGCACCCTGCAGTCGATGGCCAACACCGGCAACGTCGACACGTTGCGCACCGACACGGGAGAGTCGGTCTACCGGCGTTGCTCCGAGGACCACCACCACCATCTGGTGTGCCGGGCCTGCGGCGCGACCGTCGAGATCTCCGGCGGCCAGGTCGAGGCCTGGGCCGCCGACGTGGCACGCGAGCACGGTTTCTCCGACGTCAGCCACACGATCGAGATCTTCGGCATGTGCCGCGGCTGCGGCGACGGGGTCAACTGACCGACTTTCCGCCATGGCGCTTCACGCAGGGACGCTAAGCCCGATCGCGGACCAGCGCGAACACGGCATCGCGGGTGAGTGGCGCCAACTCGACGTCACCGGGCGCGTGGGGGTCGATCCACGTCATCTCGTCGATCTCGGCCTGCGGCCGCGGCTCGCCGTCCAGGCTCACCCGGTAGAGCCACGCATCGACTGCGTGGCCGGGTTCATTGGCGGCGGGTGCGGTGAAGTGGCCGAGTTCTTCGGCCGCCGGAACATCAAAACCGACCCCGAGCTCCTCGCGAACCTCCCGGGCCAACGCCTCGATCGGCTGCTCCCCCGGCTCGATCTTTCCGCCGGGCTGCATGAACGCCGTCGTACCGCGTTTGCGGACCACGAGTAGCCGGTTGTCCTCACCGAGCACCACGGCCGCGACGATGCGGATGACCGGCCGGCTCACGACATCAGGTCCCGACGCACGTCGGCGCCGGTGGCCAGGACCATGAGGATCAGGGTGCGCAGTGCGTCGTCGGTGAGCCCGGCCGCCGGGAAGTTGTAGCGCAGCATCACGTCGGCCACCTTCTTGGCCGGCCGCTTACGTGCCGCACCTTTGGGCGTCGCGCCGTTGGTGGGAGTGTCGACCAGCTTCTCCACCAACACCACGGTGCCCAGCATGGTCTTACTGGCATGGTCGGACACGCGTTCGCGAATCTTGTTGTCAAGCGGCAGATCCCATGCCAACGGCTGAGTCAGCGAGACCATCTCCAGGTCCTCGGCGATGGCCACGACCCGCACCGAGGCCACCGAACCGTCGACCGTCACGGTCAGCGCGTCGTCGTCTTCCTCGACGACCGACATCACCTCGCCGAGCGCCGAGGACAACTGCTGCAGGAGGCCGGGCATGTCAGGCCCTGCCGAAGCGACGGTTGCGGTTCACGTACTCCTCGCAGGCCGCCCACAGGTCGCGTCGGTCGTAGTCCGGCCACAGCTTGTCCTGGAACACGAACTCGGCGTACGCCGACTGCCACAGCAGGAAGTTGCTGGCCCGCTGCTCCCCCGACGTCCGGATGAACAGATCCACGTCTGGGATGTCGGGGCGGTGCAGATGCTTGGCGAAGGCCGCCTCGGTGATCCGGCTCGGGTTGATCTTGCCCTCGGCAGCTTCGGTGGCCAGCGCCTGCGCGGCCTCGACGAGTTCGGTGCGACCGCCGTAGTTGACGCAGTAGTTGACCGTGATGACGTCATTACCGACGGTCATCTGCTCGGCGATGTCGAACTCTTTGATGACGCTGCGCCACATCTTGGGCCGCGACCCCACCCAGCGCATGTTCACGCCCATGGCGTTGAGATTCTCCCGGCGGCGACGCACCACTTCCCGGTTGAACCCCATCAGGAACCGGACCTCTTCGGCGCTGCGCTTCCAGTTCTCGGTGGAGAAGGCGTAGACGCTCAAGTGTTTGATGCCCAGTTCGATGGCACCGCAGGTGATGTCGATCAGCACGGCCTCGCCCATCTTGTGGCCCTCGGTGCGGCCGAGACCACGCTGGGTGGCCCATCGACCGTTGCCGTCCATCACCACGGCGACGTGGTTGGGTACCTGATCCGCCGGGATGCGAGGCGCGACGGCCTTGGACGTGTGTTGGGGCGGGCGGGCGAAGCGGCCGTTGGTGCCGGCCGGAATCTCGGGGAAGACGACGGGCCAGGTCGAGGTGTCCGGAAAGACCGGATAGTCCTCAGGCGCCGGGGGCAGCTGTGGGTAGGTTGTTTTGCCCTGCTTGTCCCGCTTCAAAGCCATGGGTCATATCCTGCCTGACCAGCGTGGCGCGCTGCTCGGCGACTGTCCGATCGATCCGGTACACCCGCTCGACCAGAGGCAATGTCCGCAGCTGGCGCTCCAGGTGCCACTGCAGGTGCGCGGCGATCAGCCCGCTGGCCTGGCTGCGATGCGTCGATGAGGACGCCTCGGCGTACTCCCAGTCACCCTCGTGCAGCGCCGACATCAGTTCCAGCACGGGTTGGGGCGGAGTACTGGATCCGCTGGGCCGGCAGTGCACGCACACACTGCCGCCGGCGGCGACGTGAAATGCCCGGTGCGGGCCCGGCGTGGCGCAGCGGGCGCACTCGGTCAGCGCCGGCGCCCACCCGGCGATCGTCATCGCCCGCAGCAGATAGGAGTCGAGCACCAACTCGCGGGCCCGGCGACCGTCGGCGACGGCCCTCAGTGCGGCCACCGTGAGCCGGTGCAGGTCGGGCATCGGTGCCCGCTCCTCCCCGGCCAGCCGCTCGGCGGTCTCCAGCATCGCGCACGCACTCGTGTAGCGGCCGTAGTCACTGACGATGTCGGCGGCGAACGCGTCGATGGCCTGCACCTGGGTGACGATGTCGAGGTTGCGCCCCGGATGCAGCTGCACGTCGATATGGGCAAACGGCTCCAGCCGCGCGCCGAACTTGCTGCGGGTACGCCGAACGCCCTTGGCCACCGCGCGCACCAAACCATGGTCGCGGGTGAGCAGGGTGACAATCCGGTCGGCCTCGCCGAGCTTGTGCTGGCGCAGCACCACCGCCCGGTCCCGGTACAGCCGCATCGTGACAGTGTCGCACCATGGCCGGACAGGTTCCGTTACGCATCGCCGATATCCTCGAAAGTGATGGCCAAATCTGCGACTTCTGCTCCTTTTTCCCGCAAGCCCCCCGCCCGGTTCCCCACCCTGACCAATCAGCTCTATCAACTCGCCAGCGGCGCAGTCACTTCTGAGCAACTGGTACAGGAGTCGCTGCACGCCATCACCGCGAGCCAGTCCACCCTCAACGCATTCCGCGTCGTGCTGACCGAGCAGGCGCTGGCCGACGCCGCCAAGGCCGACACGGCTCGCGCAGCCGGCAAACAACTCCCACTGCTGGGAATCCCCATCGCGGTCAAGGATGACGTCGACGTCGCCGGGGTGCCCACCCGGTTCGGCACCGACGGCTCTACCCGCGTCGCCACCGACGACGCCGAGGTGGTGCGCCGGCTGAAGGCTGCCGGCGCGGTGATCGTCGGGAAGACCAATACCTGCGAGCTCGGACAGTGGCCGTTCACCGGCGGGCCGGGGTTCGGCCATACCCGCAACCCGTGGTCGCGCAAGCACAGCCCGGGCGGATCCTCCGGCGGCAGTGCCGCGGCCGTCGCCGCGGGCCTGGTGGCCGCGGCCATCGGATCCGACGGCGCGGGCAGTGTCCGCATCCCCGCCGCGTGGACGCATCTGGTCGGCATCAAGCCGCAGCGCGGACGCATCTCCACCTGGCCTCTGCCCGAGGCGTTCAACGGCATCACCGTCAACGGGGTGCTGGCTCGCACCGTCACCGATGCGGCCCTCGTGCTCGACGCCGCATCCGGTAACGCCGACGGTGATCTGCACAAGCCCGCGCCGATACAGGCCGCGGAACACGTCGGCCGCGCCCCCGGGCCCCTGCGGATCGCGATGTCGACGAAGTTCCCGTTCACCGGCTTCCGGGCCACACTGCACCCAGAGATTCGCAAGGCGCTGCAGACCACCGCCGACCACCTCGGTCAGCTCGGTCACACCGTGGAGGAAAAAGACCCCAACTACAGCCTGCGGATGTCCTGGGACTTCCTGGCCCGCTCCACCTCCGGCCTGCTGGACTGGGCCGACCGCCTGGGCGACGTGGTCTACGACGAGCGCACCGCCACCAACATGAGGATCGGCCGGCTGCTGTCACAGGACATTCTGCGCAAGGCCCGGGCACACGAGGTCGCCGCGCAGCGCCGCATCTCCTGGATCTTCAACCTCGTCGACGTCATCATCGCGCCGACCACGGCCCAACCACCACCGCTCACACACGAATTCGACCGCCGCGGTTGGTCTGCCACCGAACGCGCCTCGATCGCCGCCTGCCCGGTGACCTGGCCGTGGAACCTGCTGGGCTGGCCCTCGATCAACGTGCCCGCCGGCTTCACCTCCGACGGGCTGCCGATCGGCGTCCAACTGATGGGGCCGGCCGACAGTGAGCCGTTGCTGATCTCGCTGGCCGCCGAACTGGAGGCGATCACCGGCTGGGCCGCCGAGCAACCCGACATCTGGTGGACCGCCCCGTCGCAGACCGATGCGTCCCAGGCTGCCGCCGCGATCAACGCGCTCGACGGGTAGTTCGAAGGGCGAGGGCTCAGAAGCCCAGCCGGCCCAGCTGCTTCGGATCGCGCTGCCAGTTCTTGGCGATCTTGACCCGCAGGTCGAGGTAAACCTTTGTGCCGAGCAGCTTTTCGATCTGGGTGCGGGCGGCCGTGCCGACCTCGCGAAGGCGCGCCCCGCCCTTGCCGATCACGATGCCCTTCTGGCTGTCACGCTCGACGTAGAGGATCGCGTGGACGTCGATCAGATCGTCACGGCCTTCTCTCTCTTCGACTTCCTCGATGACAACAGCCAGCGAGTGCGGCAGCTCGTCACGCACACCTTCCAGTGCGGCCTCGCGGATGAGCTCGGCCATCAACACTTCCTCGGGCTCGTCGGTGAGCTCGCCGTCCGGGTAATAGGCAGGCCCCGGCGGCAGTTTGGAGACGAGGACATCGGTGAGCACATCGAGTTGTTCGCCCGCGGTGGCCGAGACCGGCACGATGTCGGCATCCGGCCCCAGGAGTTCGCTTACGGCCATCAGCTGTTCGGCGACACGATCCTTGGGCACCTTGTCGATCTTGGTGACGACGGCAATCAGGGTGGTCCTCGGCGCCACAGCGCGGATCTGCTGATAGATCCAGCGGTCCCCTGGGCCGATGCGCTCATCGGCCGGAATGCACAGACCGATCACGTCGACCTCGGAGTAGGTGTCCTTGACCAGGTCGTTGAGCCGTTGCCCGAGCAGGGTGCGCGGACGGTGCAGGCCGGGGGTGTCGACCAGGATGATCTGGAAGTCGTCGCGGTGCACGATGCCGCGGATGGTGTGCCGGGTGGTCTGCGGGCGGTTCGAGGTGATCGCGACCTTCTGGCCCACCAACGCATTCGTCAGGGTCGACTTGCCGGTGTTGGGCCTGCCGACGAAACAGACGAAGCCGGAACGGAATTCGGTCATGATGGGTTTCCCGCCCGATCGGTGACGATCACCGCGGCGTCCGAGGACAGCTCCCGCACCGCGGCGACACCTGCGTCGTCGGCGGAGCCGCCGACCAGCACCGCGGCCTCGATTCCGGTGGCACCGCTGGACACCGCAGCGGCCACTGCCGCCTGCAGGGCGGTCAATTGCAGCGCCGCGAGGGTCACCGGGGCGCCGGCGTAGGTGCGACCGTCCTGGTCGCGTACCGCCGCACCGGCGGGGGCCTCGGCGCGGCCCATCGCGCCGCGGGCCAGCACGACGAGCTTGCTGTCTTCCGCGTCGAGCTCAGTCATCGCTCTCCTTGTTCGTCGGTTCGGCCGGGGCGACCAGAACTGTGCCGATCCGCACCCGACCACGGTGGTCGGAACCGCCCTCGGCGCGTAACCGTAGACCGTCCCAGGTGACTTCGGCGCCGGGCAGCGGCACCCGACCCAGTTCGAAGGCGACCAGGCCACCGACGGTGTCGACGTCGAGATCCTCGTGGGGCTCCATTTCGTAGAGCTCGCAGAGGTCTTCGAGCGGCAGCCGCGCCGACACGCGGTACCGGCGCTCACCCAGGTCCTCCACCGGAACGACCTCGCCGGCGTCGTACTCGTCGACGATCTCGCCCACGATCTCTTCGAGCACGTCCTCGATGGTGACCAGGCCGGCGATCGCGCCGTACTCGTCGACCAGCAGCGCCATGTGGTTGCGGTCGAGCTGCATCTCCTTGAGCAATTCGTCCAGCGGCTTGGAATCCGGGACGAACACCGCCGGGCGCATCACTTGCGCCACGTTGGTGTCACGACCTCCGTTGGTCGAGTAATAGGTCTGCTGGACAAGGTCTTTCAGGTAGACGACGCCGACGATGTCGTCGACGTTCTCACCGATCACCGGGATGCGGGAATGCCCGCTGCGGACCGCCAATGACGTCGCCTGGCCTGCCGACTTGTCGCTCTCGATCCACACCATCTCGGTACGCGGCACCATGACCTCACGGGCCGGCGTGTCGCCGAGTTCGAACACCGACTGGATCATCCGGCGCTCCTCGTCGGCGACGACGCCGCGCTGCTGGGCCAGGTCGACGACCTCCCGCAACTCGATCTCGGACGCGAACGGGCCGTTGCGAAAACCGCGGCCGGGAGTCAAGGCGTTACCGATCAACACCAGAAGGCGGCTGATCGGAGTGAGCAGCACCGAGATCGCCTGCAGCGGCAACGCCGACATCAGCGCGATGGAATAGGCGTTCTGCCTGCCGACCGTGCGCGGGCCGACACCGATGGCCACGAAACTCGTCACCACCATGATCGCGGCAGAAGCCACCAGACCCCATCCGACACCGAGATGCCCGTCCAGGAAGGACGCCAACAGCACGGTCGCGGTGATCTCGCACGTGATCCGAAGCAGTACAACAAGATTGATGTAGCGAGGCCGTTCAGCGACCACCCGGCTGAGCCGGGCCGCACCCGGACGTTCCTCGCGGACCAGTTCTTCGATGCGCGCGATCGACACGGTCGAGAGCGCGGCGTCGATGGCGGCGAACAGGCCACCGAACGCGACCAGCACCACGGCACCTAGCAGCGGAAGTAAGCCCGTCACGGTTCGTCGAAATATCGGGACTTGTCGAGCAGCCGCTGGTCCTTCTCGCTCTGCCGGTCGGCGTGGTACGCCTCGACCTGATCAGCTACCCACTCCTCGAGAAGCTGACGCTGCAGCGCGAACATCTCTTTTTCCTCGTCCGGCTCGGCGTGGTCGTAGCCGAGCAGATGCAGCACACCGTGAACGGTCAGCAGGGCCAACTCCTGACCGAGCGAGTGCCCCGCCTTGGCCGCCTGCTGCTCGGCGAACTCCGGGCACAACACGATGTCACCGAGCATGGCCGGTCCCGGCTCGGGCGCATCCGGCCGACCCCCGGGCTCCAGCTCATCCATCGGGAAACTCATCACATCGGTCGGACCGGGCAGGTCCATCCACCGCATGTGCAGGTCGGCCATCGCCGCGCTGTCCAGCAGCACCATGGACAGCTCAGCCGCCGGGTTCACATCCATCTTGGCGATGACGAAGCGTGCGACGCTGATCAGCTCGTCCTCGGACACATCGATGCCCGACTCGTTGGATACCTCGATGCTCATGATCGACGGGGCCGTCCGTTCGACGAACGGCGTTGGGCACGGTTGAGCAATGCCGGCTCCTCATGTCGGGCATAGGCGTCCACGATCTCGGACACCAGGCGGTGTCGGACCACGTCGGCACTGGTGAGTTCGGCGAAGTGGATGTCGTCGATACCGTCGAGGATGTTCATCGCCGCCCGCAGGCCGGAGGTGTTGCCGCCGGGCAGATCCACCTGCGTGATGTCGCCGGTGACAACGACTTTGGATCCGAACCCGAGACGGGTCAGGAACATCTTCATCTGTTCAGCGGTGGTGTTCTGCGCCTCGTCGAGGATGATGAACGCGTCATTCAGGGTGTTGTGGGTGAGAAGGAAATCCTCGGTGATGTAGAGCGAGTCCGCCGCCGCCACGCTGATGCAGACGGCTTCTTCGGTACCCTCCGGCTCGATCCGATCGATGAATCGCATTGGCCGACCACCACCGGTCTCGTCGTACTTCGCCGCCTTACGGGTCAGTCGGAACGGTGCCACACCTTCGGGCAGGCGAATATCGAGAATATGGGCATCACAACGATGATGAACCTCGCGCCCCCGGGCTAACCCGGGTTTACGCCCCGCAGCTTTCCGCGTCCGCACATAGACCACACCGCCCAGCGACTCGACGAGAAAGACGACGTCGTCACGCAACTGGTCGGACGCGGTCGTGTATTGGACACGACACGTCCGGCCGCCCTGTGTGACCGGACCTCCATCGGTATCGAGCAGACCCTGCAACACAGCCAAGCGGACTTCCGCCGTATTGAACAGGTAGTCCACCGGAACGAACTTGGTGTCCGATTTCTTGCCGGACAAGCCGAGCTGCCGCACGACACCGGTCACCGGGTTCTCGATCGTGACGACCTCGCCGGGCGTGGTGATCCGGTTCAGCACATAGTCGATGTCGGTCTTACGTCGCACCGTGATGCCCGGTATCAGGCGTTCCAACGCGTCCGCCAACTCCGGATCTTTGGTCGCAAAGGTGGGCGTCGCTCGGCACGAGAAACATCCGTCACCCAGCAGCAGCCCAAGGGCATAGGGATCCATCGGCACGGACCGTCGCTCAAACTCCACCGGCGAGCTCAACAACGGAAGCTCGTATCGGTGGGCATGAGCCGCACGAAGATTCCCGATCATCTCTTTTGTCTCGAGCACGCGGGCCGGCTTGTTCCGGCGCCGGTCCGAAGCCGTGTACACCGCCCACAGGTGATCGCCGGATGCAAGGGTAGATGCACCGTCCTGGGTGAAGACCCGGTAGATCTCCTTGAAACCCTGAGGGTAGACACCCGTTACCTCTGTCGGTGACCCGTCAGAGCCGATCACGAAGTCGCCGACTTTCAGCTCGCCTATCGGACGGAATCCATTGGGCGTCAACACATTTGCGAACAACGGCTGCGCTCGTCCCCGCATATATGCCAGCGGCGCGACCTCGATTACCCCGGCGCTCATCAGCTTCGGAATGAGCTCGGGATCCATCATGTCGTGCAGTGCGTCGTACAGCGGCCGCAGGTACGGGTCGATCTTCTCGCTCAACGTGCCCGGCAGGAAGCCGAGGCGCTCACCTGCCTCCACCGCGGGGCGAGTCAGGATGATCCGGTTGACCTGCTTGGTCTGCAAGGCGCTAACCGCCTTGGCCATCGCCAGGTAGGTCTTGCCGGTACCGGCCGGGCCAATGCCGAACACGATGGTGTGCGCATCGATTGCGTCGACGTAGCGCTTCTGGTTCAGCGTCTTGGGCCGGATGGTCTTGCCGCGGCGGCTCAGGATGTCGAGCGTGAGCACCTCGGCCGGGGACTCGTCCTCGGCGCCGGTGAGGATGGCGACGCTGTGTCGCACCGCCTCGGGGGTCACCGCCTGGCCGCTGGAGGCTACGGCGATCAACTCGGCGACCACGCGCTCGGCTAGTGCCACGTCGGCTGGTTCGCCGGTGAAGGTGATCTCATTGCCGCGCGCGTGGATATCGGCAGTCAGAAGTCTTTCGAGTGCCCGCAGATTCTCATCAGCCGAGCCGAGCAGGCCCACGATGATGTCGGGCGGAACAGTGATGCTGCTGCGGACCGATTCCGATGCGGTGGCCGACGAGTCAGCGGTCGTGTCGCGGGGCGTCACGTGGAGTTTGTGCCTGCTTTCCGTGTTTTCCTGACGGCCGGCTGCCGTCGTACTGTGGCCAGTTTACCGCTGGTCAACGACACGCCCCAATGGTTAAGCGGGCTGACGCCGATCAGAGCTGCGCGGTTAGCGGCCCCGGCTGGCCGGCCGGGTGAACGCACAGGTCAACCGGCGAATTCCGTCATCTTTGCCTCCACCTCGGTGCCATCCGGCTCTCCGTAGAGCTTGTCGGGAACCCAGTCGAAGAAACTGACCGACGGGCACTCACCGGCCGGGCCGTCCACCGTGCCCAGGCTTTTGATGAACCTACCGGTCCTGGCTTCACGGACCTCGATCTCGTACTGGACGGAGTAATGGTCGATGGTGACCGGCTTGTCCCACGCACTCGACTCGCACTGCCCCGATTTCACCTCGGTGTCGGTTTTGCGTGACAGGCAGGCGACAATGTTGATCTCCGACAGCTCCTCACCACGCTGGTCGGCAACCTCGTACCACGAACCATCCTGCATGCCCTGGAAAAACCCGATGTATTTGTACGGCTGGGCATAGGACGCGGCGTTGCTGACCGAGCCGTCCTTACACACGATCTTGAAATCGCTCGGCCATTCGGCCGTCGTCGGGTTCGCCGCGCGTTGTTCATCGCTCACTGCACCGTTTCCGCTCTTTGACATCTTCACGATGAGCAGCAAGGCACCGAACGCAGCGATGACGGCAACCACCACGACGCCGACGATGAGTCCCGAACGACTCGACGGAGGCGGAGGCGGAGGAACTTGCCATGGCTGCCCCTGATAGGGCGCCCAGTGCGGCTGCTGTTGCCCGTATGGGGGCTGCTGCCCGAAGGGGGGCTGACCGTACGGCGGCGGGCCTTGCGGCGGAAAACTCACCAGTGGAGCGTAATGCCTGGCCAGGCCGACCGTCGGCGCTAAATCGCCCAGCGTCCGGTCAGCGCACCGATCGCGCCCAGCGCGACGGCTGCGGCCGTCGAGGTCCGCAGGACGGTCGGGCCCAACCGGACGGCTTTCGCTCCGGCTGCGGCGAACGCGGCGATCTCTTCGTCGGCGATGCCCCCTTCCGGCCCGACGATGAGCATCACTGAATCCGCCTGGGCCAGCGGCAGTTCGGCCAGCGGCTCGGTGGCAGATTCGTGCAATGCGAGCACCACTGCACCGGCGGCCACGGCGTCGGCGACGCGCTGGGTGAGCGCAGCCGTGGACAGCAGGCCCTCGACTGACGGGATGTGGGGACGGCGGGACTGCCGGGCCGCGGAGCGAACCACCGCCTCCCAGCGGCGCAGGCCCTTCTCCACCTTCGGGCCTTCCCAGCGGGCCACACACCGAGTTGCCTGCCAGGCGACGAACCCGTCGGCGCCGGCCTCGGTCGCCAGCTCGACGGCCAGCTCGGAACGATCGGACTTGGGCAGCGCCTGCACCACGGTGACACTCGGGCGTGCGGCCGCGATGTCGACCTGCTCGATCACCCGCGCCGACAACCAGCCCTTGGCGGTGTCCTCGACGACACAGTGGGCCAGTGTTCCGGCACCGTCGCTCAGGTCTATCGGTTCGCCGACCCGGATGCGTCGGACGTTGGACGCGTGAAAGCCCTCGTCGCCGTCGACGACGGCGAGCTCCCCCGCGCCCGGTAGCGCGTCGACGTAGAAAAGCGCTGAGCTCACGTGGCAGCCCGCGGCGTCAGCGGCCGGTGAACGTCTCGCGCAAGCGGCTGAACAAACCGCCGGAACTCGCGGAGGCCTGCGTCGAGCGCACCTCCGCGACGTCGCGGGCCCGGTTCTCCTTCAGCTTGCGCAGCAGGTCGGTATCGGTGCTGTCCAGTCTCGACGGCACCACCACATCGATGTGGGCATGCAGGTCACCGCGGACCCCGGACCGCAGATGCGGCATACCGTGCCCGCGCAGTGTCGTCACCGCACCGGGCTGGGTACCGGCCGGAACGGTCAGTTCGGTCGGCCCGTCGAGGATCGCGTCGACGGTCACCGTGGTGCCGAGGGCGGCGTCCACCATCGGCACCGAGATCGTGCAGTGCAGGTCGTCGCCGTCGCGGACGAATGTCTCGTGCTGCTTCTCGTGGACCTCGACGTACAGATCGCCTGCCGGCCCGCCGCCGGGTCCGACCTCACCCTGCGCGGCGAGTCGCACCCGCATGCCGTCGCCGACCCCGGCCGGGATCTTGACGCTGATCTCACGGCGGGCACGCACCCGGCCGTCGCCGCCGCAGCGGTTGCACGGATCGGGGATGACCTCACCGATTCCCCCACATACGGGGCACGGACGGGTCGTCATCACCTGTCCCAGCAGCGAGCGCTGCACGGTCTGGATCTCGCCACGGCCGTCGCAGGTGTCGCAGGCGACCGGCTTGGAATTGCCGTTGGTGCCCTTGCCCTGACACAGGTCGCACAGCACCGCGGTGTCCACGGCCACCTGCTTGGTCACGCCGGTGGCGCACTCCGAGAGGTCCAACCGCATGCGCAGGAGTGAATCGGCGCCGGGCCGCACCCGGCCGATCGGTCCGCGCGACGAGGTTCCGCCACCGAAGAACGCCTCGAACACGTCGCCTAGCCCGCCGAACCCGCTGAACCCACCGGGCGCGCCGCCGACCGACTCCATCGGGTCGCCGCCCATGTCCACGATGCGGCGCTTCTCCGGATCCGACAGCACCTCATAGGCGACCTGGATCTCGGTGAACCGGCTCTGGGCTTCCTCGTCGGGATTGACGTCGGGATGCAGCTCACGCGCCAATCGCCGATAGGCACGTTTGATCTCTGAATCGCTCGCGCCCTTGCTCACTCCGAGCAAGCCGTAATAATCGCGTGCCACGCTGACCTTGCCTGACCTTTCTGTGCCGGATCGACCGGCTGCCTTACCGAGTACCTAGGACTTCGCCGATATAGAGAGCAACCGCCGCGACATTGGCGATCGTTCCCGGGTAGTCCATTCGGGTGGGACCGACCACACCCATTCCGCCGTACACCTTGCCCGAGCTGCCGTACGTGGTGCTCACCACCGACGTTCCCAACATCTGCTCGGCCTCGGTCTCATGACCGATCCGCACAGTTACCTTGCCCGCTTCCTGCTGGGCCGCCAACAGCCGCAGGACCACCACCTGCTCTTCGAGCGCCTCCAGCACCGACCGCAGCGATCCACCGAAATCGGCGGTGTTGCGGGTCAGGTTGGCGGTACCGCCCAGCAGCAATCGCTCTTCGGTGTGCTCGACGAGCGTCTCGACCAGAACTGTCGCCGAGCGGCCGACGGCGTCCGCCAGTGCCCCGTGACCGTTGAGGTGAGTGGCCAGATCGCTCACTGCGACCGACGCCGCTGTCAGTGGCTTGCCCTCCAGCGCCTGCCCCAGCATCTCGCGCAGTTTCGACAACTCATGCTCGTCGATGGCATCACCGAGCTCCACGATACGTTGATCCACCCGGCCCGAATCGGTGATGACCACCAGCAGCAACCGCGCCGGCGTCAGTGCCACCACCTCGAGGTGACGCACAGACGACGTGGAAAGCGTCGGGTACTGCACGATCGCGACCTGACGGGTCAGCTGCGCCAGCAGCCGCACCGCGCGCCGCAGCACGTCGTCCAGGTCAACCCCGGACTCCAGGAAGGACAGAATCGCCCGGCGCTCCGATGAGGACAACGGCTTGACGTTGTCGATCCGGTCGACGAACTCGCGGTAGCCCTTCTCGGTGGGCACCCGCCCCGAGCTCGTATGCGGCTGGGTGATGTAGCCCTCGGCTTCGAGCACCGCCATGTCGTTGCGGACCGTGGCGCTCGATACGCCGAGGTTGTGACGGTCCACCAGAGTCTTGGAACCGATCGGCTCCTTGGTGGCCACGAAGTCGGCGACGATGGCGCGCAGCACCTCGAAACGACGCTCGTCGGCACTCCCCACCTGTTCACCTACCCTTCGCAGCAGCGACGTGTGCATTTAGCTCGGTTCATTTTACTGACCAGCAGCAGGTTTACCGATTCTGCGGTGACAGGTCCGCACCAGCACGCCGAGCGACACCGGCGCCTGCGCTTACCCACAAGCGTATTAACCTAGGCAACTATGCCGATGGCAACACCGCGCGCTACTGCGACGGAGGCGGGCCGGCGATGATCTTCAAGGGCGTCCAAGAGGGCAAACCCTACCCGGAGCACGGGCTCTCCCACCGGGACTGGTCCCGCATCCCGCCGAGGCAGCTGCGCCTCGATGAGCTGGTCACGACCACCACGGTGCTCGCCCTCGACCGGCTGCTCTCCGAAGACTCGACCTTCTACGGCGACCTGTTTCCGCACGCGGTGAAGTGGCGCGGCGACATCTATCTGGAGGACGGGCTGCACCGGGCGGTGCGTTCGGCGCTGCGGAACCGCACCATCCTGCATGCCCGGTTGTTCGACATGGACGCGCTCGCCCCCAACCCGGTGTGAGTCCGGTTACCCGCTAGCGGGCCAGCGCCTCACGCAGGCTGCGGGGCCGAATGTCGAGCCAGTTCTGCTCGACGTAACTCAGGCACTCGGCCCGGCCGGCCGGACCGAATACCACCCGCCAGCCCGCGGGCACCTCGGCGAATGCCGGCCAGAGGCTGTGCTGATCCTCATCGTTGACCAGTACGCAGAACGCGCCGTTCTCGTCATCGAACGGATTGGAACTCATCGAGTCTCCTCATCGAGGGGTGTACCAGGTTCGCACCCAGTACCCGGTCGGACAGCAGGCCGAGACAACTCAGGTTCGGGAACCCGGGGCCCTGGGTGAGCCCGGCCAGCCCCGGCAGGAACAACTTGGGGAACACATCGGTCAGAGCCAGGTCATGGCCGATGTGCTCCTGCAGCGAATCACTGCTCAGCGGACCGCCGAGGCCGAGCTCGAGCAGGTCGAGCGCATCCTGGCTGAACAACGGGGCGAACCACAACGCGTCGGCGCCGGACCCGTCGATCACCAGGTCGAAGCCGTGGACCGTCTCGACCGCTTCGCCGCCGGTGTTGGTCGACAGTGTCAGGCGGATCCGCTCGTCGCGGGCCACTGCATGGGCGACCCGGCCCCGCAGGTGACGGATGCGGTCATCGGCCAGCAGGGCATCCTGCACCCGCGCCGAGAACACCCCACGATCGGTGCGGGCCAAGGCATCCCGGCGCTCGGCCAGGGTCAGCCCGGTCCACCCGGTCGGATCGGAGAACAGCGTGTTCTCGAAGAATCCCTCGCCGCGGGTGAACAGGGTGACCGTCGGTGAGATCACGGTGATCGTCGAAACTCGGTGGCGGAACAGCTCGTTGAGCATCGAAGCGGCCGTCTCGCCGCCGCCGATCACGGCGACCCGCTCCGCGGTGATCATCTCGTGCTTGCCGGCCTGATGCCAGAACTGGGCAATCGACATCACCCGGGGGTTGCCCGGCAGCACCGAACGCTCGGCCTGACCGGGCCCCGTGATCATCAGGCCGTCGGCGCACACGGTGTCCTCGGCGGTGCGCAGCACCCAGCGGTGCGCACCTGTCGAACTACCGGCACCGCCGGCGTCGGTTGAATTGCCGGCACCGCCGGCGTCACCATCGACCGAGATCTGTTCCACCTCACCGAGAACCACGTTCATCCCGACGTCCTCGGCCACCCAGCCCAGATACTGGCTCCAGCGCCGGTGGGTCGGTGCGGGCCGGCCGCGGTCGACCCATTCGGCGAATCCGCCTGTGGCGATCAGGTAGGCCTGCCAACTGTGCCGGGTCATCCGTTCGTCGAGTTCGGCGTTACGCCGCGACACCAGAGATGACCGGTAGGGGAAACCGACGTCCTTCTCGGGACCGGTGCCGAGGCGATGGTTGCCATCGGTCCAACCACCGACGGCCTGCCAGTTGGCGGCCACCCCGGCACGTTCGACGACGACGACCTCGGGGGCCGGCGCGCCCATCGCGCGCAGTTCGGCGGCCTTGGCCGCCACCGCGATGGCCTTGGGACCGGCACCGATGACGGCCAGGGTGGGGGCCGATGGGGTACTCATGGGGTCACCTCTCGCAACACCTCTCGTAACGCGTCCAACCACATCTCCTGCAGGGTGGCGATGTCCTCGGCGGACAGAATGTCGGGCACGGTCCGCCACTGGGTGCCGAGCACGGCCGACCCGTCGCGGTCGATCACCGCGGCCATGATCGTCAGCTCATGGCGCACAGCGACATTCGGTTCCGGAATCGGGGTTACGCCGGTCACCAACGACCGGTCCTGCAGCAGGGCGTGATCGGATGCATCCAGTTCGATCCGGCCCAGATAGTTGAGCAGTACCTGCGGATCCCGATGAGAACCCAGTCGTTCGGCGGTGTCGTCGCGCAGGTAACGCAGCAGCCCGTAGTCGATGGCATCGCCAGGGATCGCCGCCACCTGCGCGGCCACCCCGTGGGCGTCATCGGCACTCAGACGCAAAGGGTAGATCATGCTGAGCAGCCCGGCGGTATCGCCGGTGTCCACCTCGTCGTGGTCCGACACCACCACATCCGACCTGCCGTGGGTCTCCATCGCCAACAGTGGCGCCGAGGTCGGCTGGCCGCGGTGGCGGCGCCAATCGGTCAGCGCCCGAGCGGTTGCCGCGGCCAGCACCTCGGTCACCGGCACTGCGCCGGTGAGCAGTCGGGCCGTCACGTCGGGTTCGGCGAAGGCCATCTTGACGGTCACACCGGCCATCCGGTCGGAGGCCGGATCGACCCGGCGCGCCCCGATGTCCGGGTCGTCACCATCGAACTGCCGCTCCCAGAAGCCGCAGGTGTCGAGCGTGGCAGCGCGCTCGGACAGCAGCCGGGACCACTGCCGCAGCGAGGTATGTTCCCTCACCGGCAGCGGTTCCCTCCCGGAAGCCAGTGCATGCCAGGCATTTTCGAGCTCACCGACCAGGATCCGCCACGATGCGGGGTCCAGTGCCAGCACATGGGCGGTGAGGATCAGCAGCCCACCCTGCGTCTGCGGGTGATGCAGCCACACCGCATCGAGCATCGACCCGTTCTCAGGATCGAGGCGTTGCACCGAGAGGTCGGCCTGTTCGGCCACCGCGGCATCGAGCTCACCCGAGCCGGTCGCCTCCGAGAGCACCTCACCGCGCTCATGAGGGACGAGCGTCAGGGTCTCCAGGTCCAAACGGGTGCGCAGCACCTCATGTCCGTCGATCACATTGCGCAGCAGGGTTTCCAGCTGAGCCCGGGTGATCCCGCCGGGCAGCCGGAACACCTCGGTCTGGGCCAGCCGACGAGGGTCGCCGTACTGGTACAGCCAGCGCCCATTGGGCAGCAGCGGGATCGGGGTGGTTTCGGGTACGGCGTGGTCGGCCGCATCTCGGTCCTGCGCGACGGCGTCGGCATCGGCATCGATCGCGGCCGCGAGCTCGCGGACCGTTGCACAATCCAGCATCAGGCGGGCACGCAAGGCCACGCCACGGCGCCGCACAGCCTGCACCACCGACAGGGCCACGATGCTGTCCAGCCCGAGATCGAGGAAGTCGGCGGTCACGTCCACGCCCGCGCCGTCAGTGGTCCCCAGCACCTCGGACAGCACCTGAGCCAGCAGCCGCTCGGTGTCGGTGGCGGGGTGCTCGGCCCCTTCCGAGCGGCCGCCGGTACCCAGCGCCGCCAGCGCAGCGTCGTCGACCTTGCCGTTGGTGGTCAGTGGAATCTCGTCGACGGCCACGATGTGGTGCGGCACCAGATGCCTTGGCAGAGTGTCGGTCAGCATCCCCCGCAACTCGGTGACCGGGGTGTCGGTGACCACATACGCGATCAGGCGCGGCCCGCTGCGGTGCTGCCGTACCGCCACATGGGCATGCCGCACCCCGGGATGGGCGTGCAGCGTCGCGGCCACCTCCCCGGGCTCCACCCGAAAACCACGGATCTTGACCTGATCGTCGCTGCGGCCGAGAAACTCGAGGGCATTCGAGTCGACCCGTCGGCGCACCACGTCACCGGTGCGGTACATCCGGGCACCCGGCGTGAACGGATCGGCGACGAACCGTCCGGACGTCTCCCCTGGCCTGCCGAGGTAGCCGCGGGTCAATTGGCCACCGGCCAAATACAGTTCGCCGCACACGCCGTCAGGGACCGGGCGGAGCCAGCCGTCGAGGACGTAAGCCGCGGTCGACTCTGTGGGACGTCCGATACCGGGCTGCGGATATTCGGCAATCGACGCGACGACGGCTTCCACCGTGGTCTCGGTCGGGCCGTAACAGTTGTGGGCCGACATCCAGGTGCGCTCGCATTCGGCCTGGATCCCCTGCCAGGTGACGGTGTCGATGGCCTCGCCGCCGAGCGCCAGCACCGCCAACGGCACCTGGGTGAGCAGGCCGGCGGCCCGCAGGGATGCGAACATCGACGGCGTGGTGTCGATCATGTCGATGGCGAAGCGCCCGATGGTCTCCACCAGAGCCTCGGCGTCGCGCTGCACCTCGTCGGAGACGATGTGCACGGTGTGCCCGTCGAGCAGGGCTGCCAGCGGCTGCCAAGCCGCATCGAACGTGAACGACCACGCGTGGGCGACGCGCAGCGGACGACCGAGGCGCTCGGCCGCCGGCCGCAGCACCTGACGGGCATGGTCGGCGCAATAGGCCAGCAGCGCCTGATGGGTTCCGATGACGCCCTTGGGTTTTCCGGTCGTCCCCGAGGTGAACACGATGTAGGCGCCCTGCTCGGGATACACCGGTGCGGGCCGGTAGTCGGTGTCCGCTCCGGAATCGACAGATGCCAGCAGGGTTTCGTCGACGACCAGCGCGTGTCGGCCTGAGCCGATCTGGCGGAGGATCTCGGCAACCCGCTCGTCGGGCATGGCCGGATCCAGTGGCACGATCAGCGCGCCCGCCTTGAGCACCGCGAGCATCGCCACCACGTAGTCGGGCCCACGACGCAACCGGATCGGGACCGGAATCTCGACGGACACGCCACGGCGGACCAGCTCGGCAGCCAGGCGGTCGGCCGCCTCGTCGAGTTCGCGATAGCTGAGCTCTCCCCCGTCCCAGCTCAGTGCCACCGAACCGAGGCGCTCGGCGGCGGTCTCGCTGAAACTGGTGTGGAAACCACCGTCGCGCTGGGTGATCGGTGGCGCACCGACGGGCCGAGGCTCGTCATCGAGGGTGACCGCGACTTCGCGCAGCGGACGCTCCCAGCTGTCCAACAGCCGCTGGACCACGGTCAGCACCCGCAGTCCCAGAGCCCGCGGATCGAGCTGTCCCAGTGCCCCGTCGAGGGTTTCGACGAGCACCGTGAGCCGGCCATGGGTGGGATGCGCGGCGATGGTGACCGGGAAGTGGGACAGGCTCTCCAACGCCGCGGGCCGCAACACGGCCTCACCGAGAGCGAACTCGTCGCTGCCGACCAACCCGCCGGGCGGGAAGTTCTCGTAGACCAGCAGAGTGTCGTACAGCTCGCCGATCCCACCGAGTGAACGCAACTCGGTGTGGCTCAGGTAGCTGTGCTCGCGCAGCTCGGCGGCCTCCCGCTGCAGCGCCAGGCACTGACCGCCGACCGGAAGGCCGGGGTCGACCCGGACCCGCAGCGGCACAGTGTTGATGAACAGGCCGACCATCGACTCGACACCGGCCAGCTCGTCCGGGCGGCCCGACACCGTGACGCCGTACACCACGTCGGTGCGGTCGGTGAAGACCGAAAGAATTGTCGCCCAAGCCATCTGGAACAGCGTGTTGACTGTGACGCCGCGTTTCCGGGCGGCCTCGAAGATCGCGGCGGACTGTTGCTCGTCGAGGGTCACCTCGGTGCGGGCCGGCAGACCCGGCTCGGCCGCCCGTCCGGACAACGCCGGCGACAACAAGGTAGGGGCGTCCATGCCGTACAGATGTGCCTGCCACCGCGCCCGGCTGTCCGCCTGATCGCGCCCGGCCAGCCAGCCGATGTAGTCGCGATACGGGCGCACCGCCGAGGGCAGCGCGGTCGCGTCTCCCTTCGCCCCGTAGAGCGCGATCAGCTCACCGACGAACACCGGCAGCGACCAGCCGTCGATCGCGATGTGATGGGCGACGATCACCAGTCGCCAGCGTTGCCCGGGCTTTTCGATGAGTAGGAATCGGATCAGCGGCCCTCGACCCAGGTCGAAGCGCCGGGCACGTTCCTCGGATTCCAGGGCGAGCGCCTGCGCGTCATCGGCCTGCACGTGCCGCCACGGCAGTTCGACGGCCGACGGGACCACTGCGACGGGGCGGCTCAGGTTTCCCTGGAAGAAGCTGGCCCGCAGGTTCGGATGGCGCACCAGCATGGCTTCGGCACTGGCCCGCAGCAATCCGGCGTCCACTGCCCCGTCGATGTCGGCGGCCATCGCGATGAGGTAGGGGTCCGCCCCCTCGTCTCCTTCGGTCAGCCCGGCCAGCGAGTACAGCCCCTGTTGCAGCGGGCTGAGTGCCAGGACGTCCTCGACGCCGGGCGGCGTTCCCGTGGTCGTCATGTCGAGATCCCCTGGTCCTGTCCCCATCCCGCGGTCAACGCGGCAAGCTCGTCGGGCGACAGGCCCGAGGCGGACATCGGCTCATGGTGCACGTCGGCGGTTGCGGTGCCGTCGTCGTCACCCGCGCGGTCGATCGCGGCGGCCAGATCCGCGAGCCCGGGATGTTCGAACACCATGCGGGCCGTCATCGCCACACCGGCATCCCTGGCCCGCGCCGCGAGTTGCACGGCCAGGATGCTGTCGCCGCCGAGGGTGAAGAAGTCGTCGTAGCGGCCCACGTCGGTGGCACCGAGGAGGGTCACGAGCATCGCCGCCAGCGTCACCTCGGTCGGGGTGGCCGGCGGCTCGGCGGGCGCCGTCGTGGTGAGGCGCGGACGGGTCAGCCCGGCAGGCTCGATGCTGTCGACGACCGTCAGCACCGCACCGACGAATTCCTCTGGCAGCGCAGCTCGCACGGTCTCCAGGACGGTCTCGGTGTCCACGGTTCCGGGCTCGAGGACCAAGTAGCCGGCCACGGTGATGGCACCGCGAGTCTCCCAATGCCGGGTCGCCGCGGCGGCCACCCCGTCGACCCCTTCCAGGACAGCGTGCAGACGCGGTTCACCGGTGGTGATGGGCTCCAGCCGGCCGTCGACGGTCCAGCGGGCCCGGTCCCCGGTGCGATACAACCGCCCGTCCCCGAAGGGGTTGGGCGCGAAGCGATCGGCACCGACGCCGGTGGCCGCGCCGGCTGCCTCGTCCACCGCACCGCCGGCGTAGTAGACATCACCCACGACACCGATGGCCACCGGTTGCCGCCATTCGTCCAGCAGGTAGACGCGATCTGCGCCCTCGGTCTGCGGCAGCCCGGCCGGCGGCACCGCCTTGCGGCTCCAGTCATCGACCAGCAGGTCGCGTTCTGCCGTATCGAGCACCGCGATGTCGCGCACCGTCTGGTCGGCATCACCGGCGAATGCCCCGACGATGCGGTGCAGCCAGTCCACGAGGCGCGCTGCGGTGGCCGCCTCGTAGAGCTCGGTGCGGTAGATGACGGTGGCCCGATATCCGGCACCGGCTTCGGCGAAGAAATTGAGCGACAGGTCCGCATGGGCCACGTCGAACGTGGGTTCCAGTGCGGTGAAAAGGGTTTCACCGTCGGCGCCGGTATCGATGACCTGACTTGCCGGCAGGTCCTCACGCACGTGCACCACCACACCGAAAAGCGGATTGCGTGCCAGCGAGCGCACCGGGCTGACTGCGTCGACCACCCGGTCGAACGGCAGGTCCTGGTGCTTGTAGGCCGCCAGCGCCATGTCACGGGAACGCCGCAGCACCTCCCGCAGAGTCGGGTTGCCGGACAGGTCGTTGCGCAGCACCACGATGTTGATGAAGAACCCGATCAGCGCGTCGAGCTCAGGTGCGGTGCGTCCGGCCACCGGTGTGCCCAGCGCGATGTCGGTGCCCTGCCCGGCTTTGTGCAGGGCGATCGCAACGGCGGCCTGCAGCACCATGAACTCGGTGACGCCGAGTTCACGGGCGAGTTCGACGAGCTTGTCCCGGACGCCCACGTCGATGGTGAAATCGAGCGCCTTACCCTCTCCGGTCGGCACCGGCGGGCGTGGAAAGTCCGGTTGCAGGCCGTTCTCGATGTCATGGTCCGCCGACAGACCGGCCAGTTGCCTTGTCCAGTAGTCGCGTTGCTCGGCGATCCGCTCGTCCGCGCCCGAAAGCACTTCGGCCTGCCAGTCCGCGAAGTCGGCGTACTGGACCGGTAGCGGTGCCCAGTCGGGTGCCGTACCGGCCCGGCGGGCGTGGTAGGCGGTCATCAGATCGGTGAACAACACTGCGCCCGACCAGTGGTCGGCAGCGATGTGGTGCACGATCAAAGACAGCACGTGCGCACCCGGAAAGGACAGCACCGCCGCCCGGATCGGCCACTCGTTCTCCAGGTCGAAGCAGTAGCGCCGCTCGGTATCGAGTTCGCCCTGCAACCAGTCCTCACCGGAGCCGTCGGCGCGGCGAACCGTCACCGGGGCCGCGGGATGGATGACCTGGTAAGGGACACCGTCGATTTCGCGGTAGGTGGTGCGCAGGATCTCGTGTCGGGCAACCACATCGCCGACCGCCGCTGCCAGTGCCTCGACGTCGCAGGGTCCGGTCAGCCGGGCCGCGAAGGGCACGTTGTTGACCGGGTTGGGTCCGTCGATGCGGAACTGGAACCACTGCCGGTGCTGGGCCGCCGACATCTGCGACGGTCCGTTGTGTTGTGCAGCCACGATCGGGGGCAGACCAACGCCGGTGCCCGAGGCCTGCCCTTCGTCGACCCGAGCGGCCAGACCCGCCACCGTGGCGTTCTCGAACACGTCGGCCACCCCGAGGTCGACCCCGAACCGGGCCCGTACCGCGGCAACCAGTTTGGTGGCCAGCAGGGAGTGACCGCCCAGATCGAAGAACGAATCGTCGGCGCCGACACCGTCCCGCTCGAGCAGTTCGCCGAACAGAGCGACGATCTCGTGTTCGGTTTCGGTCTCCGGCGCGCGGAATTCGGTGGCCGAACGGATCTCCGGTTCGGGCAGTGCCCGACGATCGATCTTGCCGTGCGCGGTGATCGGGATCTCGGCCAGCTCGACGAACGCGGCCGGGATCATGTACTCGGGCAGCGCGGCGGTCACCCTGGCCCGGATACGGTCGATCTCGACCCGCTCGGCACCGGCGGCCGGCGTGATGTAGGCGACCAGGCTCTTGCCCAGCGACGGCAGATCGCTGACGACCACGACGGCCTGCCCGACCGACGGGTCGACGGAAATGGCCGAGGAGACCTCACCCAGCTCGATTCGGAAGCCACGGACCTTTACCTGCTCGTCGGCGCGGCCGACGAACTCGATGTCACCGTCGGCGTTCCGCCGAGCCAGGTCACCGGACCGGTACATCCGTCCGCCGGGATTGAACGGGTCGGCGACGAACCGTTGGGCGGTGAGTCGCGGGCGGTCGTGATACCCGTGCGCGACATGTGTTCCGCCGATGTAGATCTCGCCGATCACGCCGACCGGAACGGGCTGCAGCGCGTCGTCGAGCAGATGGATCGTGGTGTTGATCTTCGGTGTGCCGATCGGCACGATCCGGGAGCCCTGCTTGCCCTCCACCTTGTAACGGGTGCAGTTGAGCACCGTTTCGGTGGGTCCGTAGAAGTTGTGCAGCAGGGAATCGAAGGTGGCGAGGAACTTGTCGGCGATCTCGCCGGGCAACGCCTCGCCACCGATCGGCACGCGCTGCAGCGTGCGCCACTCGTTGACACCGGGCAGCGACAGGAACAGTCCGAGCAATGACGGGACGAAGTGCATCGAGGTGATGCCCTCGTTGCGCAGCAGATCGGTGAGGTAGCCGATGTCGCCCAGGCCGCCCGGCTTCGGGATCACCAGGCGCGCACCGGCGGCCAGCATGCCGAAGATCTCGCCGATCGACACGTCGAAGCTCTGCGAAGCCACCTGCAGCAGGCGTTCGTCCTCGGTGACCTCGTAATCGCCGCCGAACCAGACGAAGTACTCCGCGATCGGCCGGTGCGGCACCGGCACGCCCTTGGGCAGGCCGGTGGACCCCGAGGTGTAGATCAGGTACGCGGTGTTGTCGGGGCCCAGCGGGCGGATCCGCTCGGTGTCGGTGGGATCGGTGGCCGGATAGTTCTCCAGGCCGCCGACCGGCTCTCGCAGAATGGTTTTCGGGTCGGAGTCGGAGAGAATGTAGGTGAGTCGGTCTTCGGGGTAGGTCGGGTCGACCGGCAGGTACACCGCACCGGCCTTGACGATGCCCAGTGCCGTGATGACCAGCTCGGGCGACTTCTCCAGCAGCACCGCCACCCGGTCCTCGGTGCCGATGCCCTGCTCGATCAGCCAGTGCGCCAACCGGTTCGCCGACTCGTTGATCTCGCGATAGGTGTAGTGGCGACCCTCGTAGACCACCGCGACGGCATCGGGGGTACGGGCAGCCTGCTCTGTGACCAGCGCGCCCAATGTGGTTGCCGGCGTGTCGAACTGCTTACCGGTTGACACCGAACGCATCCACTCGGCGTCCTCGGCGGTGAACAGGTCCAGCGCGGCCAGCGGCCGGTCGGGCTCGGCGAGCGCACAGTCGAGCAGCACGGCAAAGTGCCGCAGCATCTGGGCGGCGAGGTCGGCATCCAGCACCTCGGTGAGATGTTCGGCCTCCACCACCGCACCCTCGGCGTCGAGTTCGACCATGAAACCCAAGGGCAGCTGGGTGTGTTGGCCGCGCAGCTCGGCGCGTTCGCACGTCACGCCGTCCGGGCGGAAGCCGCCGCCGTCGGGCTCGCGGAACCCGAAGCTCACCCGTGTCATCCGCTCGGCACCGTGGCGCCGGTCCGGGTTGAGTTCGGCCACCACCCGGTCGAGGTTGACCCGCTGATGTGTGAAGGCACCGATCGCGGTGTCGCGCGTGGCCTCGACCAGGTCCCGGAATCCGAGCGTGGCCTGTGGTCGCAGTCGCATCGCCACCGTGTTGCCGTAGTAGCCGATGGTTTCGTCGGTGTCGCGGTTCAAAACCGGGGTGGCGACCAGGAAATCGTCGGTGTGGGTGTAGCGGTGGATGAGTGCACCGAACGCCGCGAGCAACACCATGTAGGGGGTGGCCCCGGTGTCGCGGGCCAGTGCCGCCACCTGCCGGACGGTCTCGGCCGACAACCTGACCGTGCTGCGCTGGGAACGAAAACCGCTGGGCACCACCGAACCCGCGGGGCCCGGCAGCTCCAGCGGCTCCGGCGGAGCGGCCAGCACCTCGCGCCAGTACGCCAGATCCGCATCACCGTCCGGAGCCTCGGATACCGGGACCCGCGGAGTCTCGCCGAGCTGCGCCCCGCTGTACGCCCGGGTCAGGTCGGTGAAGAACACCCGCCACGAGCCGTCGTCCCAGGCGATGTGATGCGCCACAAGCAACATCACGTGTTCGCTCGGGCCGGTCTTGATCAATGTGATCCGCACCGGCGAGTCGCTGCTCAGGTCGAAGGCCGTGCCGAATTCACGCTGAGCCAGCACCTCGAGGCGCAGCTTTCGCGCCCGCTCGGACTTGTCGGACAGGTCGTGCACCGTCCACCCCGGGGCCAGGTCATCGTGTACCGTCGCCGTCGGCTCGCCGTTCTCGTCGGCCCGGTAGGTGGTGCGCAGGATCGGATGCCGCCCCGCCACCGCAATCAGCGCTTCGTGCAGCCGCTCGGCGTCGACCACGCCGTCGAGCCGGTAGGACAGGCAGATGTTGAGCAGGACCCCGCTCGGATCGAAACCCTGCACGAACCACATCCGCCGCTGCCCGTCCGACAGCACGGTGGGATCGACCGGCACGCCCGCGTCCGCCTGTCCGGGCTCCCCCGATGCTGACGCGAGGCCCCGCTCGGCAAGCCTGCGCCGCATCAGCTCCAGACGCGCGTCGGAGGTGCGGGGGGCAGCCGAATCGGCACTAACCATGTCAGTCACGCGAAAATGCTTCCTTTTCAGGTCTTTCCAAATGCTCGATCACTTCGGCAGCGGTGGCGCCACCGAGGATGGTGGCCAGCGGCACGGCACGGCCGGTGGCCTTCTTGAGCTTCTTACGTAGGTCGATCGCCAGCAGCGAGTCGACACCGAGATCCAGCAGCGACGCGCCGAGATCCAGTCCGGTGGTGTCGTCGAGCTTCAACACCGCACCGAGCGCGATCCGCATCGCGCCTGTGGCGTCGGCCGCCTCGGCGGCGTCGTCGAGCGGAGCCTCGGCAGTCCCGACAACCGGTTCGGGTTGGGCCGCCGCACCGAGGAAGGTCCGCAGTCGTTCCGCGTCGGCGGTGAACACCAGTGGATCGGCCGGGTAATCCCGCAGCCCGGCCTCCACTGCACGGTCGGGCGCCATGGCTCGCAGGCCCGACCGCTCGACCCGGCTGATCTCACCGGAATCGATGATGCCGTCTCCCGGCCACAGTCCCCATCGCACCGAGGTGCAGCGCCGACCGTGTTCGCGCAGCTGCGCACCGAGGGCGTCGAGCAGCCGGTTGGCCGCAGAGTAGGCGGCATGGCCGTACCCGCCCCACAGGCCGGACACCGAGGAGCACAACACGATCCGGGCATCCGGTTGCATCGGCCAGGCCGCGGCCAGGTTGGCCAGCCCGCTCACTTTGGCCGCAAAGGTATCCCGCACCGTTGCACCGGTCAGCTCGTCGCCGGCGGCGATCGTGGCGGACGCGGCCGCGTGGATCACCAGTGATGCCGGGCCGACCGCCAGTTCTGCAACCGTCGCGGCGATCTGCGCCGGGTCGGTCAGATCGCAACGAGGAGCGACGATCTCGGTGCCGGGGGCGGAAAGCGCGGCCAGTTGCGTGTCATCGAGGCCGCTGCGGCTGAGCAGCACGATGCGCCGGGCCCCCTGCCCGGCCAGGTGACGGGCATAGTGCAGGCCCACCGCGCCGGCTCCACCGGTGATGACCACCTCGTCGAACACCCCCGATTCGGCGGTCCAGGTCCGGGCGTCGGAGGTGTCATCGCGCATCCCACGGTGCCAGACCTCGAGTGCGGAACCGTTGCCCCGCAGGGCGATGTCCTCGGCATCGGTCAGCATTGCGGTGATCGCTGTCACCGCGGCGGCGGGGTCGATCGCCGATTCGGCCAGATCCAGGTGGCGGAAAGTCTGGTCCGGATGTTCGTAGCTCAGGCTACGGTGCATCGCCGCCAATGCGGCGGCCTCGGGCCGTGGGCGCTGCGATCCGTCGCCGGTGGATTCACCACCGACGGTGACCAGCCATACATCGCGGGTCTCCGGCGTGATCGCCCCGACATAACCCAGTAGCCCGTCGTCGACGCGGCGGCTCAGGGATTCTGCCGCCGCCACCGCATCGTCGTGCTCAGATACCGGCGCGACCACGACCAGCAGGTCGGCGTCGGCGGGGGCGACAACGGTGGTTGCGTCCATCTCCTCGGCTGCACGTTGCAGCGTGGCGGCGGGCCCCTGTCCGGCTGCCAGATCGAGCACCGCGATCCGGCGCTGTCCGGCAGGCGTGGCGGGGAGGCCGTGGTTCTGCCAGTGCTCGACGCCGACCGTCAAGCCTGCGACCGGCGGTAGCGGTTGTGTTGTGGCCCAGAGGTGTTCGGCGCGCATCGGCGCGAACGGGAAGTCGCGCAGCGACTCGGCGGCATGGTTCGGGAGATCGCTCCAGCGGTAGCCGGCATCGGCCATCGCCACGGAGACGATGTTGGCGCTGAGCCGGTCGGTGACCGGTTCGTCGCGCCGGCCCGATCCCACCATCACCACCGGCCCGCCGGTGAGTTCGGCCGCGTCGTCGAGCAGATCGCCCATGGCGAACAACAGCGCCGGATGTGCGGAGAGTTCGACGAAGATCCGGGCGCCGCGCCGCGCGGCCATCTCGATGGCACGGTCGAAGCGCACCGTGCTGCGCAGGTTGGTGTACCAGTAGTCGGTGAATCCGGTTCCGGCCGCCACCACGTCGGCGGTGGCCGAGCCGATGAACTGCACCGGTGACTCAGTGAATCCTGCAGAGGGAAGCAGTGATTCGAGCTCGCCCCGCGACCCGTCCAGCGCAGTGGTGTGCGCCGGGAACCACATCTCGATCTCTTTGGCGAATGCTCCGCGCCCGGCCACGGTCGCCACCGCTGCGGCCACCGCGTCGGTCTCCCCCGACACCGCCACCGATGAGCGGGAGTTCACCACCGACAGTTCCAGCCAACCCGGGGTTTCGGCGATCACCTTCGAGGCTTCCTCGGGTGTGATTCCGAGGACCGCGACGCGGTAGGGCCCGGTCAAGCGGTCCAACACGGTCGCGCGGGCGATCACCACGGCCACTGCGTCGGGCAGGGTGATGGTGCCGGCCACGTAGGCCGCGCCGATCTCGCCGAGACTGTGACCGACGGTGATATCGGGCAGCACACCGCAGGACCGCCACACCCGGGCCAACGCCACGCCGTGGACGAACTGAGCGCCCTGGATCTGCACCTGGGAGAAATCATTGGTGACCGCAGCCGAATCCGGCTCGGCCAGAAGATAATCCAGCGGTGACGCAGCGCCGGCAGCCTGGAACTGCGCGGCACATCTGTCGACCTCGGCCCGATAAACAGGAAGCCGCTCGTAGGCCTGCACGCCCATTGACGGCCACTGACTGCCCTGGCCGGGGAACACGAAGGCGATGCGGGCGCCCGAACCCGATCCCGGTGACCCCGCTTGCGCGCGGGTGACCAGCGGGTGGTCCGCGCCATCGGCCAACGCACGCAGACCCGCGGCGAGTTCATCGCGGTCGACGGCCCGGACCACAGCGCGGTGGCGGCGCAGCCGCCGGGTGGACCGCAGGGTGGCGGCGACGTCGTCCGCACTCACCTCGGGACGGGTGTCGAGATAGCGCAGGATGGCCGCGGCGTCGGTTCCGATCAGTTCGTCGGCGTGTGCACTGAGCAGGACAGCTGTGCGCCCGTCGGGAAGAGAGTGGCCTTCGGTCATGCTGCGGCCCCTGGGACCTCGGGAACCGCGACGATCGCATGCGCGTTGGTGCCGCTCATGCCGAAGGCCGAGACCGCGCCGATGCGCTGGCCGTTGACCGCGGGCCATTGGGTGAGCTTGGTCGCCAGCCGCAGACCTTGGCTGTCCCAGTCGATCTCGCGGCTGACCTCATCCACGTGCAGAGTCGCCGGGATGGCCGCACGCTCGGCCGCCAGGATCACCTTCGCCAGACCGAGCCCGCCCGCCGCCGCCTGGGAGTGCCCGACGTTGGATTTCACCGAGCCCAACAACGCGCCGGATCCGGGCTCCGTGGCTCCGTAAGTCTGTGCCAACGAACGCAATTCGGTCCGGTCACCGAGTCGGGTTCCGGTGCCGTGGCCCTCGATCATGCCGACGTCCTCCGGGCGCACGGCGGCCTGCTCGATCGCCTTGGCGAACAACCGCTGCTGTGCGGCGCCGCTGGGCGCGGTCAGACCGGTGGTCCGACCGTCCTGGTTCACCGCGGTGGCGCGCACCTCGGCCAGGATTCGCCGACTGTCGCGTACGGCCGCCGATTTGCGTTGCAGGACGAACATCGCCGCCCCTTCGGCCCAGACCGTGCCACTGGCGTGTGCGCTGTACGGCCGGCAGTGTCCGTCGTCGGACAATGCGTGCTGCTTGGAGAACTCCACGAAGTAGCCGGGGGTACCCATCACGCAGACCCCGCCGGTCAGCGCCATGTCGCAGTCGCCGGCGCGGACCGCGGCCACGGCGGTGTGGAACGCCGTCAACGCCGACGAGCACGAGGTGTCGATGGTGAGTGCCGGACCGCACAGATCCAGCGTGTAGGCGATCCGGCCGGAGATGACACCCAGCGAGGTACCGGTGATCAGATGTCCGCTGTGATGGGAGAACTCCGACAGCGCCGGCCCGTACTCCAGACCCGATGCACCGACGTAGCAACCCACGTCGTGCCCGGCGAGATCATCGGGGTTGATGCCGCTGTTCTCCAGCGCACGCCACGCGATCCGCAGCCCGATGCGTTGCTGCGGATCCATCGCCACCGCCTCACGCGGCGAGATCCCGAAGAAGGCGGGGTCGAATGTCGCTGCGCTGGAGAGGAATCCGCCCAGGTCATGGATACGCTTGAACCCGTCACGGCGCGAGCCGTCGAACAGTTCGCGAACTGACCAACCGCGGTCGGCGGGAAATCGGCCGAGGGCTTCGCGCTGCTCGGTCAGCAGCGACCAGTAGTCGTCAGCAGTTTCGATCCCGCCCGGCGCCTCGAGGGCCATACCCACGATCACCACCGGATCACTGCTGTCAGGCCCCGGAAGCTGGCGGCTAGAGCTCATTCACCAGCTCCGCCACGTCCTCGAGCTGGGTGTTGAGGTAGAAATGCCCGCCGTCGAACATCGAGCAGGTGTAGGCACCGGTGGTGTGGGTTTCCCAGCGCCGCAACATGTCTTCACCGATGCGGTGGTCGCTCTCTCCGCCCAGTGCGTATATGTCCGCGGCGATAGTCACGTCGGCGTCGCACGCGTAGCGGTTGAAGGCGCTGTAGTCGGCCCGCACCGCCATCAGCAATAGTTCGACGAAGTCGTCGTCAGCGAGCAGCGCCTCGTCGGTACCGCCGAGATCGACCATCTCAGCGATGATCTCGGATTCGGCCATCGGCAGCGCGGGCGCGGCGGCCACGGCCGACGGCGCCTCGCTGGCCGACACCCACAGGGCGTCGATCGCCACGCCGTTGCGTTCGGCGATCCGGGCGAATTCGAAGGCCACCACGGCGCCCATGCAGTGTCCGAACAACCGGAGCGACCCGATTCCGGCCCAGTCGCCGGCATCGAAGAGATCCTTGGCGAGATCTTCTACCGTGGGCGCCGCCGGATGCGACAGGCGGTCGCCGCGCTGCGGGTATTGCATGACATAGGCATCGGAGCCGGCCGCAGCCAGTGCCGTTCCGAATCCCCGGTAGGCCACGGCCGCTCCCCCGGCATGCGGGAAAACCAGTGTGGCTGTTGAACTTTGGGACCCTGAATAACGCTTGACCCAGGGCTTGACGGTGATCTGGGTATCCGGCCCGCTCACGACGGCACAGCGGTGTCGAGAGCGGCCACCGCATCCCGATGCCGCACAGCGAGGGCGAAGCCGTTCATCCCCCGCTCGGGGTTGCGGCGCGGTGCATCGTCGGCAACGACGATGCCTGCGCCTGCGGTCAGTGCCACCAGCATCATCAGGATCGGAGCCGCGGCGCCGGCAGCCGAGAACACACCGATGCGGTCATCGCCGTGAACACCGAGCCGGGCGGTGAGCTCCACCACGGCGTCGTGAGCAGCAGCGTGGGTCACGACCGCATACCCCGACTCGTCGACCGAGCCCAGGAACGCGGGGTCACCGGGCGCGGAACGCACCGGGGTGACGCCGCTCGCGCGGGCCCCGATCCGCAGCGCCTCGGCGACGGTGAGCGCCGGCAGCCAGTTGGGCGGTCCGTCCCCGGTGAACAGAGCCATCCGCACGCCCGTGTGCTCCAGCACCGGCTCGGCCGGGTCAGCAGTGTCGATCGGGACACAGACGCCGCCGGCCGCCAGGATTCCCAGTGAGGCGATCACCGTGTCCAGGCCGGTGGGCCCCACGACCGCGACCCGGTCGCCGACGCGTACGCCGGCCACCGCGAGCGCTCCGGACACCGAAAGCGCCTGCTCACGCAGCTGCCCGTAGGTCCAGCGGGTGGTCGGGCCGACCACCGCGATGTCGTAGGGGGCACCCTGCGCATGCGTGAAGAACCCCTGGTGCAGCGGTTCTGTCGCCACTGCGTGCATGGTCTGCGTAGTCGTGCGACTCACCGCGTCCACAACGACCTCCTGACGATAAGCAAAGCCTGCCCTAACTGAAGTAACTCTAACCTTAGTTGCCGAACGCGAGTTCTGGGGACGTGCGTGCCAACTCGGAGGCCACATCGGCGCTGTCCATGCCCGTGACCTCGAGATACAGCTCGGACACCAGCTGCAGTCGGTCCGAGCCGGATTCCCGGCCCACCAGCATGGCGGCCATCTTCGCCACAGTTCGGGCGGCGAAGACGTCGGCGACCATCACCGTCGAGGTATCCAGCCAGTCCCTGATCCGCGCCACCAGCTGCGTACCCAGCACCGAGTCCCCGCCGAGGGCGAAGAAATCGTCGTCGACACCGACGCCGGACTGCCCGAGAACCTCGCCGACGATCGCGCACAGGGCCGTTTCCAGCGGGCCCGACGGCGCCCGGTAGCCCCGGCTCTCCGGAGCGCCGAGTGCGGCGAGCATCCGAACCGCTGCGGCGCGGTCGGTCTTGCCGCGGGCATAGGGAATCTCATCGGCGACCAGCAGCACCTGCGGGATCATGTGCGCGGGCACCAGCTCTGCCATCGCTGTGGAGATGGCCTGAGCGGCCGCTTCCGCATCGCCACCCGGCTGGTCCGCCCGCACCACCGCGCCCAGCAGGTCGTGACCGCCCTCGACCGGGACCAGCACCGCCACCGCCGCGTCCACCCCCGGAACGCGGCACAGTGCGCCCTCGACCTCGCCCAGTTCGATCCGGAATCCGCTGACCTTGATCCGGTGGTCGGCCCGGCCGACGAACTCCAGCGTGCCGTCGGGCCACGACCGCACCAGGTCCCCGGTGCGGTACCAGCGGCGCCCGTCGTGCTCGACGAAACGTTCGGCGGTCAAGTCGGGCCGACCGCGGTAGCCACGGGCGATACCGCGCCCACCGACCCACAGTTCGCCCGGGACCCAGTCGGGGCAGTCCTCACCCCGCGCGTCGACCACACGGCAGCAGTTGTTCGTCAGCGGCACACCGAACGGCACCGAGGTCCAGTGCGACGGCAGGGCGTCGTCGTCGAATCCGACTTCGAAGATCGTGTTGTGCGTCGCGGTCTCGGTGGCCCCGCCGAGTCCGGCGAAGCGCACCCGCGGCGCCGCGGCACGCAGCGCCCGCACCAGTTCCGGACGCACCCAGTCGCCACCGGTGGGCACCACCCGCAATGAGGACAAGGATGCCCCGTCAGTGTTCGTTTCACGGGCGGCTACCAGCATCTCGAGCCAACCTGTCAGGAAGTGCAGCACCGTCACCTGGTGCTCGTCGATCAGCCTGACCCAGACGTCTGGATCGCGGCGCTGTTCCTCGTCGACGACCACCAACGAGCCACCCGAACGCAGCGTTCCGTAGACGTCGATCACCGACAGGTCGCACTCCAGGTGCGACAGCGCCAGGCACCGGTCGGCTGGACCGATGTCGAAGTGGTCGTTGATGAACTCGATGGTGTTCATCGCCGCGTCGTGAGTGATCTCGACGCCCTTGGGCTCACCGGTGGAGCCCGATGTGAACAACACGTACGCCAAGTCGTCCGGAGTCGTCGCCACCGGCTCGAAATGCTCTGGGTCACCGATGATCTCGGCGTCAGTAACCGTCAGGTGCGGCAAGTCCGGATGGTCGGGCCCCGAGCCGCAGACCAGGGCGAAGTCGACCCCACCGGTGAGCAGGATGCGCGCGGCCCGATCAGCGGGCTGATCCACTCCGACCGGTAGGTATGCGGCGCCGACCATCGAGATGGCCAGCAGCGCGACGACCTGTTCGACGCTCTTGGGCCCCAGCACCGCGACCACCTCACGGCGGCACACCCCGCGGGACTGCAGGGCGGCCGCCACGGCCAGCGCCCTGTCGTGCAGCTCGTCGTAACTGAGATTGCCGGCACTGCAGAACACCGCGGGCGCGTTCGGGGTCGCCGCAGCATTGGCCAGAAACCCGGAGTGCAGCACATCCCCACTGGGAGTCGACGTCGACGCGTTCAGCTCAGCCCGCACCCGGCGTTGGGACTCGGAGGCCGCGGGCGGATCGGCCGCATCCCAGGCGGCATCGTCGGCGGCCAGGCGGCGTAGTTCGGCCAGGTGATAGGCGAACATGGCCTCGGCAACGCCAGGCCGGAAGGCCTCGGTGCGGACGTCCCAGTTGATCATCAGACCTTCGGCGAGCGGGGTCGCCTGAGCATCGATGAGTACCTGGGGTCCCTGCGAGATGGTCCACACCGGTACCCCGAAGTGGTCGGTGACGTCACCGGCGAAAAGATCGCCCAGGCCGAGCGCGCTCGTGTAGACGATGGTGGCCAGGGTCTGGCTGCCGCGGTGGCGGCTCACGTCACGCAGCACATCGAGCCCGGACACCGAGGAATGTGCGGCGGTGGCGTGCAGCGTCTCCTGCACCACCCTGGCCCGGGCCGCCGCGGTATCCGCCCCGGTCAGGTCGATGTCGAGCAACAGCGAGGACGTGAAGTCACCGACCAGCTTGTCCACGTCGGGGTGATACGGCTCCCTGCCGAACATCGGCAGGTTGAGCAGGAACCTGGACTGCGTCGACCAGCGTGCCAGCGCGTTGGCGTACGACGCCCCGACCGCCATCGCGGGGGTGATGCCGCGCCGCTGCGCCGCCGCGAACAGTGCGTCGCGGGTCGGCACGTCGAGGGTTTCCCAGAGCCGGATGCTGCGGTGCGGGTTGCGCTGATCGGACAGCGGAACCAGTGGCAGCGCAGGCGGATCCGGCAGATCGGGTACCCGATCGGCCCACCACTGCCGGTCCTGCTCCGACGGCGGCGGAACCGTGGCGGTCAAGCGTGCGCGGTATTCGCGGTAGGTATAGCCCAACTCCGGCAGTTCGGCGCCGCGATAGAACGCGGCCAGATCAGCCATGAAGTTGCGATAGCTCACCGCATCGGCGGCCTGCATGTCCATGTCCACGTGCAGCCGGGTACGCCCACCTGGCAGCAGCGACAGACTCAGCTGGAGCACCTCGTCGTGCAGCATCTGGTGGGACTTGGATTCCCTGATGAGCTCCAATTGTGCTTGCGCTGCAGCCTCATCCAGATCCTGCAGTTCGTAGACGGTGACCGGCAGCGGGCGATCACCGATCCGCTGGGTACCGTCGGGCAGGATCTCGACCCGCAGCATCGGATGCCGCGCGACCAGTTTCTCCGCGGCGACCCGAAGTCGCAGCGGATCGACTCCGGCTCCGTCGAACTCGACGTACAGATGCGCGCCGACACCACCCAGTTGCTGGTCCTGGTTGCGGCCCACCCAGAAGGCGTGCTGGATCGGGGCGAGTGGGAAGGTGTCGCCCTCGGCATCGGCGATGTCCGGGACAGGCGCTTCGGCGGGCGTGTCAGGAGTGTGCTCGGCGACCAGTTCGATCCAGGCGGCGACGGTGGGATTGGCTGCCAGAGCCGCGAATCCGACGTTGATGCCCTGCTTACGCCAGCGACCGGACAACGACATCATCCGGATCGAATCGAGCCCGGAGGCAATCAGGTCGGCGTCGGGATCGACGGCGTCGGGGCTGACCCCCAGGAGTTCAGCGACCTCGTCGCGGACCGTCTGGGAACTCGTCGCCACCACGCTCACCATCCTCCGAACAATTAGTAAAGGCTGCCCTAACTTAGTGGAGGTTACCCTATATTCGATCTGCCGACACACTCACCCGACGGGAGCCAGAACACCCATGACCACCGGTTTTGACCGTGAACAGGACGAACTGGCAAACGGATTCACGCGATTCCCCGAGAACCGTGCCGAGGTGTACCGCCGGGCCGGCTACTGGCAGGGCAAAGCACTGGACAGCATCCTGCGCGAGGCCGCGCAGCGCTGGCCAGACAAGCCGGCCGTGGTCGACGCCTCGGGCACCTACACCTTTGCCGAACTGGACGCTCTCGCCGACCGTGTCGGTGCCGCGCTCGCGGCCCAGGGCATCAAAGCGGGCGACCGCATCCTGGTGCAGCTGCCGAACTCTCGCGAATTCGCGGTCGCCGCTTTCGGTTTGCTTCGCGCCGGGACGGTCCCGGTGCTGTGTCTGCCCGGCCACCGGTCGGCCGAGCTGGGCCACTTCGCCGACGTCAGCGGCGCCGTCGGACTCGTGATTCCCGACGTCATCGCGGGATTCGACTACCGCGAACTGGCCACCCAACTCGTTTCCGAACACCCCCGGCTGCGCCACGTCCTCGTCGACGGGGACCCTGGCTCCTTCCAATCCTGGTCCGCACTCAAGGATTTCGATGCCCCAGGACCACCGAGCATCACCGTCGACACCAGTTGCCCTGCGGTCCTGCTGGTGTCCGGCGGAACCACCGGGCTGCCGAAGCTCATCCCCCGCACCCATGACGACTATCTCTACAACGCCGCGGCCTGCGCCCAGGCCTGCGAAATGGTCCATGACGACGTCTATCTGGCGGTCTTGCCCGCCGGCCACAACTTCCCGTTCGCCTGTCCGGGTCTGCTCGGCTCGATGACGGTCGGCGCGACGACGGTCTACACCGACGACCCCAGCCCCGAATCGGCCTTCGCCCTGATCAACGCCCACGGCGTCACGGTGACCGGCCTCGTCAACGCCCTGGCCAAGCTGTGGACCCAGGCCTGCGACTGGGAACCGGTACTACCCACCTCGTTGCGCGTGGTCCAGGTGGGTGGCTCGCGGATGTCCCCGGAGGAAGCCCGTTTCATCCACGAAGGCCTGAGCCCGGGACTGCAGCAGATCTTCGGAATGGCCGAAGGCATGCTGAATTTCACCCGCCCCGGCGATCCGGCGGACGTGGTGGAGAACACCCAGGGCCGGCCGATGTCGCCGCACGACGAGATGCGGGTGGTCGACGAGGACGGCCATGAGGTTCCCCCCGGTCAGGAGGGCGAACTTCTGGTTCGCGGACCGTACACACTCAACGGCTACTACCGGGCCGAGGAAGCCAATGCCCGGTCCTTCAGCCCCGACGGTTTCTTTCGAACCGGCGATCGCGTCCGGATCTTCACCGATGGCCCTCGGGCGGGCTACGTCGAGGTGACCGGCCGGATCAAGGATGTCATCCACCGTGGCGGCGAGACGGTGTCGGCCACTGATCTCGAGGATCACCTGCTGACCCACCCCGCGGTGTATGCGGCGGCGGCAGTGGCATTGCCCGATGACTACCTGGGCGAGAAAATCTGTGCCGCTGTGGTTTTCAAGGGCGCACCGATCAACCTGGTTGAGCTGAACGAGTTCCTCGACCAGCGTGGCGCGTCCGCCCATGCCCGGCCCGATGTACTGGTCCCCATGCCGACCCTGCCCACCACCGCCGTCGGCAAGGTCGACAAGAAGAAACTCATCGCCGCGATCACCGAGTGAGGCCTGGCCACACTCGGCACACTTCATCTTAATGTTTTCATAACTTTCCCTTACTTTTCTTAGAGTTGAGGTAGGCTCGGTTCTCGTACCAGGGGGCCGATGTCGCATCTGCGCTCGGAACGGAGGGGACCGTCATGGCCGAATCGCGTTCACATGCCGTGGTTCTGGGGGCAGGCATCGCCGGCCTGCTGACCGCTCGGGCGCTGGCAGAGTTCTACGCCTCGGTGACACTGATCGAGCGGGACACGCTGCCTGATCACCCAGAACTGCGCAAAGGTGTGCCACAGGGGCGCCATCTGCACAACTTTCTCAGTCGCGGTACCCAGGTACTCGGGGAGCTCTTTCCCGGACTCTTGGCGGAACTTGCCGCCGCCGGGGCCGTTGTCGACGACGGCGATGACCTGTCGCGGATCTACGTGCACGCGGCGGGCTATGACGTCAGGCCGGCAGGACGGCTGAGTGATCCGAGAGCACTGGCCGCCTATCAGGCCAGCCGCCCCTTCATGGAGTTTCACATTCGCCGACGCGTTGCCGCGCTCAACAGTGTCACCATCCTCGACAACCACGAGGTGGTCGAACCGGTTATCACGGACGACACCGTCACCGGTGCACGAATCATCAACCACAACAACGGTATCGCCACCTCGTTAGCTGCAGACCTGGTGATCGACGCGACGGGACGTGCCGCACGTACTACGCGTTTCCTGGAGAGTCACGGATTCGGCTCGACACACGAAGTTCACGTGCCTTCGGTCGGCGGCTACTCCAGCCAGTTGATCCACGTCCCGCCCGGACGCATCGGCGATCGGATGGCGTTCGTCAACCGAGGCAGCAGGTCACCTGGATTGTTGCTGGTGGCCTACGAAGACGACGCCTGGATGCTTGCGATCACCTGCCCGGACGGGTGCGGCACCCCCGCAACCGATTTCACCGCGATGTTGGAAGCGGCCGAGCAGATGTTGCCCGAGACGATCATGGCCGGACTACGCGACGCCACGCCCGTCGGGCAGGTCTCGATTTCCCGCAGCACCGCCGCCGCCTGGCGACGCTATGACCGGATGCCGCGCCTGCCCGCCGGCCTGGTGGTAGTCGGTGACGCCTTGTGCAACCTCAATCCGCTGTACGGACAAGGCATGACGATGGCCGCTCTGCAGGCGCTGGCGCTCCGTGACTGCCTGCGTGCCGGCCATGCCGATCTGCCTCGCCGGTTCTACCGGCTGGCCGCCGAACAGATCGAGCCGGTGTGGACGGAGAACCGGGCAAACGATCAGCCGACGTCCACGAGCACAAAGCGGACCACTGGGAAGAGGTTGCGCAGCTGGGCCCAACACGCAGCGTTGAAAGCCGCGACCAACGACATCGTCGTGGCCGAACGGATCTTTCGCGTCCGCGGCCTGATCGATCCACCTACGAGCCTTCAGGACCCGGCCCTGTTCGTGCGGATCCTGCTGTCCAACCTGCGCCATCCGCACCGGAAGCGGCCGGGCGGCCCGACGAAGTGCTCACCGATGAGACAGGACGCCGGCAATGCTTGAGCAGACCTATCGCGCGGTCCGCGGCCGGCTGAGCGAGCTTGCCGTCACGCTGAACGACGAACAACGTCTGATGCTCGTACCCGCCACGCCACGCTGGACAGTGCACGAGTTGTTGGCACATCTGGTCGGAGGTGCTGCCGACGCGGCCAGCGGACGGTTGGACGGGGTGACAAGCGACCAATGGACGGCGCGCCACGTCGAGGAACGCCGGCACAAGCCGATCGACGAACTTCTCGCCGAATGGGATCGCGTCGGTCCGGCAGCTGACGCTCTCCTGACAGACGACCAGATCTTCGGACCCAACCTGGCCGCGGACGCGATCTGTCACGAGGCAGACCTACATGAAGCGCTGGGGCTTCCTCGGGTGGACCGTGAACATTGGCAGCCGTTCCTGGAGGCATTGATGCTGTACCTCGGAAGACGGCTCCGGCACTCCACAACTGTGCTCATTCACGACGAGCGAGGCCGGCAATGGAATTGCGGTTCAGGGCAGCCGGCCACGCGGTTGCACACCGACGGCTACGAATTGCTTCGAGCCTCCTTCAGCCGCCGCTCCCAGCGCCAGATCGCCGCGTGGGAATGGACACCTGAGCCCTCCGAGCAGATGATCGAGAGCTTCGGATTCTTCGGCCCACGCCACGACGACCAGCCGATTCCACCGGCCGAGACGCCCGCTGACTAGCCCCCGGCCCGAACTTCGCATTCCACCGCCGGGGCCATCAGCTCGATGATCCTGGCGGTGACTGCCGCTGCGGTGGGGTGCTCCCACAGCAGGGTCGGCGGTAGCGACAGCCCGGTCTGCTTCTCCAGCTGGCGGCGTAGCCGCACCGTCATGATCGAGTCGACGCCCAGCTCCACCAACGGCAGGTCGACGTTCACGTCGTTCTCCGACAGTCCCAATTGGCCTGCCACCGCGGTCAATACGTGGGCGGCGAGCTGTTCGGGGTCGTACTCCCCCGCGGTGGACGGCGACGAGTCATCGTCGGGTTCCTCCTCAGGCGCCACGTCCACCAGAATCGGTACCGCGGCGGCAGCCGGTAGGACCGGCAGCACCACAACGTTGGCGGTGTCCTCACACATCGCCAGATCGAGGGCACGGATCGCGTCGTCCGCGCCGACCATCCCCATGCCGAGCGCATCGAGCTGGGTGGCCACGAATTCCGAGGCCGAGCCCATGCCCAGCCCGCGCCACGCGGTCCAGGCAACCGCAGTGGTGCGGTCCCCGAGTCCACGCCGGTGCCGGGCCATCCCGTCGAGGAACGAGTTGGCACAGCCGTAGGCACCCTGGCCGGGGAAGCCTGCCAGATAACCGCAGGAGGAGAACAGCACCATCCAGTCGAGTTGTTCCGGCGGGAAAACCTCGTGCAGGACCAGCGTGCCGTGCACCTTGGGATGCATGGCCGTGGCGAACTCATCGGAAGTCGTATTCATCAGCAGCGCACCGGCTTCCACACCCGCGGCATGGATCACCCCGCGCACCGCCGGCAGCGGACGCAGCAGGTCCCGCAGGGCATCGGCCGAACCGGGTGCGCCGATGTCGACGGCGGCGACGGTGACCGATACGCCGCGCTCCTCCAACGCGGTGACCGCCCGGACCGCGGCTGACTGCTGGTCGCCCGCCCAGGCCGAACGCTCCCCCAGGCCAGACCGCGACAGCAGCACGAGGCGGCGGGCACCGAGGTCGGCGAGCCGCTGGGCCATCCGCAGGCCGAGCACGCCGGTGCCACCGGTGATCAGGTAGGTGCCGCCCGGCGTGCACTGCATCGGGTTGGCCTGCGCGGCGACGACCGAACTCGACGCCGCGAGGCGGGCGGCCTGGGCCACCCCGTCGCGGACCACCAGGACGCCATGTCCGGCCAACGATCCCAGCGCCGTCAACGGCAGGCGTCCGTCGGCCACATCCAGCACGCCACCCCACAGCTGCGGATGCTCGGCGGCAGCGACCCGACCCAGTCCCCACAGCGGCGCGTGCGTCACGTTGGCGCCTTCGTGGACGCCGACGGTGAGCGCCCACAGCCGGGCGGACAGGCCGAGTTGCTGCTGCAGCGTGAGTGTCCTGGTCACCAGTTCGACGGCACCCTCAGGCGAGTCATCGTCGCGGGGCAACACCAGCACCACCGCGGAATCCCCGAGTTCTGCCGGCAACGAGCCGAATTCGACGATCGAGTCCAGCTCGGCAGGGTCTTCAACCGCACGGTACGGCACCCCGGCACCGGCCAGATCGTCGACCGCGGCTTCCAGCCGGTCGACGTCGCCGCCGACCAACACCACTCCGCTGGGCGCCTTCTCGTCGCGGGCCGACACCGAATGCCAGGCCATCCGGTGCACGATCCGGCGCGTGTCCGCGGCCGACATTTCGCGCCCCGGATTCTCCAGTTCCTCGAAGGTCATCCCACCGATCGACAGCAGAACAGACCCGGATTCGTCGGCGATCACCACATCGGTGGTGGTGGTCCCGGGCCGGCGCCGGACCGACAGCATCGCGGTGGCCGGCGGCGCGGCATGGACCTGGACCCGCTCGATGCGGGCGGGCATCCTCAGCCGCGGCGGTCCGTCGAAAATCGTCGAGGCGGCCGAGGTCGCCGCGTCCACCAGCGACGCCCAGGTGGCGGGCTGCGCGCCGTCCGAGTCGGAGCTCACCCGGGCCAGCAGTTCGCCGTCACCGCGGTGCAGATCCTTGATATCCCAATCGAATCCCATCGCAGCGACCCCGAGTTCGGCGAGGGTGTCGATCACGTGGCGCGGTGCCAACTGCTCTGCGCAACGTGCCCGGGCCGCGGCCAGATCGATGGACAGCTCGACGTTCTCGCCGGCGACGGCATGCACGACCACCGCACTGCTGTGCGTCAACCATCCGCCGTCCTGCTCCTCGGCGGCATCGGCCAATCGCGAGGCCAGGGTCAGCTCGCGGTCGGCCAGCACCACCTGTAGATCGCGGGCGCGGGCCGGGGCCACCGGCGTGCGCAACCGCACCTCGGTGAGTGCGGCGCCCGCGCCTGAACCCGATGCGGCGCCCGCGCCGGCCGCCGTGAGGAAGGTGTTCAACAACACTGCGGCAGGAACGATTTCGGTGCCTTGCACCGGGTGGTCCCCGGGGTAGGGCCGGGTGTCGAAGTCCAGCCGGGTCTGCCACATCCGGGTGGCGACGGTACCGGCCACCTCGGTGCGTCCACCCAACAGTGTGTGACTGCTGGTGTCGTGCACCGCGCTCCCGCCGGACGCCGCCGTGGGTACCCGCCAGAAGCGGCGGTGCCGCCACTGGGTGACCGGCAGGTCGGCATCCCACGGATCATCCTGGGCGACATCATGTTCGACGTCCGACCCGTGGCAGTACAAGGACGCGACGGCAGTCGTGACAGCGGCAGGTTCGGGCGTATTACGACGCAGCAGTGGGATGACGGCGTGCTCATCCATACCCAGATGCAGCAGGGTTTCGACGACGGAGTGCGACACCACCGGGTGTGCGGACACTTCGAGAAACAGCCGGTGCCCGTCCTCGGCGGCCGCCGTGACGGCCTCGGCGAACCGGACCTGCCCGCGAAGGTTGCGCACCCAGTAGTCGGCGTCGCGCGGCGCAGTGGAACGCGGATCGGCCAGCGCGGTGGTGTACAGCGGGATCGCCGCCTCGCGCGGCGGACGAAGTCCGGCGACATTCGCGGCCAGGGCGCCGGTCAGGTCGTCCATGGCGGGGCTGTGGAACGCCACGTCGGTGTTGACCCGACGCACCACCACACCCTGCTCGGCCCAGCTTTCGCACACCTCCTCGACAGCTGCCGTGACACCCGAGATGACACAGGATTCCGCCGACGCACTTATGGCCGCCACCACATCGGTGCGGCCGGCCAGCCGCTGCTCAGCCTGGTCGAACGGCAGCCGTACCAAAGCCATCGCGCCGCAACCCATCACGGCGCGGAAGCCGCGCGCCCGGTAGCAGGCCACGGCTGCGCCCTGGCGTAGGTCGAAAACCCCGGAGATCACGCACGCCGCGACCTCGCCGACCGAGTGCCCGATCACCGCCGCCGGCCGCACACCGCGCTCGCGCAACACTGCCGCCAACCCGACCTGCATCGCGAAGGTCAAAGCCTGGATCCGGTCCGTGCCACCGAGGTCTGCGCTGCTCAGCGCAGCCCGGGCAGAGAACCCGAGTTCAGGCCCGAACACCTCGTCGACCTCGTCGATCACTCGGGCGAAAGTGGGTTCCGCGGTGAGCAATTCACGGCCCATGCCGACCCAGTGCGAACCGTGCCCGGAGAACACCCAGACCGCATCCCGAGGCTGACCGCCCGGCACGGCGCCGGTGACCAGGTTGTCAAGGGATTCGTCGCGGGCCAACGCGTCGAGGCCGGCGATCAACTCATGCCGGTGCTCGGCGACGACCGCGGCCCGGACCGGTTCGTGACTGCGCCGGGCCCACAAGGTGGCGGCCACCGGCGCCACGTCCTGGTGTCCGGCGCGCAGGTGGTCGGCCAGCGCTTCGGCCTGGCGAGCCAGTCGCGGGCCGGAGCGTGCGGAGATCGGGACGATCAGCGCACCAGAACTACTGCGCTCCGCAGGATCCGAAGCCGCCGGGCCCTCTTCGAGCAGGATGTGCGCGATCGTGCCGCCGTAGCCGTAGCTGCACACGGCAGCCTGGCGTGGGGTGTCGGTGCGGGTCCACGGCTCGACTTCGGTGGGCACCCGCAGGCCGCTGTTGGCCCAGTCGACCGCACCGGTGAGTTGCCGTAGTCCGGCGGTGGGCGGGATCGCCTCATGGTGCAGCGCCAGGACCGCTTTGATCAGGCCCATCACACCCGCGCCGCCTTCGAGGTGGCCGATGTTGGGTTTGACCGACCCGATACGGCACCGGTTCGTCTCGGTCCGCCCGACGCCGTACACCTCGGCAAGCGCGCCCACCTCGGTGGGATCACCTGTGGGAGTTCCGGTTCCGTGTGCCTCGATATACCCGACGCCGGCCGGGTCGACGCCCGACATCCGGCAGGCGAGCCGGAACATGTCCGCCTGGGCAGCGCCATTGGGCGACATAATGCCCACGGTGCGGCCATCCTGGGCCGTGGCACCGCCGCGCACCACCGCCAGCACACGGTCACCGTCACGCTGGGCATCCGCGAGGCGCTTGAGCACGACGACGCCTGCGCCTTCGCCGCGGCCGTACCCGTCGGCGGAGGCGTCGAAGGTCTTGCAACGACCGTCGGGGGCGGTGGCGCCGGCCTCATCCAGCACCCGGGTGAGGCCCGGGCCGATCAGCGCGCTGACGCCACCGGCCAGTGCCAGCGATGTCTCACCCGCCCGCAGCATCTGACATGCCTGGTGCACCGCGACCAACGAGGCCGCACACGCCGCGTCCAGCGCCACGCTCGGTCCGCGGAGATCGAGCAGATGCGACACCCGGTTGGCGATACCGCACAGCGAGGTTCCGATGCCTGTCCAGGCATCGATGCCGGGCAGGTCTTCCATGATCAACTTGCCGTAGTCGTCGGAGTTGACGCCCATCAGCACCGCGGTGTCACTGCCGGCCAGCGCCCTCGGCGACACCCCGGCGTGTTCGAGCGCCTCCCAGCTGACCTCCAGTGCCAGCCGCTGCTGGGGATCCATGACCTCGGCCTCGCGCGGTGCGACGCCGAAGAACTCGGCGTCGAATCCGGGCAGGTCATCGAGGAAAGTTCCCAGCCGCGTGACTTCGCGCAGCACCGCGGCGTTTCGCGGGTCACGCCGCAGGTACGGCTCCCATCGCTCATCGGGCACCTCGGTGACGTTGCTGCGCCCTTCCAGCAGAAAGTTCCAGAAGTCTGACGGGGTCGCGACGTTGCCGGCGACGCGGCAGCCCAGCCCGATGACAGCGATGGGTTCCGGAGTCGAAGCCTCGGTTGCCATGTCAGCAGGATTCCGACTGGGTCGAAGTCTGGATAGCCTTGCCTAAATAGGGTGCCGACATGCGGACAATAGTGGCACATCGCCCGACGAATCAGGGGTTGTACCCCGAACCAATCCTGTGAATCCACTGGGAGGCTCCCCAGTGGCGATGACGTGCACGTTTACCGTTCGGCGGGGCCGGAATGCCTACCGTCGTCGACATCGCCCGAGACCGCGGCCAGGTGTTAGCTCACTCACATGTCAGCGGGTCTCCTCTGCTGGGACGAGGTAGGGCGACAACGTGCCAAGCTTCTCGCAGGTCTCCTCGAACTCCCGGTCAGGCGTGGACTCGGCGATGATGCCGGCCCCGGCCCGCAGCCAGGTGTGCCCGTCGGCTTCATAGGCCGCCCGCAGCGCCAGCGCGGCATCGAGGGAGCCGTCGGCCGAGAAGATCGCCACCGCCCCCGAGTACAGGCCCCGGGGCAGTTCGTCGTGCCGGAGGATCGCGTCGACGCCTTCGGCCTTGGGGATGCCAGAGGCCGTCACCGCGGGGAACAGCGCTTCCAGCGCGTCCATGCGGTCCATCGACGGGTCGAGACGGGCGCCCACCGTGGAACCCAGGTGTTGCACACTTCCGCGCTCACGGATCGTCATGAAGTCGGTGACGGTCGCCGTGCCCGGCTCGGCCACCTCGGCGATCTCCTTGAGGGAGCTCCGCACCGAAATCGCGTGCTCGACAATTTCCTTGGAGTTGGACTCGAGGTCGTCGCGGGCCGCCTGATCATTGGCGGCGCCGCGACCGAAAGCCCGGGTGCCCGCCAACGGTTCGGTCACCACAAGGCCATCCCCGTGCACGGCGGCGACGAGTTCGGGACTGTAGCCGAGCGCGCGAAGTGACCCGAGCCGCAAGAGGAATGACCGGGCCGGGTTGTTGTGCCTGCGGCCCAGCCGGTAGGTCGACGGGAAGTCGAGCCGGAACGGCACGTCGAAACGCCGCGACAGGATGACCTTCTGGTACCGGCCACCGGTGATCTCGTCGATCGCGGCCGCCACCCGGTCGCGATAGGCGCTGCCGTCCTGCCGGATGTCGACGGCGCGCGGAGCGCCCGCGGGCGACAGCCCCTCGGCGATCAGCTGCCGCACCACCTCGCGATGGCGACCGTCGCCGCCGCGCACGGTGACCTGCTCGGCGGTGACCTCGATCTGGGTGATCGGAACAAACACCCGGGCCAGTGGCGTCTTCGGCGCCAAGCGGTCCTGGAGGCCGAACTTGAACGCACCGAATTCGAATGCGACCCAACCGAACGCGGCGTCAATTCCGGTTTCGGCATCGGCGAGCAGCCGGCCCACCACCTCGCCGAGTGCGACGCCGGGCCGGCCGGCCCACGACCGGCTTTCCACGACGACGCCGTCCCTGGTGAGTCGCAGCTCGTCACTGTCCAACTCGATCCCGCATCGCGCTCCGGATGCCAGCAGCCACCGGTTACCGCGTTCGTAGACCAGGTAGTCGCTACCGTCGGCATCGGTGAGCGCACGGGCGATCTCGGCGACCCAGTCGGCCGGGCCGGTCACGCTGTCACCCGAGGGCAGCTCGAACGAGGCGGGCACAACCGAGTCATTGCAGTCGGCTTGGGCATTCGTTGTGAGCATTCGCCGAAGCGTAGCCTCACCTAACCCAATGCGCAGACCTACGTATCTACTACGAAGTTCACATCATTCGCATGGACTTCAGGCACCCGAACACAGTTGGCTCACAGATTGTTCACAGCACACCTGGCAGGGAGGCCCTCTACCCCAGCAGGTCGCGGACGACTCCATCCGCGAGCAACCGGCCACGGTCCGTCAGCACGAGGGCACCCTGACGCGACAGGAGAAGCCCTTCACCACAGAGAGTTTCGGCCCGAGTCAGTTCGTCGGCATCGAGCAGCGACGTCGGCAGGCCGTCACGCACCCGGACCCGCAACATCACTTCCTCCACATGCCGGTCACGGTCGTCGAGCTCCTCGAAATCCGCTATCGGCAAGCGGTTTTCAGCGAGAGCCTGCGCATAGGTATTGGGATGCTTGATATTCCACCACCGGGTATCGCCCAGGAAGCCGTGGGCTCCCGGCCCGGCGCCCCACCACTCGCCACCGTCCCAGTAGCCGAGGTTGTGCCGGCACTCCCCGCCCTCAGTGCTCCAGTTCGACACCTCGTACCAATGCAGGCCCGCCGCCGAAAGGCGGCTGTCGAGCAGTTCGTAGCGCCGAGCGAGTACGTCGTCGTCGGGCCGCGCGATCTCGCCGCGGCGCACCCGGCGTGCCAGGGCGGTGCCGTCCTCGACGATCAGCGAGTACGCGGACACGTGGTCGACGCCGGCGCCCAACGCGACGTCGATCGATCGCCGCAGATCGTCGTCGGTCTCCCCCGGCGTCCCGTAGATCAGGTCGATGTTGACGTGCTCGAACCCAGCGGCCCGGGCTTCCAACGCCGCCGCGGGCGGGCGCCCCGGGGAGTGCGTGCGGTCCAGGACGGCCAGCACCTGCGGCGCCGCCGACTGCATGCCGAGTGAGATTCGGGTAAAGCCGGCCTCGCGCAGCGTCGCGAACATCTCCGGCGAGGTGGATTCCGGGTTGGCCTCTGTGGTCACCTCGGCGTCGGCGGCCAGGTCGAAATTGTCCCGGACCGCACCCAGCACCGCAGCCAGGCCCGGGCCGCCGAGCAGCGAAGGCGTGCCGCCTCCGACGAACACCGTCTGCACCGGCACAGCCCCGACTGTGGCGGCAGCCAGGGCCAGTTCGACACGCAGCGCGGCCAGCCAGCCGTCGGGGCTGGCACCCCCCAACTCGGCGGCCGTATAGGTGTTGAAGTCGCAATATCCGCACCGGGTGGCGCAGAACGGCACGTGGATATAGATGCCGAACGCGCGGTCTTCCGATGAGCGCTCGCGCGAAGAGCATGATCCAGCGCGCTCCAACCGGGGTCGACCGACGGGCGCGGTACGCGTGCTCATGGTTTGATTTTCCCAGACTGTCCAGCGCGGACTTTTGCTCACCCTGAGCGCAAATATGGCCCGGTTAGGGCAGGTGGCGACAATCGTGGCAGAATGTCGGGCGTGACTGCCGCCCACAACAGCACCACCCGCATTGCGCTGGTGGCTCGTCGGCATGTCGATTTCAAGCGCGTATGTAGCTGTTGCTGTCTGCCTTAATCATGCGTTGATTTCGGACCCCGCCCGCCCCATAGTTTCAGCTGGCACCGGATCTGCGCCGCCGGACAGCCACCGGTGATCTGCGCATTCTAGTGCCAGCTCCTTTGCGAAGGAGCTCAACAGTGACAACCCCCGAGGCCCCAGCCAAGGCCGACCGGCCCGCCAAGAAACCCCGCGACGAGGGTCAATGGGCGCTCGGTAGCCGCGACCCGCTCAACCACAACGAGCAGTTCAAGCAGGAAGACGACGCACTCAACGTGCGGGACCGCATCCTCAACGTCTACTCGCGTGACGGCTTTGCCAGCATCGCCAAGGACGACCTGCGCGGCCGGTTCCGGTGGATGGGCCTGTACACCCAGCGCACCGAAGGTTACGACGGCACCTTCACCGGTGACGACAACGCCGACCTGCTCGAGGCCGAGTACTTCATGATGCGGGTGCGCACTGACGGCAAGGCCCTGTCGGCCCAGGCCGTGCGCACCCTCGGACAGATCTCGGTGGACTTCGCCCGCGACAGCGCCGACATCACCGACCGGGAGAACCTGCAGTACCACTGGCTGCGCATCGAGGACATCCCCGAGGTCTGGCGCCGGCTCGACGAGGTCGGCCTGCAGACCATGGAGGCCTGTGGCGACTGCCCGCGCGGCATGCTGGGCTCGCCGCTGGCCGGCGATTCGCTGGTCGAGGTGCTGGATCCGACGCCCGCGCTCAAGGAGATCGAAGAGCGCTACATCGGCAGCCCAGAGTTCTCCAACCTGCCCCGCAAGTTCAAGACCGCCGTCTCGGGTCTGCAGGACGTCGCCCACGAGATCAACGACGTGTCGTTCATCGGGGTCAACCACCCCGAGCACGGGCCCGGCCTGGACCTGTGGGTCGGCGGTGGCCTCTCGACCAACCCGATGCTGGCGCAACGCGTCGGCGTGTGGGTGCCACTGGACGAGGTCGCCGAGGTGTGGGCCGGAGTCGTCGGGATCTTCCGTGACTACGGGTACCGCCGGCTGCGGTCGAAGGCTCGGCTGAAGTTCCTGATCAAGGACTGGGGCGTAGAGAAGTTTCGCGAAGTTCTCGAAACCGAGTACCTGAAGCGGCCCCTCCACGACGGACCCGCGCCCGAGCAGGTGCCGCACACCGTGGACCACGTGGGCGTGCAGAAGATTCGCAACGGCCTGAACGCCGTCGGCGTCTCGGCCATCGCCGGACGTGTGTCGGGCACCATCCTGACCAAGGTCGCCGATCTGATGGAAGAGGCCGGCGCGGACCGCGCCCGCCTGACCGCGTATCAGAAGCTGATCATCCTCGACGTGCCCGACGAGAAGCTCGATGCCCTGCGCGCCGGCCTGGACGCGCTCGGCCTGCAGTCGCAGCCGTCGCACTGGCGGCAGAACCTGATGGCCTGCACGGGCATCGAGTACTGCAAGCTCAGCTTCGCCGACACCCGCGGACGGGCCCAGACGCTGGTGCCCGAGCTGGAGGCACGGCTGGGCGACCTCAACGCCGAGCTCGACGTGCCGGTCACCGTGAACATCAACGGCTGCCCCAACTCGTGCGCCCGGATCCAGGTCGCCGACATCGGCTTCAAGGGCCAGATGGTGGACGACGGCGACGGCCCGGAGGAGGGCTTCCAGGTCCACCTCGGCGGCAGCCTGGGCCTGGACAGCGGTTTCGGACGCAAGTTGCGACAGCACAAGGTGCTGGCCACCGAGCTCGGTGACTACATCGAGCGGATCGTCCGCAATTTCGTGAAACAACGTGACGCCGGTGAGCGTTTCGCCCAGTGGGCCGTTCGGGCCGACGAAGCGGACTTGAGGTAGATCGCGAGATGAGCACATTGACTGAAGCGGAATTGATCGAGCTGGTCGAGCAGGGCACGGCCGAATTGGGCGACGCCAGTGCCGAGGAGCTCCTGCGCTGGACGGACAAGCACTTCGGGGGCGCCGGCGGGCCGGCCAGTAGATCCGGTTACGTCGTGGCCTCCAACATGCAGGACGCCGTACTGGTCGAGATGGCGGCGAAGGTCCGCCCCGGCGTCGACGTCCTGTTCCTCGACACCGGCTATCACTTCGCCGAGACCATCGGCACCCGGGACGCCGTCGAGCAGGTCTACGGCGTCAACGTGGTGAACGTGCGCCCGGAGAACACGGTCGCCCAGCAGGACGAACTGCACGGCAAGGACCTGTTCGCCCGGGACGCCGCGGCCTGCTGCCGCATGCGGAAGGTCGAACCGCTGGGCAAGGCACTCGCGGGCTACACGGCGTGGGTGACCGGCATCCGCCGGGTGGAGGCCCCGACGCGCGCCAACGCCCCGCTGATCAGCTGGGACGCCGCCTTCGGCCTGGTGAAGATCAACCCGATCGCCGCCTGGTCCGACGAGGAGATTCAGGCCTACATCGAGGCCAACGACATCCTCGTCAATCCCCTTGTCTACGACGGCTATCCGTCCATCGGATGCGCCCCGTGCACCAGCAAGCCTGCCGAGGGCGCCGATCCGCGCAGCGGCCGGTGGGCCGGCCAGGCCAAGACGGAGTGCGGGCTGCACGCCTCGTGAGGTACCTGTGACGCTCGTTCTCACCGCACACGGCAGCGCTGACCCGCGCTCGTCGGCGAACGCGCACGCCATCGGCGGGCATCTGCGCCGCCTGCTGCCCGACACCGATGTGCGGGTTGCGTTCTGTGAACAGAACGCGCCCAACCTCACCGAGGTGCTCCCGGATGTCGAGCCGGGCGCCGTCGTGGTGCCGCTGCTGTTGGGTAGCGCCTATCACGCGCGAATCGACATTCCCGAGCTGATCGCCGGCGCCGGCGCCGAGGTGATCCAGGCGGATGTGCTCGGTGAAGATCCCCGCCTGCTGCAGGTGGTGCGGGAGCGGCTGACCGCGGTGGGAGTTTCCCGGTTCGACGCCGATCTTGGCGTGATCCTGGTCGGGGTGGGCTCGTCCCATCCCGCCGCCAATGCACGTACGGCCGCGCTGGCCGGTGTGCTGGCCGAAGGCACCCGCTGGGCCGGCACCGAGGTGGCGTTCGCCACAGGTCAGACCCCGTCCCTGCCCGAGGCCGTCGAGCGCCTACATCGGCGCGGCGCTCGCCGCCTGGTGATCGCTCCCTGGTTCCTGGCGCATGGCCGCATCACCGATCGGGTGGCCGAATTCGCTTGTACCGCGGGCATTCCGATGGCCGATCCACTTGGTCCGCACCGCCTGGTGGCAGCCACGGTGCTGGATCGCTACGAAGAGGCGCTTGCCGCGCGCAGCGCCGGCTTCGCCGCCTGACCCCACCCTTTTCCGACCGACCACGCCCCCGGGAACGCCCCGGGGGCGTTTTCATGCGCTTGACACCTATACCCCTTGGGGTATGTTCGGACATATCGGTATACCCCCATAGGTATACATAGTCGTCCACCGAGGAGTTGAACAATGAAGTTCATCCAGTACTACCTGGACTGTCTGTCCCATGCGTCGTACCTGATCGGCGACGAGTCATCGGGGCGCGCCGTCGTCGTCGACCCGCAGCGCGACGTGTCCGAGTACGTCACCGATGCCGAGAAGCTCGGCATGCAGATCACCCACGTCATCGAGACCCACTTCCACGCCGACTTCCTGTCCGGCCACCTCGAACTGGCCGAGGCCACCGGCGCGACGATTGTGTACTCGTCCGTCGCCAAGCCCGAGTTCGATCACCTGGGAGTCGAAGACGGCCAACACATTTCACTGGGCGAGGTGGTGCTGGAGTTCCGCCACACCCCGGGTCACACCCCAGAGTCGATGAGCATCGTGATCTATGAGCACGCCGATGACGCCGTGCCCTACGGCGTTCTGACCGGCGACACCCTGTTCATCGGCGATGTCGGCCGGCCGGACCTGCTGGCCTCCATCGGCTACACCCGAGACGAACTGGCCGACAAGCTCTACCACTCGCTGCACGAGAAGCTGCTACCGCTGCCCGATGCCACCCGGGTCTTCCCGGCCCACGGCGCGGGTTCGGCCTGCGGCAAGAACCTGTCCACCGAACTGTCGTCCACCATGGGTGAGCAGAAGCAGACCAACTATGCGCTGCGCGCACCGGACAAGCAGTCCTTCATCGAGTTGGTCACCGCAGGCCAGCCGCCCGCCCCCGGCTACTTCGTCTACGACGCGATCCTCAACCGCAAGGACCGCGCCCTGCTGGACGAGGAGGCGAACCCGGAGGCCCTGGACTACCGTCAGGCCACCGAAGCGGTCGCCGACGGGGCCATGCTGATCGACGGCCGCAGCCCCGAGGACTTCGCGCTGGGCCATCTGCGCAACGCGATCAACATCGGCCTGGCCGGGCGCTACGCCGAGTTCGCGGGCTCAGTGGTCAAACCCGACGCCGACATCGTGCTGGTCACCGACCCGGGCGAGGAGCGCGAAGGCAAGAACCGGCTGGCGCGCATCGGGTTCGACCGGGTGCTGGGTTACCTCGACAACCCGGAGCGGACCATGTTCGAACATCGAGACGATGTGACGGTCGCCTCACGGTTGACCGCCGCCGCGTTCGGTGAGCGAGCCGGCTCGGTGGCCGACCTGCAGATCGTCGACGTGCGCAATCCGGGCGAGACCGAGGCGGGCACGATCCCCGGCGCGGTCAACATCCCCGTCGGCCAGCTGCCGGACCGGACCGGCGAATTGGATCCGACCCGCCCGACCGTGGTCTACTGCGCCGGCGGCTACCGCTCTTCGGTGGCGGCCAGCCTGCTGCGCCAGCGCGGCTTCACCGATGTCAGCGACATCCTGGGTGGCTACGGCGCCTGGGTGGACAGCACCCAGGCAGTCTGAGCCGGCGCAAATCGTCTGAGAGACAGGAAAACACAACAAGTATGTCCACCCCAGCCAAGCATGAGGTCCTGATCATCGGCGGCGGCACGGCCGGTATCACCGTGGCGGCGCGGTTGCTGCGCAAGCACTACACCGACGTGGCGATCATCGAACCGTCCGACCAGCACTACTACCAACCGTTGTGGACGCTGGTGGGCGGCGGTCAGGCGACGGCGGCCGAGACCGAGCGTGCCGAAGCGTCGGTGATGCCGCGCGGTGCCATCTGGATCAAGAGCGCGGTGACCTCCGTCGACCCGGACGCCAACACGGTCACGTGTGCCGATGGCGCGACGTACTCCTACGACGTCCTCGTGGTGGCGCCGGGTATCCAGCTGGACTGGGAGCGCACCGAGGGCCTGACCGACACGCTCGGCAGGGACGGTGTCTCCTCGAACTACCGCTTCGATCTCGCGCCGCGCACCTGGGAGTTCATCCGCGACACCAAGTCCGGGACGGCGGTGTTCACCATGCCGTCCGGGCCGATCAAATGCGCCGGCGCCCCCCAGAAGATCGCCTACCTGGCCTGCGACCACTGGCGGCGCCAGGGTGTGCTCGACAACATCGACGTGCACCTGGTGGTCCCGACCCCGCGGATCTTCGGCATCCCCGCGATCGCGGACAACTTGGACAAGGTCATCGCCGACTACGGCATCACGCTGCACACCGGAAGTGAAGTGCGGTCCATCGATTCGGCATCGCGCAAGGTGACGATGACGAACGTTGCCGATGGCGTCGAGACGGTGCTGCCCTACGACGTGCTGCACGCGGTCCCCCACCAGTCGGCGCCGGACTGGATCAAGTCCAGCCCGCTGTCCACGAGCCATGTCGGCGGGGACGCCAACGGTTACGTCGACATCGACAAGCACACCATGCAGCATGTGCGCTACCCGAACGTGTTCGCACTCGGTGACGCGGGATCGTCACCGAACTCGAAAACCGGTGCGGCCATTCGTAAGCAGGCGCCCGTGGTGGTCGAGAACATCGGTGCGGTGCTGAGCGGGCGCCCGCTCACCGGGTCGTACGACGGCTACGCGTCCTGCCCGATCGTCACCTCCGCACACGACATGCTCCTGGCCGAGTTCGACTACGACTTCGCGCTGAAACCGTCCTTCCCGCTGCTCGATCCGGTCAAGCCACACCGGCCGTACTGGCTCTTGAAGAAGTACGGGCTGCCCGCCCTGTACTGGAACCTGATGTTGAAAGGTCTTGCCTGATGTCCTCTTCGTCGATCATCGACGCCACCGAACTCAACGAGCTCAAGCAGGCCGGTCCCGGCCCGCGACTCATCGACGTCCGCACGCCCGCCGAGTTCGAAACCGCCCATATCCCTGGCGCTTACAACGTTCCACTGGACCTGCTGCAGGAACATCGCGACGAGATCGCCGAGCACCTCGACGAGAACATCGTGTTGATCTGTCGCTCGGGGCAACGTGCAGGCACCGCCGGGCAGACCCTGCGTGACGCAGGCCTGCCGAACGTCTCGATCCTCGACGGCGGCATGACCGCATGGCAGAACCAGGGATTCGGGGTGCGTCGTGGCGCCCAACGCTGGGATCTGGAACGTCAGGTTCGCCTGGTTGCGGGGTCGATCGTGCTGAGCAGCGTGCTGGGCAGCATCGCGGCCCCCAAGCTGAAATGGCTGGCCGCGGGGATCGGCGCCGGATTGACGACAGCGGCGCTGACGAACACCTGCGCCATGGGCATGATGCTGGCAAAGCTCCCCTACAACCGGGGCGCCTCCTGTGATGCCGACAGCGTCGTCGCACAGCTGATCGGCTCCAAGCAGGCACATTCGGGCGCATTGGCATGATCGCCCTCGCTGTCGCGCTGGCCGTCCTCGTCGGGGTGTCCCTCGGACTCCTCGGCGGAGGTGGCTCGATCCTGACCGTTCCACTGCTGGCCTACGTGGCTGGCATGGAGGCCAAGCAGGCGATCGCCACCTCGCTGCTGGTCGTCGGGGTGACCAGCGCGGTCAGCACCCTGTCTCATGCGCGCGCCGGCCGGGTGCAGTGGCGCAGCGGCCTGATGTTCGGCGCGGCCGGCATGGTCGGCGCATACCTGGGCGGACTGCTGAGCTATGTCGTGCCGGGAACGATACTGCTGACCGCCTTCACGGTGGTGATGATCGCTACGGGTATCGCAATGATCAGGGGCCGCAAGACGTGCGAGCCGACGACGCGGACGATGCCGGTCGCCAAGGTCCTCTTGATGGGTCTGGGAGTCGGGGTGGTGACCGGAGCCGTCGGCGCGGGTGGCGGATTCCTCGTGGTGCCCGCCCTGGCACTGCTGGGCGGCCTGCCCATGCCCGTCGCGGTCGGAACCTCCCTGCTGGTGATCACCATGAACTCGGCGGCAGGTCTGGCCGGCCATCTGAGCACAGTGCCGATCGACTGGACGATCGCCGGTGCGGTCACCGCCGCGGCGGTGCTCGGCAGCCTGCTGGGTACCCGACTCACCGCCCACGTGGACCCCGATGCGGTACGCCGGGCCTTCGGCTGGTTCGTGTTGCTCATGGCATCGCTGATCCTCGGCCAGGAGGTCCACCCCGCCATCGGGCTCACCGCGGCAGGCCTGACGGCACTGGCCGGCCTCGGCAACCTCAGCTGCGCGCGGCTCGGATGGTGTCCGATGCGGTGGCTTTTCGGCCCACCCGCAGCGACAACATGACCACACGCACATACCCCCGAGGGTATGATGAAAGCAAGAAACCCAACGTTAAGGGGACAACATGATCTGCGACGAGGAATCGATCGCCGCCATCCTCAACCGGTTGCGCCGCGCACAGGGACAGCTCTCCGGCGTCATCGCCATGATCGAACAGGGCCGCGACTGCAAGGATGTCGTCACCCAGCTCGCCGCGGTGTCCCGGGCACTCGACCGCGCCGGATTCAAGATCGTGGCAACTGGTCTGCGTGAATGCATCACCGGCGAGAGCGACGAACCGATGGACGTCGCCGAGCTGGAGAAGTTGTTCCTGACTCTGGCCTGACGGGGTGGCGCTGACCACCTAGCTGACGGTCAGCGCCTCATCCTCGTTACTCGCCGGAGTCTGCACTCCCCCGGCGATCTGCGGAACCCGAGTGGCCCGCACATAGACCGTGTCGCCCTCGCGCAACCCGAGCGCCTCGGCGTCGCCGCGGGTGATCTGCGCGGTAAACGGCACATGGGTTGCGGCACCGGTCAGTTCGACCCGCACCTCGAAGCCCAGCATCACGATCCGGTCGATGGTGGCGCGCAGCACCCCGGTGGCCTCCGCTGTCCCATCACCGGCGGCAACGGCCAGCTCCGGGTTGCGTCCCACCCGAATGTCGTGCGGACGCACCAGGATTCCGTTGAGCTCGGAGACGGCACCGAGGAACGACATCACGAACGCGTTGGCCGGCTCGTCATATACCTCCGTCGGCGACCCCACCTGTTCGATCCGCCCCTTGTTGAGCACCGCGATCCGGTCGGCCACATCCAGCGCCTCGGCCTGGTCGTGCGTCACCAGCACCGTGGTGACGTGTACCTCGTCATGCAGCCGGCGCAGCCAGGTGCGCAGATCGTCACGGACCTTGGCGTCCAGCGCCCCGAACGGCTCGTCGAGCAGCAGCACCTGCGGATCCACCGCCAATGCGCGGGCCAGTGCCATGCGCTGACGCTGGCCCCCGGAGAGCTGGTTCGGGTAGCGGGTCTGAAAACCGGCCAGCCCCACCACTTCCAGCAGGTTGTCGACCTTCTCCTTCACCTCGGCTTTGGGGCGCTTACGGATCTTGAGACCGAAGGCCACATTGTCGCGGACCGTCAGGTGTTTGAACGCCGCATAGTGCTGGAACACGAATCCGATATCGCGGCGCTGCGGCGGAATCCCGGTCACATCGCGGCCGTTGATGGTGATGGTCCCGCTGTCGGGCTGATCCAGGCCCGCGATGGCGCGCAGCAGGGTGGACTTGCCCGAGCCACTCGGGCCCAGCAGCGCGGTCAACGACCCTGACGGCACCTCGAAGTCGATGTTGTCGAGCGCCGCAAAATCGCCGTAATGCTTGTTCGCGCCCCGAACCACGATCGCGTCGGTCATAGCTCTTGTCTCCTTCTCAGGCCTACTGCGCGGCCTTGATTCGGCGCCGGTCGAGGATCACCTGGACAACCAGGACGATCACGGCCACCGCCATGAGCAAAGTCGAGATGGCGTACGCCCCGTACACCGAGTCAGCGGTGCCGCGGTTGTAGCGGTCGGCCACCAGCAGGGTCAGGGTCTGGGAGGTACCCGGCAGGTTCGAGGACACCATGATCACCGCACCGAACTCCCCCAGCGTGCGGGCGATGGTCAACACGATGCCGTAGGTCAGGCCCCACCTGATGGACGGCAGGGTGATCCGCCAGAACGTCTGCCACCAGGTCGATCCCAGTGTCGCGGCAGCTTCCTCCTGATCGGTGCCGATCTCGTGCAACACCGGCTCGACCTCACGGATCACGAACGGCACCGTGACGAAGATGCTGGCCAGCACGATGCCGGGGATTCCGAAGATGATCTTGAGTCCGAGGTCGTTCTCGACGAAGCCCAGCAGTCCCGCCGAACCCCACAGCAGGATCAGCGCGACACCCACGACCACCGGTGACACCGCGAACGGCAGGTCGATGACCGCCTGTAGGGCACTCTTGCCGCGGAACCGGTTGCGCGCCAACACCAGGGCGGTGGGAACACCGAACAACACGTTCAGCGGCACCACGATGGCCACCACCAACAACGACAGGTTCAGCGCCGAGATGGCCGCGGGTGTGCCTACCGATGCGAAGAACGCACCGACGCCCGGACCGAAGGTCCGCCACAGGATCAGCCCGACCGGGACCACCACCAGGACCGTCACATAGGCCAGCGCCAGAAAGCGCAGCAGGTAGCGCACCGACGGTGAGAGCGTCATGCCGAAAGCTCCTCACGTTTGGCCGCACGCGAGCCCACCGCCCGCAACACGAACAGCACCAGGAACGAGATCACCAGCAGCACAATCGAGATCGCCGCGGCGCCGGTTCGGTCGTCGTTCTCGATCAGGGTCCGGATCCACTGCGACGACACCTCGGTCTCACCGGGGACGGCGCCACCGATGAGCACCACGGAACCGAATTCACCGATGGCCCGCGAGAACGCCAGACCGGCCCCGGACAGCAGGGCAGGCAGCAACGCCGGCAGGATCACCTTGACGAAGATGACCCGATTGCTGGCACCCAACGAGGCGGCCGCCTCCTCGGTCTCCTGGTCGAGCTCGAGCAACACCGGCTGCACCGAGCGCACCACGAACGGCAGCGTGACAAACAGCAGGGCGATGCCCACACCCCATTTGGTGTGCTGCAGGTGCAACCCGACCGGGCTGGCCGGACCGTACAGCGCCAGCATCACGAGGCTGGCCACGATCGTCGGCAAAGCAAATGGCAGGTCGATCACCGAGTCGACCAGCCGCTTACCGGGGAAGTCGTCGCGGGTGAGCACCCAGGCCACCACCAGGCCGAAGAAGATGTTCACCACCGTCACGCCGGCCGAGATGGTCAGGGTCACCCGAAACGATTCCAGGGCCGCGTTGGAGGTGACCGCCAACCAGAAGGCGTTCCACCCACCGCCGGCCGCCTGCCACAGGATCGCCGCCAATGGCAGCAACACGATGACGCTCAACCAGATCGAGGCCGCGCCCACGCGCAGCGACGTGCTGCCGTAGCGGCCGGACCGCGCGCCGGGAGTGAACTCCCCCGGCGCGGCCACAGCCGAACCAGGTTCGGCTGCCTCGCTCTGCGCTACTGATGTCATCCAGTCGCCTGCTTGTAGATCTTGGTGATCGAGCCGTTGTCCTTGTCGAACAACGCGGGGTCGACCTCTTTCCATCCGCCGAGATCTGCGATCGTCCACAGCTTCTCCGGCGTCGGGAAGTCCTTGGCGAAGTCCGCCGCCACCGCGGGATCGACCGGACGGAATCCGGCCTCGGCCCACAGCTTCTGCCCCTCGGCGGTGAACAGGAAGTTCTCCAGCGCCTTGGCCTTGTCGGCGTGGGCGCTGGTCTTGACGACCGCCACCGGGTTCTCGATCTTGAAGGTCTGCGGCGGGTTCACGTGCTCGATGTCCTTGCCCTGCCGCTCGACGTTGATCGCCTCGTTCTCGTAGCTGATCAGTACGTCGCCGGTGCCCTGCAGGAACACATCGGTGGCCTCACGTCCCGAACCCGGGCGGGTCTTGACGTGCTCGGTCACCACCTTGTTCACGAAGTCGAGCCCGGCCGCGGAATCCTTGCCGCCGTTGCTCTTCGCCGCGTACGGGGCCAACAGGTTCCACTTGGCCGAACCGGAACTCAGCGGGCTCGGGGTGACGACCTCGAGCCCGGGCTGAAGCAGATCGTCCCAGTCCTTGATGCCCTTGGGGTTACCCTTGCGCACTACCAATGACACCACGGAACCGAACGGCACGCCCTTCGTATTGCCTGCGCTCCAGTCGTCGGCCACCTTGTCGGCCTTGACCAACCGGGTCACGTCGGGTTCGACCGAGAAATTCACGATGTCGGCCGGCTTGCCGTCGGCCACGGCCCGGGACTGGTCGCCCGATGCGCCGTACGACGTCCGCACCGCAACGCCCTTGCCTTCCTCACTGGCGGCGAAGGCCGGGATGATCTTGCTCCAGCCCGGTTCGGGCACGGCATAGGCGACGAGGGTCAGCGTGGTGTCGGCACCCGCGGCACCCTGGTCACCGCCGGCGACATCACTGGCGCCGCCACCGCAGCCGACCGCCAGCACGCCGGTGGTGGCCAGGACGGTGGCAGTACGCCAGAACTTACTGAGATGGGGCTTGTTAACAGGCACTGAGGACCTTTCTTGCGGACAGCGGACATTGCGAGGTCCGTCATGCGGAAAGGCGAGGGAGGCGAGGGAGGCGAGGAGGCGAGACAACAGCATCCGGGCGCAGAACCACCACCGACACCAAACCGCGGACGGGTTGGAGTCAGCGACAACAGGCGACGTCAGCAACAGCGCACGAACCCACGGCAATGAGAGCCAAGACATGGCTCTCAGTCTTGCCGGACGCTGAATGCATGGCGCGAAGAATAACAGAATTCCGCCGTCGCGCCCGTCGAGCGACAGGTGTCCTCGCTAGCTGGTCAGCAACCACATCACGATGACCAGCACAACCAGCAGAATCAAGATCAACGTGACACGTGAGCGCGGCATACCGTTCACTCCGATTCCACCTCGTCCACCGGGGCGTGGCGCAACCGGCGCAGCCCGGTGCTTCCCCAGCCCAGCGCGCCGTCGAGCACCACCGCGATGCCATAGGCCAACGCCAGCACCACCGGCATCACCACCGCGGTCTGCACGACGAACGGCAGCCCGGTCAGCCACAGTTCGACGCCGTCCCACCAGTTCAGGATTGCCGCCATGGGGCAAGCGTAGGCGATCGTCGACAGCACCCCGTCTTCATCCCGCCGCACCAGTAACGTTCGACACGCGTGTCTTGGGTAGACGACACCCGTATCCGCAGATGATGATGTGCGGATGGTTCTGCAACACACCGAGCCCACGGATGTCGTCGCGGCACTCGACAAGACCCCTGACACCTCGAAGACCCCCGAGACGCCGCTCACGGCGACGGCGCCCGTGCCGTACTCCTCGGGTGCGTCGCTACGGAACCCTTTCCCGCCGATCGCCGACTACGGGTTCCTGTCCGACTGCGAGAACACCTGCCTGATCTCGTCGGCAGGTTCCGTGGAGTGGCTGTGTGTCCCCCGACCCGACTCTCCCAGCGTGTTCGGCGCGATCCTGGATCGCAATGCGGGCCACTTCCGGCTCGGCCCCTACGGGGTGACCGTTCCATCGGCGCGGCGCTACCTGCCGGGCAGCCTGATCCTGGAGACCACCTGGCAGACCCACACCGGTTGGCTGATCGTGCGCGACGCGCTCGTGATGGGTCCGTGGCACGACATCGACACCCGGTCACGCACGCACCGGCGTACCCCCATGGACTGGGATGCCGAACACATCTTGCTCCGCACGGTCCGCTGCGTCAGCGGCACCGTCGAACTGGTGATGAACTGCGAACCGGCGTTCGACTACCACCGTGTCAGCGCCTCGTGGGAGTACTCCGGCCCGGCCTATGGCGAAGCGATCGCACGCGCCAGCCGCAACCCGGACTCGCACCCCACGATGCGGCTCACCACCAACCTTCGGATCGGCATCGAGGGCCGCGAGGCCCGCGCCCGCACCCGGCTCACCGAGGGCGACAACGTGTTCGTCGCGCTGAGCTGGTCCAAACATCCCGCCCCGCAGACCTTCGAAGAGGCCTCGGACAAGATGTGGAAGACCAGTGAGTCGTGGCGGCAATGGATCAACATCGGCGATTTCCCCGACCACCCGTGGCGGTCATACCTGCAGCGCAGCGCGCTGACGCTGAAGGGACTGACCTACTCGCCGACCGGCGCCCTGCTGGCCGCCCCCACCACGTCGCTGCCGGAAACTCCTCAGGGAGAACGTAACTGGGACTACCGCTACTCGTGGATCCGGGACTCCACGTTCGCGCTGTGGGGTCTGTACACCCTCGGGCTGGACCGGGAAGCCGACGATTTCTTCTCGTTCATCGCCGACGTGTCCGGTGCCAACAACGGCGAACGCCACCCGCTGCAGGTGATGTACGGCGTCGGTGGTGAGCGCAGTCTGGTCGAAGAAGAACTGCATCACCTCTCGGGCTACGACAATGCCCGGCCAGTGCGGATCGGCAACGGGGCCTACAACCAGATGCAGCACGACATCTGGGGCACCATGCTCGATTCGGTGTACCTGCACGCCAAGTCGCGCGAACAGATTCCCGAGGCGCTGTGGCCGGTGCTGAAGAACCAGGTCGAGGAAGCCATCAAGCACTGGAAGGAGCCCGACCGGGGCATCTGGGAGGTGCGCGGCGAGCCGCAGCACTTCACCTCCAGCAAGATCATGTGCTGGGTGGCGCTGGACCGCGGTTCGAAGCTGGCCGAGCTGCAGGGCGAGAAGAGCTACGCGCAGCAGTGGCGCGCGATCGCCGAGGAGATCAAGGCCGATGTCCTGGCCCGCGGCGTGGACTCCCGCGGTGTGTTGACCCAGCGCTACAACGACGACGCCCTGGACGCCTCGCTGCTGCTGGCGGTGTTGACGAGGTTCCTGCCGTCGGACGATCCGCGGGTGCGGGCCACGGTGCTGGCGATCGCCGACGAACTCACCGAGGACGGCCTGGTGCTGCGCTACCGGGTCGAGGAGACCGACGACGGGCTGTCCGGCGAAGAGGGCACGTTCACCATCTGCTCGTTCTGGCTGGTGTCGGCGCTCGTCGAAATCGGCGAGGTGAGCCGGGCCAAGCACCTGCTCGAGCGGTTGCTCTCGTTCGCCAGCCCGCTGCACCTGTACGCCGAGGAGATCGAGCCGCGCACCGGCCGCCACCTGGGCAACTTCCCGCAGGCATTCACCCACCTGGCCCTGATCAACGCCGTGGTGCACGTCATCCGCGCCGAGGAGGAGTCCGACAGTTCCGGAGTCTTCCAGCCCGCCAACGCACCGATGTAGGGGCCGTCAGGCGTTGCCGGACAGCATGTCTGCCCACCCAGGCCCTTCGATGATCAAGCGTCCGCCGCCGTGGCGGCCATATGCAGTGCCAGGGTGGCGGCCTGGTTCGTGATACCCACTCCGCACGCCCAGGTTTCGATCACGAGATTGGAGACAACTGCCAGCGCGTGATCGCATGGCCACTCGGGCTGTTGCTGCTCGGTCGAGAACTGGGTCAACAGCGACCGCTCGGCGACAACGTCAGCGATATCCCAGTGCGTCGTCGCATCTCCGGTACCTATCGAGATGGTGCGCCCGGCGCACGCCTGCCACAATTGCCCGGCCGAGTCGAAGAAGCTACGTGCCTCATCACCCGACGGATACAGCACCACAGTCTGTTCGATGGATTGCCTGGATCGTGGCGTCGACATCACCTGATCACGCACGCCGGTCCAACCTGAACCCGCATACACCGCCTCTTGCGCACCGAAAACCGCTGCCCGGCAGTCTTCGTCAGACAGATCGTTGGCATTGACGTTCATCGTGTCGCTGGTATCGCGGGCCTCCGTGGGTTTCAGTCCGGTCACTCCGACGATCTCGTCGGCTTCCTCCGCGGAAATCAGGAGACCTTCGAGCGCGGATTCGGTGAAGGTTTGGTCGACCACGGGGACCGAGTTCTCCGCCCGCACGGCGCTGCCGTCGACCATCTGCGCGCATCCGGCCATCAGCAGTGATGCGGCGGCGAGTAGTGCGATCACGGGGGGACAGGGCATGTCACCATTGTCACCGACCGGTGGCACCTCGCCGGACACAATCACCGTGCGCCGATCTCTGGATGAGTCGGGACCGACCCGGCACCATCGGGTCATGAGCTACAGCCGCCTCCGCGCAGACGACACTTCACGCATCAAGATCGACGTGGCGATCGGTGTTCTGGTCGCCCTGCGCGGTTGCGCGCCTGATCAGGCTTTTGCCGAACTGGTGCGGGTGGTCCAGCGCACCGGTATCGGAATCGGCAGCATCGCAGGTGCGTTGGTGGATCTTGCCGGCGGCAGCTCGGGCACCACGGCCGACTACGCCGAGGCGTTCAACGCCTGGGGTGAGCTGCTCGCGCAGGCCCGGCGAGTGCCCGTCAGCCCCGTCCGGTGACCTGTGCCCGTGCCATCAGCCAGGCCTCCCCGTCACCCTCGTACGCGGCCAGCGTCTCAAGACCGGCAAAGGCCGCCTCGAGTTCACCGGGGGCGGCCCGGAACCGACCCGGTTGCGCCCCCACCTCACTGAGCACGCAGACGGCCAGCAGGCCGCCCGGCCGCAGGCGGGTGGCCAGCGCCGGATAGAGGCGCGGGTCGCGGAAGCGATGGCACAGCACCACATCGACCTGTGGTCCGGCCGGTAGGCCCTCGTCGAGGTCGGCGACCTCGAATCGGCAGCGATCCGCCACTCCGTGGCTTGCGGCCGTCGCCCTCGCCTGCGTGATCGCCACGGTGGATACGTCGAAGCCGGACACGGTCAACCCGCGCTGAGCCAGCCACACCGCGGCCCGACCGGTTCCACACGCGATGTCGAGGGCCGACCCGGACGCGGGAAACTGGTCGGCGCGGCCGCTGAAGACCTCGGGTAGGGCCGGCACTCGGTCCGGCTCGCGGTCGGCATAGGCCGTGTCCCACCGGGCGCGGTCCTTCTGGCTCACGTCGGCCACCTTATGGGAGGGAATAGCGCCAAACCGTTCGGGGTTAGCCCCTTCATGCGAGCCCTCGTCTACGACCCGCAAGCTCCTGCAAACCTCCGGTTCGACGAAGTGGCCGAACCTTCGGTCGCCGACTCCCAGGCGCTGATCGACGTGCATGCGATCGCGCTGAACTTCGGCGAGGTGCACTTCATCGATCAGATGCGCCGCCCCGGCGAAGTGCCGGGGTGGGACAGCGCGGGGATCGTTGCCAGAGCCGCGGCCGACGGGACCGGACCGGCCGTCGGCACGCGTGTGGTGGGCTTCAGCGGAGCAGCCGGATGGGCCGAGCGCCGCGCGGTCTCCACCGAGAATCTCGCCGAGCTTCCCGAATTCGTCGAATTCGAAGAGGGTGCTGCCCTTCCGGTGGCCGGCGTGACGGCCCTGCAGGCGCTGCGAGCCCTCGGCCCGGTGGTGGGGCGCCGGGTCCTCATCACCGGTGCATCCGGAGGCGTCGGCCGATTCGCGGTGCAGCTGGCCGCACGGGCCGGGGCGCACGTGATCGCCGCGGTCGGCAGTGCGCGGCGCGGTGACGGCCTGCAGGAATTGGGCGCGGCCGAGGTCGTGGTGGGGCTCGACGGCGTGACCGAGCCGGTGTTCGGCGTCCTCGACAACGTCGGCGGAAAGCTCCTGGCCCAGGCCTTCAGCCTGGTGTCCGACGGCGGGTCGGTGCAGTCCATCGGGATGGCGTCCAACGAACCGACCACCATCGACTTCGAGGCCGAGCGGCGTCGCGGGAATCGGAAACGGTTGGAGCCGTTCACCGTTCGGGCACCGTTCCAAGCTGATCTGGACTATCTGCTGACGTTGGTGGCCGACGGCGAGCTCGATCCGCAGATCGGTCTTCGCGACTCGTGGGACAACATCGCCGTCGCCGCACAGGCCCTGCTCGATCGCAAGGTCGCGGGCAAGGCGGTGCTGCAGGTCGACTGACGCCGCCTCAGTTGCCCGGGCCGCCCCGGCTCAGTTGCCCTGGCCGCCCCGGCCGCGGCTCACCAGATCGGCCACCGGATCCTTGCCGTTGACGAACCAGTCCCCCAGGATGCGCGCCTTGTAGACCACGGGATTGTGGGACGCCAACGTGCGGGCGTTGCGCCAATGCCGGTCCAGGCCAAGCTCTTCGGACACACCGGAGGCTCCGAGTGCGTCGAACACCTTGGTGCTGGACCGCAGCGCCGATTCGATGATCACCAGTTGCGCCTGCGCGACGGCAACCTCGGCGTCGATCAACAACTCGCGGGCATGGTCGTCGCTGCCGGCCAGTCGGCCCGCAACGATCCGGTCGAGGGTGCGGGCGCTCAATCCCAGGGCCGCCTCGGCACCGAACGCCTCGGCCGAGATCTCTCCGATCACCTGCAAGAGTTGAGCGTCTTCGGCCGGCACCTCGGCAAGGCCTTGCGGATAGTTGCGGGTGCGCCGTCGTAGCGCAGCCGTCCCATCCCGGTGCACCGCCCGGGTGATTCCAGTGAGCACGGCGAGCATCGCGATCTGATAGAAGTGGGCCTGGTAGGTGAACCGTTCGGCCGCCGGGAACACGTTGCCCGGTTCAGCGCGTGCCCCGTCGTACTGCGCCGAGCCACTTGCGGTGGTGCGCTGCCCGAACCCCCGCCAGTCGTCGACCAGCGTCACCCCCGGATCCTCCGCGCGCACCAGCGCCGTCCACAACTCGCCGTTGTCACCGCGGCCGAGTACATCCAGCCAGTCGGCGTAAAGGCTGCCTGTCGCATAGTATTTCGCGCCCGAGACCAGCCAGTGGTCACCCTCGGCGGTGACCGTGGTGGCCAGGTTGGCCAGCGTGACATTGTTGGCCTCGGTCCAGCCCCCGCCGACGAACTCGCCTGCCAGGAAACGCTTGATCCAGGTGTTGTTGTCCTCGGTCACCGGGGCGTTGAGCCGGTCCTCGACGAAGGCCAGGTGGTTACGCCAGATGTGGGCGACGTTGGCATCGGACTCCCCCAGTTCGGCCAGCAAGAGGAAGGTCTGCTCAAGCGAAGCACCGAAACCGCCTTGTTCCGCGGGGATCCGCAAGGTGCCGAACCCGGCGTCGCCGAGCCACCGCACCTGCTCGTGCGGGAACGTCCGGTCGCGTTCGCGTGCCACGTTGCCTTCCGCGATCCGAGCGAAGATCGGCCGGAACACCGACTGCAACTCGGCGTCGTATCCGGACGGCCGCTTCAGATATGTGCCTGCCCTGCTCATCGGATGCTCCCGTCGTGATCGATGCGGTATGCGTACTGATCCCGGACCGCGAGATAACCCAGTCGGCGGTACAGCTCGTGGGCCTTGCTGGCGTTGTCGATGTCGGTACCCAGCGACGCGACCGTGAACCCGCGCCGCAACGCCGCCAGCCAGATCTTGCGTAACAACAGTTCCCCGGTCCCGCGTGTTCTCAGGTCGCGGCGTACCCCGATGTAATCGGTGTGTGCGCTGCGTTCCTGCTCGGCGCCGGCGCCTTCCGTGTAGGTCGACCCCAGTACGTAGCCGACCACCACGCCGTCGTCGTTGACCGCGGCAATGCTGAAGTCCGGATTGAACGCCCGACTGCGCAGGTGATGTTCCCAGCGCTGCGGGGTTTTCGACATGTTCCCAAAATGCTCGCTGAACGTGTCGAACTGCAATTGCCGCACCTGCTCCGCGAAACCGCCCGAGATCACCTCGGGCCAGGACAGGATCGTCAGTCCGTCGATGTGCGCGGCGGCCAGCGCGGCGCGATCCTCACCGAGCAACGGCTTTCGGGTCGCGACGAACTGGCGCTCCCGACGCGCGCCACGTCGCACGAGCGCCTCGATCGCCACCGGTTGATCGGCCCCGATGTACACCCGAAGATAGGCGCCGGGGGTAGCCACCCGGTGGAATCGGTCGACGGTGTCGTCGACGACCTCCGCGACCGGCGCCTCGGCAACCTCCGGGCTGAATACGAAGTCTGCCAACACTTCCGGTTCGGCACCGTCGGGCTGGTACAGCGCCGCGTACCCCAGCACGTCGGCCGATTCACTGCGCAGGACCACTGCCGACCCGGGGTACACGCCGGCGAGCTGCTCCGCGACGTCGCGCGAATCGGCGGCGAACTTTCGCCCCCGCAGGCCCGGTGTGGTGGCGAGGAAATCTGCGATCAGTGGATGGTCGTGGGTGGTGGCCGCTTCCACTGTCCAGCCGGTGGTCAACGCCTGGTCGGTGAGCGTCATTTCCGGTCCTCATCGATCAGTGCCGCCTGTGACTGTTGGAGCACCTCGCCGATTCCTTCGGCGGCCAGGCGCTGTTGCTCGTCCTCAGAGAGGGTCTGGATGCTGCCGATCCGGTTGGCCACCTCGGGCCTGGTCCGCTTGAGGTACCAGTACCAGGACAGTCCGGCCAGCAGGATGGCCCCGAACACGAAAGGCAGGATGTTGAACGGGAACTCGGGTACCGGATAGAAGTTGCTGACGATCACATAGCCCAGACCGATGGTGGCCGCGACCGCGACCGCGAGCCGCGCCGGGGTCAAGGCGCCGATCTTGCGCAGCCAGATCGGCGTCGCGATGACCACCAGCAGGTAGCTCACCAGGAAGCCCCAGTTGGCCACGTAACCGCCGTAGACGTCGAATACCAGCCGGCCCGCGGAGCTGAAGGTGGCCGTGATCGAGAACGCGAGGGCCAGGATCCCGACAAACACCACGCCCGCCCACGGTGTCTTGTAGTTCGAGTGCACCTTGGTGAACACCTTGGGCAGCGCCCCTTCGTGCGCGAAGGTGAACAGCGATCGGGACGCCGCCGTGGTGACCGCGGTGACGAACACGATGAACGCGATCGCGACGGCGCCGCTGACGATCTGGTTCACCCATTCCACCCCGACGCTGGTGGCCAGCTGCGGCAACACCGCCTTGTCGCCGTCGATCTCGCCGAAGTGCAGGATCTGCGGGTAGGTCGCGAAGATGTAGAGCGCACCGATCAGGAGCACCACGCGCAGCAAGGATCTGGCGATGTTGCGGTGCGCGTCCTTGGCCTCGGCCCCGAGCGAGGCGACGCTCTCGAAACCGGCATAGGAGCCCACCGCGGTGACCGCCGCGATGAAGGTGGCGCTGGACCCGAGATGCTGGGGATTCCACTGCTCCCAGTCGATGCGGAACCCGTAGCCGATGTAGGAGGCCACGATGATCACCAGGATCGACGCGATAGCCAGCAACTCGAAGGCCAGTTCGTACTTGGCGGCCAGCGACACCCCGCGGTACGGCAGGTACACCGCGACGCCGACCACCACGAACACCAGCAGCAGCCGGAACCAAACCGCCTGCGAGCCAAGGCCGATCGACTCGAGGAACGCATCGAGGTAGAGCACCCCGCCGAGGGTGCCGGTGGTGGCGAAACCGATGTAGCCGAACAGCAGGCTGAACCCGGCGGCGAAGGCGAAGCCGGGGCCCAGGCCGTTACCCGTGTAGGTTCCCAGCGAGCCCGAGGACACCGTGCGTTTGGCCTGGAAGCTGATCGTGATGGCGACCAGCACCACGATGGACAGGCCGATCACGGCGGCCCATGCCGCACCCTTGCCGGCCGCCACGAACAGCGAGAACGGTACGACGGCCAGGGCCACGCTGGGGGCGGCGGCCGCCAGGCCCTGGGCAAACACGCCCCAGGGGCCCAGCGCCCCGGATTCCAGTCCGGTCGATTCGGCCGCGATCAGGGTGCGGCCTGCGGCATTCGCCGTCGGGTGCGCCTTCGGGTCTTCTGTAGTGGTCACGGCTATGTCCCTTTCTGACCGCGACGCCTCCCGTCCGTGAACCGGTACGGGTGGTTGAGATGTCGGTATGTGTTGTCACACTGCCGCAATCGGTTTCGCGTCGTCAGCTATGGAATCGGCAGGATTCTATTGCGAATGAACGGAATTCCTGCGGAATGCGGCGGCCGGGTGCCCGCCGGCCAGTAATCCGTCGCCACCGCCGAACAGCTTCTGCCGCAGGGTCGTCGGATCGCCGAGTTCGCGGACGTGACCGCGCCGACGCAGCTCGGGGATGAGGTGGTCGGCGATGTCGGCGAAGCTGCCGGGCGTGACGTGATAGGCGATGTTGAATCCGTCCACCCCGGTCCGCCCGGCATAGGCGTCCAGGGCGTCGGCTACGGTGGCGGCCGACCCGACGAACAACTCGCCACCGAATCCGCCCAGTCCCCCAACGTAATCCCGCAGCGTCAAGCGCTCACGGACACCCGAGTCGGTCACCGCGGCGAGGATGGACCGGCTGGCGTCGGTGTCGAACTGCTCGATCGGGCGATCGACGCCGTAGGTCGACCAGTCGACGCCGGACAGTGCCGACAACAGCACCAGCCCGCCGTCCAGATCGTGGAAGTCGGCAAGTTCGCTCGCCTTGGCCTGCGCTGCGGAATCGGTACTGTCCGTGACGATCTCGGCCGAAGTGATGAACTTCAGCGATTGTGGGTCGCGGCCGTGTCCGGCCGCCCGGCGACGGATGTCGGCGATGTGGCTGCGCAGCACCTCGGGCCGCGGATCGCTGACGAACACCAGTTCCGCGTTGCGGGAGGCGAACTCCCGCCCGGCCGGCGAGGTGCCGGCTTGGAAGAGCACCGGCGTGCGTTGCGGTGAAGGCTCGACCAGGTGCGCCCCGGGCACGGTGAAATACCGCCCATGGTGGCTGATGTCGTGCACCTTCGCCGGGTCGGTGTACACCCCGCGCTTCGCATCGCGCAGCACCGCGTCGGGCTCCCACGAGCCTTCCCAGAGCTTGTAGGTCACTTCCACGAATTCCTGGGCCATCGCATAGCGCTCGTCGTGCGGGATCTGCCGGTCGCGGCCGATGATGTTGCGCGCCGCGCTGTCGAGCAGAGAGGTCACGATGTTCCAGCCGATCCGGCCACCGGTCAGGTGGTCCAGCGTGCTGAACTTGCGGGCCAGCAGATAGGGACTCTCGTAGGTGGTGGACACCGTGATGCCGAACCCAAGGCGCTGGGTGGCCGCGGCCATGGCCGATACCGCCAACAGCGGATCGGTCACCGGCGTCTGCACCGCCCGCGCCAGCGCGGCACTGGCATCTCCGCCGAACACGTCGAGTTGTCCGACCGCGTCGGCGATGAACAGCAGGTCGAATCCGCCGTCGTCGAGCAGCTTCGCCAGATCCACCCAGTAGCGGACATCGGTGTAGTCGGCGGTGCGATCCTGCGGATGACGCCACAACCCGAAATTGCCGTGCGACACCGTCGACATGGTGAACGCCGACAGCACATACGGTTCGGTCATCACAGCTGCCGCGGCGGGACGTCGAGCCCCAGATGGGATCGCAGGGTGGCGCCGGCGTATTCATGGCGGAACAGCCCGCGCTTGCGTAACACCGGTACCACCTGCTCGACGAAAAGCTCGTGCTGGCCGGGCAACCCGGAATCCCGCAGCACGAACCCGTCGGCGGCGCCGGTGGTGAACCACTGTTCGATCTCGTCGGCGATCTGCTCGGGGGTGCCCACCGCTGCCGCACCCCAACCGTTGACCGTGCGGTACAGGAACTCTCGCACCGTCGGATTCCCGTCGGCTGCCAGCAACCGGTAGCCGGCCAATGCGGTCTGATGGGTCTCGGTGTGGGCCGGGAAGGCCGACTCCGGAACCGGACCGTCGAGATCGGCACCGGTGACGTCGACATCGACCTCGAGCAGCCAACCAGCCTGATACTGCGGGCTGAAGTACTCGTACTCCTGCTGTTGCGCGCGCCTGGCCTCTTCCTCGGTGGAACCGACGAGATACCGCAGAGAAGGCGTGATCAGCGGTGGCCGGGCCCGGCCAAACCGCCGCGACTCCTCGTGAATCTGGGAGTAGAACTCCTGCGCGCGCCTCCGGTTTCCGTGACTGGTGAAGATCACCTCTGCGTGGCGGGCCGCGAAACCCCGTCCGGTTTCCGATGATCCGGCCTGGAAGAGCACCGGCTGGCCCTGCGCCGACCGAGCCGCGCCCAGCGGACCGGCCACGTCGAAGTAGCGGCCGTGGTGATCCGTCGGTTGGATTCTGTTGACGTCGTTGAATATTCCTGCCGCACGGTCTTCGACGATCGTGTCCTCGCCCCAGCCGTCCCAGAGCTTGCGCACCACCTCGAGAGCCTCCTCGGCAATCCGGTAGCGCTCGTCATGGGCCACCACGCCGCGGGCGCTGAAGTTGTCGGCCGCGGCCTGCGCGAAGCTGGTCACCAGATTCCAGCCGGCCCGTCCACCGCTGAGGTGATCGAGTGAAAGCAGCTGGCGGGCAATGTGGTACGGATGGGCCAGGGTGGCCGATCCGGTGACCACCAGACCGATCCGCTCGGTGACCGAGGACAGCGCGGCCGTCGCGGTGAGCGGTTCGAAGTCCTCGGTGATCTTGTAGGGCCAGGTCGCGGGCGGACCGTAGTTCAGGCCGTCGGCGAAGAACAGCGCGTCAAAGGTGCCCGCCTCGGCGGTCTGCGCATAGCTGATCAGCCGCCGGCGTACCCCGGCGGTGCTGTTGTCGATATCGGGATGCCGCCACGGCCCGGTAGACCGGGTATTGCCGAAGGCCAGCAGGTGCAGTTCTCTGGGCACTGCGCCGACGCTACGGTCGCGGGGGGCACGAGCCGAGGGTTGCGCTCAGCGCGAAGCTATCCCGGGCGCGCTACTTCTTGGGCTTGTCCGAAGCGGCATCGGTGGACAGCGCCGCGACGAAAGCCTCCTGAGGAACCTCCACGCGACCGATGGTCTTCATGCGCTTCTTGCCCTCCTTCTGCTTCTCCAGCAGCTTGCGCTTACGGGTGATGTCACCGCCGTAGCACTTGGACAGCACGTCCTTGCGGATTGCCCGGATGTTCTCGCGGGCAATGATTTTCGACCCGATCGCGGCCTGCACCGGCACCTCGAACTGCTGGCGCGGGATGAGCTCCTTGAGCTTGGTGGTCATCTTGTTGCCGTAGGCCGACGCCGAATCCTTGTGCACGATGGCGCTGAACGCGTCCACGGCCTCGCCCTGCAGCAGGATGTCGACCTTGACCAGATCGGCCATCTGCTCGCCGGCCTCCTCGTAGTCGAGGCTGGCGTAACCCCGGGTGCGGGACTTCAGCGAGTCGAAGAAGTCGAAGATGATCTCGCCCAGCGGCATGGTGTAGCGCAGCTCGACACGCTCGGGCGACAGGTAGTCCATGCCGCCGAGCTCACCGCGCCGTGCCTGGCACAGCTCCATGATGGTGCCGATGAACTCGCTGGGCGCGATCACGGTGGTCTTGACCACGGGCTCGTAGACCTCGCGGACCTTGCCCTCGGGCCAGTCCGACGGGTTGGTCACCACGCTCTCGGAGCCGTCATCTCGCACAACGCGATAGACCACGTTGGGCGCGGTGGAGATCAGGTCGAGGTTGAACTCGCGTTCGAGGCGCTCGCGGGTGATCTCCATGTGCAGCAGGCCGAGGAATCCGCAGCGGAACCCGAAGCCCAGCGCCACCGAGGTTTCCGGCTCGTAGGTCAGCGCGGCGTCGTTGAGCTGCAACTTGTCCAGCGCCTCGCGCAGCACCGGATAGTCCGAGCCGTCCACCGGGTAGAGCCCGGAATAGACCATCGGCCGGGGCTCCCGGTAACCGGTCAGGGCTTCGGTGGCGCCCTTGCGCGCCGTCGTCACGGTGTCGCCGACCTTGGACTGCCGGACGTCTTTCACACCGGTGATGAGGTAGCCCACCTCGCCGACACCGAGACCGTCGCTGGGCTTCGGGTCGGGTGAGACGATGCCCACCTCGAGTAATTCGTGGGTGGCGCCGGTGGACATCATCGCGATCTTCTCGCGCGGGGTGATCTTGCCGTCGACGACGCGCACGTAGGTGACCACGCCGCGGTAGATGTCGTAGACCGAGTCGAAGATCATCGCCCGCGCAGGAGCGTCGGCGTCGCCGGTCGGCGCCGGCACCTGCCGGACCACCTCGTCGAGCAACTCGGCCACCCCGACGCCGGTCTTGCCGGACACCCGCAATACGTCGGACGGCTCGCACCCGATGATGTGCGCGAGCTCACCGGCGTAGCGCTCCGGATCCGCGGCGGGCAGGTCGATCTTGTTGAGCACCGGGATGATCGTCAGGTCCCGGTCGAGCGCCAGGTAGAGGTTGGCCAGCGTCTGCGCTTCGATGCCCTGCGCGGCGTCGACCAGCAGAACGGCACCCTCGCAAGCCTCCAGCGCGCGGGACACCTCGTAGGTGAAGTCGACGTGGCCGGGGGTGTCGATCAGGTGCAGGACAAACTCTTCGTCCCCGACCTTCCAAGGCAACCGCACGTTCTGCGCCTTGATCGTGATGCCGCGCTCACGCTCAATGTCCATCCGGTCCAGGTATTGCGCTCGCATCGACCGGTCGTCGACGACGCCGGTGAGCTGCAGCATCCGGTCCGCCAGCGTCGATTTGCCATGGTCGATGTGGGCGATGATGCAGAAGTTCCTGATCTGCGCCGGCGCAGTGAACGTCTTGTCGGCGAAGCTGCTGATGGGAATCTCCTGGTGAGCGTGGGTGTCCAGCACGTGCTGTGCTCCCTAAGGGTATCGAGCAACCACCGTCGCGACACAATCGCCGGGGGTCCCCTCGCCTATGCTCGACACCATGGCGTCGCAGTGGAAGGCGTTCCAACAGGTTCTCAAGGGCGTGATGGACGGTGCCGAGAACCTGGTGTTCAACGAAGCACCCAAGTTCGTGCGCCAGCTACAGACCACCGACAACGTGCCCCGCACCGTGCAGCAAGGCCTTCAACAAGGGCTTCAGCAGGGCCTCAGGCTGGGCCTGGGCGTTCTCGCCGGTGCGGCCGCCCCGGCACCCCAGGCGATCACCGCCGGCCGGCCGGTGTCGAAGAACAGCGTGCCCACCGCACACCGGGCCCGCAAAGTCGTCTACGCGCCCGATCTGGACGGGCAGGCCGATCCGGGCGAGATCGTGTGGACCTGGGTCGTCTACGAGGATGACCCGACCCAGGGCAAGGACCGCCCGGTTCTGGTGGTGGGTCGCGATCAGCGCACCCTGCTCGGGCTGATGCTGTCCAGCCAGGACTACCACCGAGACGATCCGGACTGGATCGGCATCGGCGTCGGCACCTGGGATTACGACGGCCGGCCGAGCTGGGTCCGGCTGGACCGGGTGCTCGACGTTCCCGAGGAAGGCATCCGCCGTGAGGGCGCCATCCTTGACCGTCAGCGATTCGAATCGGTCGCAGTCCGGTTGCGCGCCGAGTATTCCTGGAGCTAGCCCGCCGAGCCGCCGGCTCCCACGAACCGGACGTACGGTCCGGCGTCGTCGACGGTGATCCGGCACTGCACGCCGTACACGTCGGCCACCAGTTCTTGGGTCAATACCTCGACCGGGCTACCGGTGGCCACCACCCGTCCCGCCGACAGCATCACGACGTGGTCGCAGAACATCGCCGCCAGGTTGAGGTCGTGCAGGGCCACCACGGCGGTGACATCGAGGGTGCGGATCAGCGCCAGGATCTCCAGTTGGTGCGCGATGTCGAGGTGATTGGTGGGCTCGTCCAGCAGTAACTCGCTGGGCTCCTGCGCGAGAGCGCGGGCGATCTGCACGCGCTGACGCTCCCCGCCCGAGAGGGTGTGCCACAGGCGGTCGGCCATACCGTCGAGACCGGTGGCCGACAGGGCGGCGGCCACCGCGGCGGTGTCGTCGCCACCACCGCCGAACACCGAGCTGTGCGGGATCCGTCCGAGCCGCACCACATCGCGCACGGCGATGTCCAGGTCGGTCTCCGCGTGCTGGCCGACCATCGCCACCCGCCGCGCCACCGCACGCCGCGACATCCTGTGCAGATCACGGCCGTCGAGCTGCACGACACCCGAGTCGGGCCGATCGATACCGGCCAGCAGTCGCAGCAGCGAGGACTTGCCTGACCCGTTGGGACCCAACAACCCGACCGTGCTTCCGGGGGCCGGATCCACCGTCACACCGTCGAGCACGACCCGGCCGGACCGGATCCAGCGCACCTCGCCCGCCCGCAGGGTCATCGGTCAACCTTCTTGCGCCGCAACAGGATCAACGCGAAGGCCGGCACCCCGAGCAGCGCGGTGACCACTCCGGTGGGTAACTCCTGCGGCGCGAACACCGTCCGGGCCAGGGTGTCCACCCACACCATGAAGACGGCGCCGAAGATCGCCGCGGTGGGCAGCAGACGCCGATGGCCGGGCCCGACGACGAACCGGGCGGCATGCGGCAGCACCAGCCCGACGAACCCGATCGCGCCGGCGGCACTGACCAGGGCCGAGGTCATCAACGCGGTGATCACGAGCAACACAATGCGGGCGCGGGTCACCGAAACGCCCAGGGTCGCGGCGGCATCCTGCCCGAACGCGAACGCGTCGAGGGTGCGTGCGAAGGCCAGGCACACCAGCAACCCGGCACCGACGACGACCGCGCAGATGAGCACGTCGGACCACGACACCCCGGCCAGCGAACCCAGCAGCCAGAACAACACTCCCCTGGTCTGCTCGGCGTCCGCCGAGGACAACACGATGAAGGAGGTCAGCGCCGAGAACAGTTGGGTCCCGGCCACTCCGGCCAGTACCACCCGGTCCGTCCCGCCGCCGGCGGCGTAGGCGAGCAGCAGCACCACGGCGAACGACACCACCGCGCCGATGAAGGCGCCGCCGGACAGGCTCAGCGTGCCGGCGCCGACACCCAGCACCGCGACCAGCACGGCACCCGTCGACGCGCCCGAGGACACCCCCAGCACGAACGGGTCGGCCAGCGGATTACGCAGCAACGACTGCAGAATCGCCCCGCACAGTGCCAACCCGGCGCCACAGATGGCGGCGAGCACGATCCTCGGCAGTCGCAGTTGCCAGACGATGCTCTCCTGCAGTCGGGTGGCCCCTGACGGGCCGACGCCGAGCCGGTCGCCGACGATGCGGTACACGTCACCCACCGACAGTGCGGCGGGCCCGATGGTGATGGCCACCGCCGCCGAGAACACCAGCAGCAGGAGGCCGCCGACCCACAGCCCGCCGAGCCAACCGGTGCGCACGCTCACCGCGGTGAACCGAATCCGAGGTCCCGCAGGCCTTTCGCCACCTTCTCGGCGCCGTCGACCGTGCGGATCGACGGGTTGAGATCGGCCCCGTTGACCACGATGTAGCGACGCTGCCGCACCGCGGTGAGTCCTCGGGTCAGCGGATTCGATTCCAGGAACTCGATTTTGGTCGCCAGCGCGTCCCCGTCGATCGTGCGTCGGCTCAGGTCCGCCAGCACCAGCACATCCGGGTCGCGATCGGCCACGCTCTCCCAGCTCACCTGCGGCCATTCGTCGCTGGTGTCGGCGAAGACGTTACGTGCCCCGGCCGTGCCGGCGATCACCCCGGGCGATCCACAGCAGCCGGCGAAATAGGGGGCACGGATATCGGAGAACCAGAACGCCATATCGATGCCTGTTTCTGTCCCGGTGGCCGAGGCCATCCGTTGACGCAACTGTGCGATGAGCTGATCGCCGCGTTCGGTGACATCGAAGATTGTTGCCAGGTCCCGGATTTCGGCGTAGATCGCGTCCATGGTGAACGGTGCGCTCCGCGCCCCGTCGCCGTTGACCGACGTCTTGCCTTCGCAGTCACTGGGCGCCAGATACGTCGGGACGCCGAGTTCCGCGAACTGATCCCGGTCGGCGACGCCACCAGGCCCGAGGGTTCCGCCGAAGGACGCCGTCACCAGATCGGGTTCGGCGTCGAGCACGCTCTCCAGAGACGGTTTGTTCACCGCGAGTCGTGGCACCCGGGCGTTGTCGGCCGCCAGGTCGGGCCTGACGGGATCGGTCCAGGTGGCGGTTCCGACCATGCGGTCGGCCAGGCCCAGTGACAACAGGATCTCGGTGGAACTCTGGTTGAGCGAGACCGCACGCTGCGGCGGCGTGTCGATCACCACCTGCCTGCCGCAATTCTGCACGGTCACCGGATATCCGGCCGCCCTCTGTGAGGCCGCGGTCGGCCCGGCCTGGGCACACCCGGCCAGTAGCAGCGCACTGATCCCGCCGGCGATCAGCCGGTTCACTGGGCCAGGCCGAACGTCTTGAAACCGGCCGCCAGCTTCTCCACCGCGTCGATCTCCCGAATTCCGGGGTCAAGCTCGGACCCGGTCAGCACCACATAGCGCTTCTCGCGCACCGCGGTCATGTTCCTGGTCACCGGATTCGATTCCAGGAACTTCACTTTCGCGTCGAGAGAATCACCGTCGATGCGCCTGCGGTTGAGGTCGGCCAGGACCAGCACGTCAGGGTCGCGGTCCGCCAGCGACTCCCAACTGACCTCCGGCCAGTCCTCGCGGGCGTCGGCGAAGACATTGGTGACACCGAGTTCGGTGGCGTACAGGCCGGGCGCCGAGCAGCATCCGGCCAGGTACGGCGTCCGCAGCCCCGAGAACCAGAACGCCACAGTGGTGTTGGTCGCCGTGATCGACGGTGCCTCGTCCAGCCGCCGGGTGAGTCGGGCGATCAGGTCCTGGCCGCGCTGCTGCACATCGAAGATCTGAGCCAGCTCGGTGATTTCCCGAAACAGCGTGTCGAATGCCAGCGGCTCAGTGCGGGTGACGGTCTCACCGTCGACCTTCGCTCCGGTGCATACCGACGGTGATTGATACGTCGGGATTCCCAGTTGGGCGAATCTGGCACGGTCGGCGACGACCGCGGGCGTGAAGGTATGCGCGCTGGCCGAAGTCACCAGATCCGGCTCCACGCTGAGCACTGCTTCCAGGCCCGGGTCGTTGTCCGCCAGCCGGGGCACCTCGGCGTTTTCGTCCGCGAGTTCGGGCAGCACCGGGTCGAACCACGTGGTGGTGCCGGCCATCCGATCGGCCAGACCAAGTGCCAGCAGGATCTCCGTCGAAGCCTGATACAGCGCTACTGCCCGCTGCGGAGGCCCGTCGAACGTGACGGTCACGCCACAGTTCTCGACGGTGAGTGGATAGCTGGTGGGGCCGGGCCCGGCAGGTCCCGCGACCGCGTCGTCCGCAGGCGGGTCGGGGCGCCCGCACGCCACCGTGAGTGACAGTGTCACAGCCAACAGGGACAGCACCGCGAATACCCGCACGGCCAAGACTTCCTTCGATACAGGGCTCGGTCGCGGAGCCGTCGACAGTCACACCCGGCCACAGGTGATCGGACTCGAGGCGGTGCCTCATACCGTTGCGCGTCAGTTCCGGTTTCGCACCGGATTCCCCTGTTGGTCGGTCTTCGCACTGTAACAGCCACGATGTGGCGTGATTGCCGGCCCGCGACAGGCAAACCGATGCATCAAATCGGCGTCAGCGGGCACTCCTAGGCCATGACTGCGCTACCACCCGATCCCGATCCGGCCGAGATTCCCGATCTGGAACCCGGCGGCGGTGTCGCTCCCGGCGCCACCCCGCCCGACTCGGCGCAAACCTCGGGCCTGGGCGAACCCGCCCCGCGACCCAGGCACCGGTACAGCCCCACTTCGGTGGCCGCGATCATCGGGGTGGTGCTGCTCATCGCGGTGTTCGTCGCGGTCGGTGTGTTGCTGATCATGAAGATGACCGGCGTATTCGGATAGCCAGGCTGCCGGCCGATTTGCTCTACCGCGGCCGGCGCCACATCGCAGTCATCACGGGTCCGCCGTCGGGCAGCACGATCTCCCCGGTGACCTCGAACCCGAAACGCAGGTAGTAGGGAACGTTGTCGGGGTTGCTCGATTCCAGATACGCCGGAGCGTGTTCGGCGTCGACCCGGTCCAGCCGGGACTGCATGAGAGCGTGCCCGAACCCGCCACCGCGCACCGTCGGATCGCTGCCGATCACCGCGAGATACCAGTGCGGCTCCTCGGGATGGTGCCGCTTCATGAGCTCGACGACCTGTTGGCCTCGCCGCATGTCGCGGCCGAATGCCAACACCATCGTGGGCAGCATCCGCAGTTCCTCGCCCGGAGTCTGCTTCCAACGGCCCGGCCCGTCCCACAGCGCTGCCCCGCCGATCTGACCGTCGCGGACGGCCACTTCGGCACCACCACCGGCGAGGAAGTGGTGGCGTGTGATCGCGGCGAAGAGCCGCGGCAGTCCCTTGGCGCGGCGCGTGTCGTCGGCCAGGATCCACGACATCACGGGGTCATTGTGAAAGGCCCGGGCCAAGACCGCGGAGAGCCGCTTCACGTCGGTCTTGTTCGGCGGATGGACATCGATGGCAGCCACCAGCCCACCATCGCACACGTTTCACCTACTGCGCCGGGTCAGCCGCCTCCTGGGGCAGGTCGCCCCGACGGCGGCGATAGTTCCTCGGTGAGGCCGGGCGCACTACGGCGACGCGCAAGATCCCAATGCCGTTGCCCGGCAAGGTGTTCACCGATCGCCGTGGTGCCATCGACCCGCTCAACAGCGTCGGGATCGCCTGATTTGCCGGGTCAACGGCTCTGGGTGATGTAGGCCTGCAGCTGTTCCTGCTCGGCCTCGAGTTCTTCCATCCGGGTTTTGACGATGTCCCCGATGCTGACGATGCCGGCCAGCCTGCCGCGGTCGAGGACCGGGATGTGGCGCACCCGGTTCTCGGTCATCAACGCGCTGAGGTGATCGACGGTGTCGCGTGGCGTGCAGGTCGCCACCACCGTGGTCATGATCTCCGACACGGGTTGTGCCAGCAGGCTGCTGCCCCGCTCGTGCAGCTTGCGGACCACATCGCGTTCCGAGACGATGCCGGCCAGCCCGTCGGGGCCCATCACCACCATGGCGCCGATGTTCAGCTCGTCCAGCCCGGCCAGCAGCTCGGTCACCGTGGTCTCCGGCGAAATCGTCACCACCGCCGTGCCCTTGTTTTTCAGCACGTCCGCGATTCGCATCGGCAGCCTCCATCGTGATCCACCTCACATCAGGCTATGTCGATGGCGGTCAGGAAGAAAGGGGCCACGCGGGAGGTCACGAACATCCGGTGCGACCAAGCCGACGAGCAGCCTTTTCCCGCATGTCCGATCCCGGAACGGAGTAGGAATGGGGCCATGATCGAGGTCACGCTGCTCGGCACCGGTAGCCCGATTCCCGATCCGGAGCGGGCCGGACCGTCAACCCTGGTCCGCGCCGGGGGCCAGACATTTCTGATCGACTGCGGGCGTGGTGTGCTGCAACGCCTGGCTGCCGCAGGGTCAGGCGCCAACCAGCTCAGCGCGCTGCTCCTGACTCATCTGCACAGCGATCACATCGCCGACCTCGGCGACGTGATCATCACCCGCTGGGTGAGTACGTTCGCCCCGGACGCTGCGCCCCTGACGATCATCGGTCCCCCGGGCACCGCCGAGGTGGTCGACGCGACACTGCGGGCCTTCGGGCATGACATCGGTTACCGCATCGCCCATCACGCGGATCTGACGGCTCCGCCACCCGTGGAGGTACATGAACACACCACAGGTGCGGTCTGGGATCAGGACGGGGTGCACATCCAGGCCGCGCCCACCGATCACCGGCCGGTGACACCGACCATCGGGTTCCGGGTCGAGCATGCCGGCGCGTCCGTGGTGCTGGCCGGCGACACCGTGCCGTGCGAGAGCCTCGATACGTTGGCCGCCGGCGCGGGAGCCCTGGTGCACACCGTGATTCGCAAAGACCTGGTGAATCAGCTTCCGATGCAACGGATCCGCGACATCTGTGACTACCACTCGTCGGTGGAAGAAGCGGCCGCCACCGCCGCTAGGGCCGGAGTGGGCATCCTGATCCTGACCCACTACGTTCCGGCGATCGCGCCGGGCACCGAGGACCAGTGGCGGGAGTTGGCCGCATCGGAATTCGACCGACAGATCGAATTGGGTGACGATCTGCACCGGGTCCAGGTTCATCCCGGAGTGTGTACCAAGGCGCGCAGCTGATCGGCCACGTACTCCGCGAAATCCGTTGGTATTTGCCCGGGCGCTGCGCTCACACTGAACCGCACCGAGGGGAAGGGGCGCGTGATGGCGATGCGGGAGTTCCGGCGACCTGGCGATGACGCGCTGGGCGACTTGGCCGCGGCCATCGCGGATGCGGACCGCGGCGGAAGCTTCTACGCGGCGGCGAACATCCTGGCGCAGCTCGCCGCCGAAGGCGCCGATCCCGACAAGGTACTGCCCGTGCTGGCAGCTGTAAGACCACGCACCTGGCTGCGGTTGGACACCGCGTTGCGGCGGCTATGGCACCCAGGCGGCCGATGGCGCAGGATCACCGACGCCGTGTGGGGCAGATCCGGTTCCCTCTCCCTGCTGCTCACCGTTTGCTCAGGAGACGGGCGACAGCGGCAGCGTTCGGTGAATGCGAAGCCGATGCGCAGCGATCAGCGACTGCTTCCGCTGTTGTTGATCCGTTCCGCCGACTGGGTGGAACCGGTTAGGGTCGACGCCGCGCGGGCCCTCCCTTCGGCGCTTGACGCGGCGGATGGGGACGCGTTGATCCGAGCGGTCGGCGTGGCGACGGCGATGCGGGATTGGCGCCGAGGCGACGGTGCCGTCGCAGCGGTGACCGAGGCATTACGCGCACGCTCGGATGGAATTCTCGATGCTGCCCGCCAGAGCAACGACTTTCACGTGCGCAGGCTCGCTTACCGCGTGTGGTTGGAGCCGGGTCGTGCTGATTCGGCTCGGGTCGTCGAGGCGGCCCTCACCGAGCCGGACAACATCTGCCAGAGCCTGTGCGTTGACGCGGCCGTCCGCGCCGTCGCGCCACATCGGCAACGCGACATGCTGCTACACCTGCTCGGCGCCCGATTCGCGCGCGTTCGCGTTGAGGCACTCGCCGGGCTGGTCCGGATCGGGCACCCAGAAGCCGGTGAAATCTTGCTGGCGGACCGGTCTGCGACGGTACGGGCCAGCGCCCAATGGGCAATGCGACGGGCCGGCGTGGACTCGGCCGAACGCTACCGGGAACTACTGTCCTCCGTTGACGACTCACCCCTGCGCGGTGTCATTGCCGGTCTCGGCGAATGCGGCGCGGCCGACGATGCGGAGCTGGTCTGCGGCTACCTCGAGCACGACCGCCCACGGGTGCGGGCCGAAGCCGTACGGGCCGTACGCCGACTGGGCGGCCCCCTCATCAGGATCTCGGGCATGCTCACCGACCCGGCACCGATCGTCGTGCGCGCGGTGTTGGTGGCATTGCGTGGGCAGCCTGGCCTGCCGCCGACGGATCTGCTGTGGAAACTGCTCCGCACAGACCAACCGCCCCATGTGCGACGCGCCGCGTTCACCCTCCTGCTCGGCAGCGACACCTGGATCCGCATCGAGGCGGACCTGCGAGGTGTCGTCGACTCCGACGACAGGCTCCGCGCCCACGCCAGCGCAGATCTCACCGGATGGCTGAGCCGAGAGGCCTCGACGGCGTACCAGCTGCCGCCCCCATCCACCCTCGACCGCCTGGGCCCGCTCATCGATGTCGCACAACCGAGCATCGGTGCCCACGAGGCGCGTCTCCTTCGCTGGCACCTCGGCCTGTCTGATTAGACTGCGAGCTGTTCCGCCGCGCCCGCAACACAATTGAGGTCGGCGTCGGTCAGCGGTCGGCCGCGGGCGATGACCACAACGTGCTGGATTCCCAAGTCGGCCAACGCGTGGCAGCGTTCGGCGAGCGCGTCGGACCGCTCGTCGTCGTGAAGTGCCGTGGTCACCGTCCGCTCGATCTCGTGGGCCGGCCGGCCGGCATCCGTGCAGTGTCGGTCGAGAACGTCGAGCTGCCTTGCGATCGTGGCGCCGCCGTCGGGTACGTCGAACAGGTTGCAGGCATCGCCGTACTGCGCGACCAGCCGCAGTGTGCGTCGTTCTCCGGTCCCGCCGATCAGCACCGGCGGATGCGGCGCGGTGACGGGTAGTGGGCTGCCGACCGGCTGCGACCCGGTCAGATACTCACCGCGGAAAGCGGTTTGGTCGCCGCGCCACATCTGACCGGCCAACTGCAACAGTTCGGTCATCCGTTCGAACCGTTCCCCCGTGTCAGGTAGGAACAAACCCATCGCGGTGGCCTCGGCTCTGTTGTAGCCCGCACCGACGCCGAGCCACGCCCGCCCGTTCGACAGCACGTCGAGCGTCGTCACCGTCTTGATCAACAGGGCGGGCGCACGGAAGGTCGCCGCGGTCACCATCGTGCCCAACCGGATGTGCCGCGTCACCGCAGCGAGGTAACCGAGCACCGTGCACGCCTCGAGCATCGGCTCGTCGGTCCGACAGGAGGGGTCCGCCTGCACGAGATGATCGGCCACCCACAGGGTGCCGACGGAGGTGCGGTCGAGGAACGTCGCCAGCTCGGCAAGCCGCTCGTGAATCGGTTCCGGCCACGAATAGTTCGTGACACTCACGCCGAGCTTCATCCGTGCCGCACCTGCGCCCGACGCTTCGGCAGGAGGACACCGGCGACGATGAGCCAGATCAGGCCCGTGAACCGGGCGATCGGCAGGATCACCGCGGCTTCTGGCCAGATCAGTACCAGCGTGGCCACCTCGGCCAGCACGGCGATGGCCAAACCGGTCCAGGCCAGCGACCGCGGCAACAGTCCGAGGATGAGGCCGGGCACCGCGATCCCGGCGAGCAGCAGTCCGAGCGCGACGATGTGCCCAACCCCGCCCGTCAGGAACACCAGGTAGTACAGCGCGCGAATCAGACCGTCGTCGACCGCCACCTCTGGCCGCGACATCGTCCAGCAGATCAGCCCGGCCAACGCGAGTGATCCGGAGGCGAGAATCCCGCCCGCCAGGGCGATGGTCGCACCAGGTGCCGTCACGCCGAGCTGCCGCAACCGGGCGCTCGCCGTCGCGGCATAGATCGCCAGCGGTACCGACGCCACGAACATACCCACCGCACTGGCCTGCACCGCCCCGTGATGGTCGTGGACATATCGGAGGACATCGACGGCCGCCCCGTACGGCAACGGCATCACCCCGCCGAGCGCAACGCCGACGCCCAGCCCGACCAGCACCAACGCGAGCGAGACCGCGGCCAGCGGGGCCAAGGGCGGTCCACCTTGAGGACCCCCGCGCCGTGGGGACTGGATTCGATCATCCGTTGAATCGTTCATGACTTGAACGATATGCCTGTAGTCACACCGGCGGCAAGGGCCCGAATGTTTTCAGTTGTGAACCATTTGGCGGTGATACGGTTTCGATGTGGAGACTGGGCCGGACACCGTCGCATTCCTGCTGGCACAACTCGGCCACCGTGCGGCGGCACTGTTCGCCGAGCAGATGGAGACCCTCGAGCTCACCCCTCCGCACGCCGGCATCCTGCGCGCCATCGGCGGGCAACCCGGCCTCAGTCAGCAGGCCCTGAGCACCCAACTGAGTCTGTTGCCCAGCCGGGTGGTGAGCTACGTCGACGACCTCGAGGACCGCGGCTACGTCGAACGACGCCGCAATCCCGACGACCGCCGACTACATGCGCTGTACCTCAGCACCGCGGGAAAGAAGACACTGCGCCGCATCGGCGAGCTGGCGCGCCGGCACGATGAGCGCATGACCGCAGGCCTCGACGCCGCCCAACGGGACAACCTCCACGTACTGTTGCAGACCCTCGCCGTACACCACGAGCTGGCACCGCACGTACACCCCGGCTTTCGCAACCTGGGCCGCACGGGTGCGGGCCGGCTCAAGCCAGCCGAGTGACCTCCACGACCACATCGAGATCCGTCGAACCCTCACCCGAATAGATTCCCTTAAGCGGGGCCACATCCGAATAGTCCCGGCCCACACCGATACTGACGTACTGCTCATTGATCTTGGAGTCGTTCGTCGGGTCGTAGTGCCACCAGCCGCCGGTCCAGGCCTGGATCCAGGCGTGACTCTGACCGTCGATGGTGTCCCCCACCACCGCCTCCCGCGACGGATGCAGGTAACCGGACACATACCGCGCCGGAATTCCCATGGACCGCAACATGATCAACGACAGATGGGCGAAATCCTGACACACGCCCTTGCCCTCGCGCAGGGCATCCAGACCCGAGGAGTGCACCCCGGTGGTACCCGACACATAGTCGAGTTCGCTGCGCACCCACTGCGCCACCGCCACGACCGCCTCGAACGGGTCGTGCTCCTTGGCGATCCGCTGTCCCACGCGCGCGATCCGCTTGCTGTGCGGTGTGTAGTGAGTCGGACTGAGCACCTCGTCGAACCGGTCGATCACGGCCTCGGTGTTCAAGTCATCCCAGCCGGCCAACTCCTCGGGTTTCTCCGCGACGTCGGTCTCGACCACCGAGGACCCCGACACCTCCAACTCGGTGTGCGGAGCGTGCAGGTCGAAGGCCGTCACCGCGGTACCCCAATAGTCGACGTACCGGTAGGACCTGGTCGCCGGAATGGTCTCGACGCGGTTGAGGATGACGTTCTGACGCGAATCCGACCGCGGGGTCAATCTGGCCTCGTTGAAGGACGCCGTCACCGCCGACTTGTAGGCATATCCGGTCGAGTGCACCACCCGTAGCCGCCACATCTAAACCTCGCCTTCCTCGATCACAACCACATCCCCGTGACCGGCGTCGGTCCAAGCCACCCAGGGTGCGGAGTGGAAGTACTGCAATGCCAACGCTTCTCCGACATCGCGGCAAGTCTTCTGCAACCCGGCCAGCCGGGCATCCAACGATTCCAGCAGCGCCCCCGGCTGCAGGAACTCGAGCTCACTGCGCGCCCGGCCCAACAGCCGCTGCGCCTCGGCGGTGGCCCCCAGCCGGCTGTGCGGCCGGTTGAGCAACTCGTCGAGACTGTGCTCGGCCAACCGCAGCGAATAGAAGATCGACCGGGGGAACAGTCGATCCAGGAGCATGAACTCGACCACCCGACCGGCGTCGAGCACGCCGCGGTAGGTACGTAGGTAGGTGTCATGGGCCCCGGCCGAGCGCAGCAACGTGACCCAGGCAGGCGACGAGCCGCTGTCCCCGACCCGCGACAGCAGCAACCGGACGGTCATGTCGACCCGCTCGATCGCGCGGCCCAGCAGCATGAACCGGTACCCGTCGTCGCGGCTCAACGTCGAATCGGCCAGGCCTGCGAACATCGCCGCACGCCCCTCGACATAGGACAGGAACTCGTGGGGGCCCAGGCGTTTGGCCGCGCGTTCCCGCTCGGCGAGCGCGTTGTAGGTGGTGTTGAGACACTCCCAGATCTCGGTCGAGGTGACTTCGCGGGCCCCGCGGGCATTCTCGCGGGCAGCCGAAATTGAGTCGACGATCGAGTTTCCCCCACTGTCGCGGCTGAACGCCACGATGTCGGTCAACGACCACACGTCCAGGCGCCGGGTCGGTGGCTCGATCCCGAGCACCCGCAGCAGCGTGCGTGAGGCCACGTCGGGGTCGACGCTGGAGTCCTCCAATAGCTGGTGCACCGTGACATCGAGGATGCGTGCGGTGTCGTCGGCCCGCTCCACATAGCGCCCGATCCAGTACAACGACTCGGCATTGCGCGCCAGCATCTACCACCACCCCCTGTTACTGCTGTTGTTGAGACGACGAACCATCAGCTGCGCCATCACTTTTGGGCCCCTTGGCGGATTCCGGCAGGGACCGCACCACCTCGGCCGCGGCGAGCTCGCGATCCGCCGCCGATGCCCGCGACGCCAGCACCCAGGTGTCCTTCGACCCACCGCCCTGGCTGGAATTGACCACCAGAGACCCTTCCGGCAGCGCCACCCGGGTCAGCCCGCCGGGCAGGACCCAGACGTCGTTGCCGTCGTTGACCGCGAACGGGCGCAGATCCACGTGCCGGGGTGCCAGCTTGTCGCCGATCTGGGTGGGCACGGTGGACAGCTGCATCACCGGCTGGGCGATCCAGCCGCGCGGGTCGTTGCGGATCTTCCTGGCGGTCGCCGTCAGTTCCTTGGCCGAGGCGTCCGGACCGAACACGATCCCGTACCCACCCGAACCTTCCACCGGCTTGATGACGAGTTCGTCGATCCGGTCGAGCACCTCTTCCCGTTCGGCGTCCACCCAGCAGCGGTAGGTGTCGACATTGGCCAGCACCGGCTTCTCGCCCAGGTAGTACTCGATGATCGTCGGGACGTAGGTGTAGACGAGCTTGTCGTCGCCGACCCCGTTGCCCACCGCGCTGGAGATCACGACGTTGCCGGCCCGGGCCGCGTTGAGCAGACCCGCCACCCCCAGCACCGAGTCGGGCCGGAACTGCATCGGGTCGAGGAACGCGTCGTCGATGCGTCGGTAGATGACATCGACCTGACGCTCGCCCTCCGTGGTGCGCATGTAGACGGCGTTGTCACGGCAGAACAGGTCGCGACCCTCGACCAACTCGACCCCCATCTGCCGGGCCAGCAGCGAATGCTCGAAGTAGGCCGAGTTGTAGACGCCGGGGGTGAGCACCACGACAGTCGGGTCCGCGACGTTGGTGGGTGCGGCGTTGAGCAGCGCCCGCAGCAGGTGCGACGAGTAGTCGCCGACCGCGCGCACCCGGTGGGTGGCGAACAGGTTCGGGAAGACGCGCGCCATCGTGCGCCGGTTCTCCATCACATAGGACACCCCGGACGGCGACCGCAGGTTGTCCTCGAGCACCCGGAAGTCACCCTTGTCGTCACGGATCAGGTCGATGCCCGCGACGTGGATGCGCACCCCGTTGGGCGGGACGATGCCCGCGGCTTCCCGGTGGAAGTGCTCACACGACGTGACCAGCCGACGCGGGATCACGCCGTCGCGCAGGATCTCCTGCTCGCCGTAGATGTCGTCGAGATACATCTCCAGCGCCTTGACCCGCTGGGTGATGCCCCGTTCCAGTCGGGACCATTCAGCCGCCGAGATGACCCGTGGCACCAGGTCGAGCGGGAACGGCCGCTCCTGCCCCGACAACGAGAATGTGATGCCCTGATCGATGAACGCCCGCCCAAGCGCGTCCGACCGCGACCGCAGCTCCGAGGCGTCCGACGGAGCAAGCTCGGCGAAGATCCCCTTGTACGGTCCGCGCACGTTGCCAGAGCCGTCGAACATCTCGTCGAAGGCCTCCGAGTAGCGGCCAAGTTGGTTGTAGCCGTCGAAGACGCCCTGATGTCTGACGCGGCGCGCCGAAGCGGCACGTCGTCCGGCCGGGCCGGACCCGTTCGATCCTGGCCCTTCGGTACGGACTGTTCTCAGGCTCACCCTTGCCATGCTGCCGCACCTGACGCCGTTTCGCCGGGTCAACGGCGCAGCCCGTTTCGGCAGGCCAAAGGCCGATTGACGTGGTACAAGTGTTCGGAACCGGGGCGCGGGCAGCCCATGTTCGGCCGGCGCCGCTTTGGGAGTTCGGATGCCTCGCTGGTACCCTGAACAGTCGCTGCCCGCAGTGCGGGTGTGCGCACCCAGACTTCGGTAACCCCAGCTAGAGAATTACGAAGGAATTTTTACGTGGCCAACATCAAGTCGCAGGAAAAGCGCATCCTCACCAACGAGCGTCGTCGGCTGCGTAACCAGTCGGTGAAGTCGTCGCTGCGTACCGCCGTGCGCGGCTTCCGCGAGGCCATCGACGCGGGCGAGAAGGACAAGGCCGCCGAGTTGCTGGTGTCGACCAGCCGCAAGCTCGACAAGGCCGCCAGCAAGGGCGTCATCCATGCCAACCAGGCTGCCAACAAGAAGTCGGCCCTGGCCCTGGCGCTGAACAAGCTCTGATCCTTCGGTTCAACCCGAAATAGTTTTCCCGGTTCACCGGGTGGCGAGTTCCGCCACCCGGCGTACCGCTGTTTCAAGGGCGTAGTCGGCATCTGCCGCTGCGCCCTTTACGTCTGCGTTGAGCGCGGCGACCACCCGCATGGCCTCGGCCACCGAGTCCCGCGACCATCGGCGCGCCTGCTTCTGGGCCTTCTGCACCCGCCAGGGCGGCATCCCCAGTTCACCGGCCAGCCGGTACGGATCTCCCGAGAGCGGACCCACCCGCGCGATCGTGTGCACCGCCTCGGCCAGCGCATCGGCCAGGACCACCTGTGGCTCGCCGGCCAGCATCGCCCACCGCAACGCCTCAGCGGCCCCCGCGACATCTCCGGTCACCGCCTTGTCGGCGATGTCGAAGCCCTTCACCTCCGCTTTGCCGCTGTGATAGCGGCGCACCGCGACCGCGTCGACCTGCCCTGCGGTGTCGGCCACGAGCTGTGAGCACACCGCGGCGAGCTCACGGATGTTCGAGCCGACCGCGTCAAGTACCGCGGTGACCGTGTCGTCGGACACCTTGACCCGCAGTGTGCGGAACTCGCCCCGCACAAAATCTGCACGCTCGGCCGGCTTGCTGATCTTCGCGCACGGATGCACCTGTGCGCCAAGCTTTTTCAATTGATCGGCCAGCGCCTTGGCCCGCCCTCCACCGGAGTGGATGACACACAGCACCGTACCGGGCGGCAGATCGGCTGCGGCCGAGGCGATCAGGGCCACGGCATCCTTGCCTGCCTCGGCGGCCGCCTCGAGCACCACCAGGCGTTCCTCGGCGAACAGCGATGGGCTCAGCAACTCGGCGAGCTCGCTGGTGCTGACCTCACCGGCCCGCATCCGGTCCACCGGAACGTCATCGGACCCGGCCTGCCGGCGCAGCGCCCGCAGCACCGACCCCACCGCACGCTCGACCAGCAGTTCCTCATCGCCCAGAACCAGGTGCAGACCGTCGATCTGTACGCTCACACCGATGATCGTGTCACGCCGACCCGACAGCCCCGACCACCTGGCCCGCCAGCGCCCAGGCCAGCAACCCGAACACCAACGCGGCCAACCCGCGATGCATCCAGCGCAGCCGCCACAACACCGTCAACGCCACCCCGCCCAGTGCCACCGACACCACGCCGGCCAACCCCGAGGGCGACGGCACGGCGGCTGCCGGCAGTGCCGAAGCCCAGCGGGCCACCGACAGCAGCCACCACAGCTCCGGTCCGGTGAACCGGATCAACAGTTGGGCTGCACCCGGCCAGACCGTCGAGCACACCGCCGCCGCGGTGCCGAGGATGGTGATCGGCGGAATCACCCACGCCACTGCGAGATTGGCGGCGACCGCCACCAGGCTGACCGTCCCTGAGATCCCGGCCACCAGCGGCGCGGTCACCAGTTGGGCCACGACCGCGACGCTGACCGCCGCCGCCACCGGGCGCGGCCAGCCGCGGGCCTGCAGCCGGCCCGACCATACCGGCGCCAGCACGACGATGCCCGCCGTCGCACACACCGACAACGCGAACCCGACGTCGACCGCGAGTTCGGGGGTGGCGATCATCAGCGCGATCACGCTGGCGGCCAATGCGGGTACCGCCCGCCGACGCCGGTGGGTCAACACCGCGAGCAGGGTCACCGCCCCCATCACCGCGGCCCGCAACACGCTGGCCGAGGGCTGCACGACGATGACGAACCCGACCAGCCCGGCGCCCGCGAGCAGCACGGCCGCTCGTGGCCCGATCAGTGCCGCGCTGAGCAGCAGCGCACCGCACACGATGGTCACGTTGGCGCCCGACACCGCCGTCAGATGGGTCAGACCCGCGGTGCGGAACTGTGCGGTCGTCGCGCCGGTGACCGTCGAGGTGTCCCCCAGCACCAACGCGGGAAGCATGGCCGCCTGATCGGCGGGCAGCACCGCACGGGCCGCCTCGGCGAAGCCGGCACGGATCCGTTGGGCGGCGCGCTGCACAGCCGATGCCTCGCCCAGCGACGGCTGACCCGACGCCGACAGCACGGCCACGCTCAGATCCCTCCGGCCCGGACGCCCCACGGCCGCCCGGAACGTCGCCGGACGCCCCGGATCGACCGCCCCGAAGCCCGGTGGTGCGAACACCAGGACGCGCCCCGCCATCGGGGCCTGGTCGACCCGATGCAGCCCGGCCCGGAACATCACCCGGCCGCCGCTGATCGTCCGCGGGGTCTCGGCGGGCACGACCTCGACCGTCCCGGTCGCGCCGTAGAGGCGACCGATCGGGTGGTGTTCGACCTGATGCACGCGCAGTCCGACTGCGACGCCGAATCCGCCCGCGACGGCCGCCACCGCCAGAATCGCAGCGGCGACACCCGCGCCCTCATCGTCTCCACACCGGGCGGCCAGCCAGGTCAACCCCACTGCGCCGAGGCCCACCACCACCGCGACACCCACGCCCCAGACGATGGTCGCCGCCGACACCGACCACGCGGTCAGAGCGACCGGGACGAGGCGCAGATCCAGTGGCTGCCCCGCGACCCACCCGTCGGCGGGCCCGTCCCTGTCGGAAGCGTCACGCCCGGACCAGCTCACGCAGTTTCTCCAGCCGCGCCGGACCGATCCCGTCCACGTCGCCGAGTTGATCGACACTGTCGAACCGACCATGCGCAGACCGCCAGGCCACGATCGCCTCGGCGGTCACCGGACCGACACCGGGCAGCGTGTCGAGGTCCTCGACCGTCGCCGTGTTGAGGTCCACCGGCCCCGCAGGCGCGCCGGGCGTGGCTTTCGAAGCCCCTTTCTGCGGCACACCGGGTTGCCTGGAAGGCGACGCGTCGGCGGCGACCGAACTGCCCATGGTCGCCGGTTGTCCCGGCGGCGGGTCGATGCCGACCACGATCTGCTCGCCGTCGCCGACCCGGCGGGCCATGTTCAGCCCGATCAGGTCGGCACCGTCGAGTGGGCCACCGGCGGCCTCCAGCGCATCGGCGATCCTCGCCCCGGATTGCAGGGTCACCAGACCGGGCTTGTGCACCAACCCGACCACGCTGACCACCACCGGTCCTGGCGGGGCGTTCGCATCCGGCGTCGGTACCGCCGACGAAACCATTTGCACCGGTGGCAGATTGGCCGAGGCGACCGGCGGTGCCTGCTGACGGATCAAGGTGAAAACGGTGACCAGGATCGCGAGGACCCCGACGCCGGCCAGCACCACGGCGCCGGCACGTCCGGGGTCCGCCCGGACCCTCGTCAACCAGCCCGGGCCGTCCCCCGGCGTCGTATCGGGCAGCCATCTCGACAGCGCGCTCTCGGACGCGGCGCCTTGTTCGCCACGGTCGCTCTGGGCGTCGGCGTCATCTCCGCCGCCCCGACCATCACCGCCGAGACGACGGAGCCGCTCCACCGACAATTCGGTTCCCATGCCCGCGACGGTAAGTGCGGGCCACGACGATCCGAGGCGCCCGGGGCGCCGGCGCACAACTCCTGTGGATGAATCGCACGCTGGGGATTACCGGGTGGTCACCCCGCCACTCTGGTGGAAGGCTGCTGGGGCGTCGCCCGCTCCAGGTACCGCAGCAGTTCCACCGGGAACGGCAGAACCACGGTGGAGTTCTTCTCCGCAGCCACTTCGACGACGGTCTCCAACAGCCGCAGCTGCAGGGCCGCCGGGTCGGCCGCCATCACATCGGCGGCGGCAGCGAGTTTCTCCGACGCCTGCAGTTCGCCGTCGGCGGTGATGACGCGGGCCCGTCGTTCCCGTTCCGCCTCGGCTTGACGCGCGATGGACCGCTTCATCGAATCCGGCAGCACGACGTCTTTGATCTCGACCCGGTCGATGTGGATCCCCCAGCCCACCGCCGGGTTGTCGATCAGCAGTTCCAGGCCTTGGTTGAGCCGCTCCCGGTTGGACAGCAGGTCGTCCAGGTTGCTCTTGCCGATGATCGACCGCAGTGAGGTCTGCGCCACCTGGCCGATCGCCGACATGTAGTCCTGGACATCGACCACCGCGCGAACCGGGTCGATCACGTTGAAGTAGATGACCGCATCGACCCGCACGGTGACGTTGTCGCGGGTGATGCCGTCCTGCGCGGGAACCGGCATCGTGATGATCTGCATGTTGACCTTCTGCAGCCGGTCGGCGACCGGAACGAGCATCGTCAACCCTGGTTGCCGGACGTTGTCCTGCACTCGACCGAACCGGAAGACCACGCCGCGCTCGTACTGTCTGACCACACGGATATTGTTCGCGCCGAGCCAGAGCAGGGCGATCGCGCCGGCCCCGGCCGCGGAGAGGGCATAGAGGATGTCCATGATCTGACCTCGATTCATGGCGTCGTGGGACGAGCCCGCCCCACAGTTCGATTGTGCGTCGGTGGTGTGCCTACCGCGAGTGAACAAGTCACCGATAGTGTCTAGAGTCCAGCGCTCAGCGAGGAGGCGATCATGACCGCAGCGGGTAAGCCGATCCGAGTCATCCAATGGACCACCGGCAATATCGGACGACGCTCGCTACACGCGATCATCGGCCGCGACGACATGGAACTGGTCGGTGTGTACGCGTACGGCGCCGACAAGGTGGGTGTGGATGCCGCCGAGCTGGCCGGTTGGCCCGAGCCCACCGGCATCAAGGCCACCAATTCCATCGACGAGCTGATCGCCCTGAAGCCCGACGCCTGCTGCTACAACCCGATCTGGCCCAGCGTCGACGAACTGGTCCGCCTGTTGGAGGCCGGCGTCAATGTCTGTTCCAGCGCCGCCTGGATCACCGGCGGCAAGCAGACCCCCGAAGACCGGGAGCGCATCGAGAAGGCTTGCCAGACAGGAAATTCCACGATCTTCGGCAGCGGGGCGCATCCAGGCCTGACCAACATGATGGGCATGGTGCTGTCCAGCGCGTGCGAGAGCGTCGACGAGATCCGGATCACCGAGTCCGTCGACTGTGGGGTCTACGAATCGGCCGGAACCATGGCCGCGATGGGCTTCGGCAAGGACCCGGAGACGCCCGGGCTGGCCGAGAGTGTCCGGCTCGAGAGTGAAGTGTTCGCCGAGTCGGCGGCGATGATGGCCGACGCGATCGGCGCCAAGCTCGACCGGATCACCTTCGATGTCACGTTCACCCCGGCCACCGAGGACTCCGACCTGGGGTTCATGCAGATCCCCAAGGGCACCGTGGCCAGTGTCTACGGGTATCACCGCGGCTGGGTCGGCGACAAGAACGTCGTCAGCGTCGGATTCAACTGGATCATGGGCGAGCACGTCACCCCGCCGAAGCCGGTGGCGCACGGTCACGTGATCCAGGTGTTCGGGGTGCCCAACATGCGCACGGTGGTGTACTGCCTGCCGTCGAAGGACTGGAGCGAGGTCAGCCTCAACGGGCTCGGCATGATCTACACCGCGCTGCCGGTCACCAATGCGGTGCCCGCCGTGGTGGCCGCCAAGCCCGGCATCCTCACGCTCAAGGATCTGCCGCCGGTCACCGGGCGGTTCGCCGGCTAGCTCCGGCTCAATTACGCGCTGATACAGCGCCGTTTGCGCCATTCCGCTGCGCCGATTTCTACCTGACGGTTGTGCGCGCCGTCGATCCACAGCCCTGGAGTAGAAAAACGGCGCGGGCAAGCGCCGGACGGCAGACAAACCCAAGCGCGGGCAGGCGCCGGACTACGCGTCGGCCACCGTGATGCAGGCGCCCACCGCGCCACCACCGACATGCACGGCCAGCACTGCGCCCATGTCCGTCACCGCCAGCGACTGCAGGTTCGGCAACCGGTCGGTGAGTGCCGCCGCGATCTCCTCGGCGCCGTCCGGGTTGTCGACGTGGTGCACGACCACGCGCACGGCCCGGTCCCCCGCGGCTTCGGCGATCTGATCCACAAGTGCCGCATGCGCTTTCGATATCGTCCGGATGCGCTGGGAGAGCACCAGCCGGCCGTCCACGTCGAGGTGCAGCAGCGGCTTGAGTGACAGTGCGGTGCCCAACCACGATGCCGCCGCACCGATCCGGCCACTGCGCCGCAGATTGTCGAGCCGGTGCACCACGATGAACGCCTGACCGCGCGGGATCGCGGCACGCGCTGCCGCCTCCACCGTGTCGAGTGAGCCACCGGCCCGGGCCGATTCGGCGGCCGCCAGGGCGACGAACCCCACCCCCATGGCGGCAGCCCGGGAGTTCACCACCCGTACAGCCTGTCCGATCTCGCGGGCCACGGCCGCCGCGGTGCTGTAAGTGCCCGACAGCGCCGCCGAAATATGCACTGCGACAACACCGTCACCGTCGCTGTCGGCCAGCGCCTGCCGATAGGTCTCGGCCAGATCGGCAGGCGACGCCCCGGACGTGGTGACGCGCGGCCGGTCATGGATGTCGGTCGGCATCGGGTCGATACCGTCGCGCAGGTCGTTGCCGTCGTCGAGGATGTGCAACGGCACCTGCCGGATACCCCATTGTTCGCACAACTCGGGCCGCAACCGCGCCGTCGAGTCGGTCACCACCATGACCGCCATCGTCAGTCGGTGGAATCCATTTGTGGCACACCGGCATCGGCAAGACCCTTGAGCATCAGCTCGGCCACCGCCCGGTGCGCTTCGAAATTCCAGTGGATGCCGTCGGGATTGCCGCGCCCGCCCAGCACCTCGTCGGCCACCGCGGCCTTGAGATCCACCAACGGCACGTCATGCTCGGCGGCCCAGTCCGTGATCGCCCTGACCGTGGGCTCACGTCCGTGATGGGCCTTGCCGTACGTATCGGCGATGTGCACCGACGGCAGCGAGGCCACCACCGGAATGCCCGGTCGGTTGAAATCGATGGCGTTGCGCGTCATCTCCAGATACTCCACCGTCACATGCGGTGGCAGTGCCGCCCGGGCGATCGGCGACAACCGCGGCTGAATCCAGCCGTAGCCGTCCCGCGCCCAGCGCCGCAACCAGGCCGGACGCACGTACCGGATCAGCTCGCGCAGCGCCGTCGGCAGCGGCGAGGGCAGCGAATCCATGCCGCTGGTGGCAAAGACCACGGCACCGGCGCGCGGTAACGCCGCCCACGCCCGCGGGTCCTGGGTGGAGGCCCACCAGACGTCGCGGGTGGTCCAGCCGATCCGGCCGATGAGTTCTACGTCCCAGCCCAGCTGCTCGGCCACGATGTTGGGCCAGATCCGTGGATCATCGGACGGCAGACCACCGGTGGGACCGAAATAGGACAGGGAGTCGGCGAAGACCAGCAGCACCGGCCTGCGGTCGGACGAGCGATCAGAGGACATCGTTGGCCACCTGTGCCGAGGCGTTCCACACATCCAGCCGCCATTTGATGTCGTCGAAGTCTCCGTCGTCTTCGGAGTGCCCCGACAACTGAACCCAGCTGGCGTTACCCATACCGCCCAGCACCGGCCAGTTGTCCACCGGCAGGCCGAGCAGGCCGGCGGTCAGCGCCGCGATGAGCCCGCCGTGGGCGACGAGCACGACCGGACGGTCTGCTCCTCCCCCGGCCTGATCCAGACCCCAATCGGGTTGCCCGGCAACAAGTTCAGCAACAACCGGAACACTGCGGCCGGCCACGTCGACGCGGCTCTCGCCACCGTGCGGTGCCCACCGTGCGTCCTCACGCCACGCCACGCGGGCGCCCGGGGCCGCGGTGTCCACCTCCTGGTGCGTCAGCCCCTGCCAGTCCCCGAGATGCGTCTCCCGCAACCGCTTGTCCACGGCCACCGCAATCCCGGCGCGATCGCCGAGGGTCATCGCGGTATCCAGGGCACGCTTGAGATCCGAGGACACGATCAACAGCGGTTGGCGCTTGGCCAGCACCTCGGCCGCCGCAGCGGCCTGGTCGCGGCCCAGATCGGACAACTCGGTGTCGAGCTGCCCCTGCATCCGGCTGCCCGCGTTGTACTCGGTCTGGCCGTGGCGCAACAGCACCAGCCGACGGACCCTCATCGCGCCCTCATTCCGTGATTTCCGGGTCCGCCGGACCACCAAGCTCGACCGGAACGGTCGGGCAGTCCCGCCACAGCCGTTCCAGGGCATAGAACTCCCGCTCGTCCTGGTGCTGGATGTGCACGACGATGTCCACGTAGTCGAGCAGCGTCCAGCGCCCCTCGCGGGTGCCCTCGCGGCGGGCGGGCTTGTAGCCGGCCAGCCGCATCTTTTCCTCGACCTCGTCGACGATCGCATTGACCTGACGCTCGTTGGAGGCCGACGCGATCACGAAGCAGTCGGTGATCACCAACTGCCCCGACACGTCGATGACGACCACATCGTCGGCCAGCTTGGCCGAGGCAGCCTGAGCGGCCACCGTCGCCATCGCCACGGCCTCAGCGGTGGCGCTCATCGAACCGGCTCCATGATGTGTTCACCCTTTCCGTCTGCGGAGTACAACCCGCGTTTGGCCACGTACTGCACCACGCCGTCGGGCACCAGGTACCAGATCGGCCGGTCTTCTTCGGCCCGCTTGCGACAGTCGCTGGACGAGATGGCCAGCGCAGGCACCTCGACCAGTGTCAATGCGTCCGGCGGCAGCTCACGCAGCGCCGCCTCGATGTGTTCACCGTCCAACTCGTAGCCCGGCCGGCTGACGCCGACGAACCTCGCCATGGAGAACATGTCCTCCCAGTTCTGCCAGGACAGGATGGAGGCCAGGGCGTCGGCTCCGGTGATGAAATACAGGTCGGCGTCGGCGTTGAGGTCACGCAGATCACGCAGGGTGTCCTTGGTGTAGGTCGCCCCGCCCCGGTCGATGTCGACGCGGCTGACCGAGAACCTCGGGTTGGACGCGGTGGCGATCACCGTCATCAGATACCGGTCCTCCGGCGCGCTGACCCGCCGGTCGTGTTTCTGCCAGGGCTGACCCGTCGGGACGAATACCACCTCGTCGAGATCGAACAGGTCGGCCACCTCACTGGCGGCGACCAGGTGCCCGTTGTGGATGGGATCGAACGTCCCACCCATCACACCCATCCTGCGCCGTCTAGCCACGAACAGGCAGCTTACGGCAGCGTTCACAAGCGGCGCGCAGGCTGCGGCACGGCGGCGCCACGATGGGCCGTGCTCAGACCGGCAGCAACCCGTCGATCACCGCGGCCAGTTGTTTGGCCGAGCGGCACTCGTGCATCGGGATGGTCTCGGCGTATTTCGGCGCCGCAGAATCGCCGCTGCCCCACAGATGCCTGGGCTCCGGGTTGAGCCAGTGGGCGTGCCGGCTGGACGACACCATGTGCGCGAGCAGACCGGTCTCCGGGTTGCGGTAGTTGTTGCGGCCGTCGCCCAGCACCAGCAGCGAGCTGCGCGGGGACAGCACGTTGGGGTACTTGTCCAGGAAGGACACGAACGCGTGCCCGTAGTCGGAGTGCCCGTCACGGGTGTAGACGCCGGCCTCGCGGGTGATGCGCTGCACCGCGACCGCCAGGTCGGACTCCGGCCCGAACATCTCGGTCACCTCGTCGGTGGTGTCGATAAATGCAAAGACCCGCACCCGGGAGAACTGCTGACGCAGCGCCGAGACCAGCATCAGGGTGAAGTGGCTGAACCCGGCGACCGACCCGGACACATCGCAGAGCACGACGAGCTCAGGACGGGCCGGATGCGGTTTCTTGAGCACGACGTCGATGGGCACCCCGCCGGTGGACATCGATTTGCGCAGGGTCTTGCGCAGGTCGATCTCCCCGGAACGGGACCGGCGGCGCCGGGCCGCCAGGCGCGTCGCCAACGTGCGCGCCAACGGCTGCACGGTCTTGCGCATCTGACGCAGCTGCTCACCGGACGCGCGCAGGAACTCGACGTTCTCGGCCAGCTGCGGCACTCCGTACATCTGCACGTGGTCACGGCCCAGTTGCTCGGCGGTGCGCCGCTTGGTCTCGGACTCGACCATCTTGCGGAGCTGGGCGATGCGCTGGGCGGCCAGGGCCTTGGCAATCTCCTCCTGGGTCGGCGTGGGTTCGTCGCCGTAGGGGGCCAGCAGCCCGGCCAGCAGCCGGCCCTCCAGATCGTCCAGGCTCATGGCCTTGAGCGCCTGATACGACGAGTAGGACGGGCCGCGGCTGGAGTTGTACCGGCCGTAGGCCTCGACGATCCGCGCGATCATCGCCGCCATCCGGTCGTCGAGGTTGGCCAGTTCCTCGTTGTCGGCCAGCATCTGCACCAACGCCTCGCGCATCGCCTCGATGTCCTCGGGCGGCAACTGGGGCCGATTCTCGTCGCCGGGGCCACCCTGCTCGTCGTCAGACAGCACGGTGCGATCGCCCAGAGCGGCGGGGAAGAACAGGTCGAACATCGCGTCATAGGTGTCGCGGTGATCGGGGCGGCGCAGCACTGCGCAGGCGATGCCCTCACGCAGTGCCTCACGATCACCCAACCCCAGCACGGTGATCACCCGGCCGGCATCCACCGTCTCCGACGGTCCGACCGAGATGCCTTGCCCGCGAAGCGCTTCGACGAACTCGACGAGGTGGCCAGGCAGGCCGTGCGGGGCCAGCGGCTGCGGCGGTCGAACCCGGCGGGGCACCATCAGTTCAGCTTCAGCTCGCCGGCCGCCCTGACCTGGTCGGACTGGTGTTTGAGCACCACACCGAGGGTGGCGGCGATCATCTCGTCGTCGATGGTGTCCAGACCGAGGGCCAGCACGGTGCGGCCCCAGTCGATGGTCTCGGCCACCGACGGCACCTTCTTGAGTTGCATGCCGCGCATCACGCCGATGATCTTCACCAGCTCTGAAGCGATGTGCTCGGGCAGTTCGGGGACCCGCGACAGCAGGATGCGCCGCTCCAGATCCGGATCCGGGAAGTCGATGTGCAGGAACAAGCAGCGACGCTTGAGCGCCTCGGAGAGCTCACGGGTGGCATTAGAGGTGAGCACCACGAACGGCGGCCGTTCGGCGGTGATCGTGCCGAGTTCCGGGACGGTGACTGCGAAGTCGGACAACACCTCCAGCAGCAGGCCCTCGATCTCGATGTCGGCCTTGTCGGTCTCGTCGACCAGCAGGACGGTCGGCTCGGTGCGCTTGATCGCGGTCAGCAGCGGGCGGGTCAGCAGGAACTCCTCGCTGAACACGTCCATCTTGGTCTGGTCCCAGTCGCCGCCGTTCGCGTTCTGCCCGGCCTGGATCCGCAGGATCTGCTTGGCGTGGTTCCACTCGTAGAGCGCGCGAGCCTCGTCGACGCCCTCATAGCACTGCAACCGCACCAGCTCCGAGCCCGTCGACTGGGCCACCGCGCGGGCGAGCTCCGTCTTGCCGACGCCTGCGGGACCCTCGACGAGCAACGGTTTGCCCAGCCGGTCGGCGAGGAAAACCGCTGTCGCGGTGGCGGTATCGGGCAGGTAGCCGGTCTCCGCCAGGCGCCGCGCGACATCGTCGATGTCGGCGAACAACGGAGCGGGGCGAGCGGGCACGCTCATGTGGTCTCCTGGTCTCTATCGGGTCGGCGGCTACGCCGGGCGGGTCTGACCGTCTCCCCACACGATCCATTTGGTCGAGGTCAGTTCGGGCAGGCCCATCGGTCCGCGGGCATGCAGTTTCTGGGTGGAGATGCCGATCTCTGCGCCGAAACCGAACTGCTCTCCGTCGGTGAACGCGGTGGACGCGTTGACCATCACCGCAGCCGCGTCCACCTGTTCGGTGAAACGCTGGGCCGCAGCAAGATCCGTTGTCACGATGGCCTCGGTGTGGCCGGTGCCGTACTCGTTGATGTGGGTGATCGCCCCGTCGAGCCCGTCGACCACCGCGACGGCGATGTCCATCGAGAGAAACTCGGTGTGCAGCTCCTCGTCGGTGGGATCGGCGTGCACGGTCACCCCGGCGTCGCGCAGCGCGGCGGTGAGCCGCGGCAGCGCGGTGTCCTGCAGCGCCTTGTCCACCAGCAGGGTCTCGGCGGCATTGCAGACGCTGGGACGGCGGGTCTTGGAGTTCAGCAGGATCTTCTCGGCCAGGTCGACATCGGCCGAGGAGTGAACGTAGACATGGCAATTGCCCACACCGGTCTCGATGGTGGGAACCTGGGCGTCGCGCACCACGGCCTCGATCAGGCCGGCTCCCCCACGCGGGATCACCACATCGACCAGGCCGCGGGCCTGGATCAGGTGGGTGACGCTGGCGCGGTCATGGCTGGGCAGCAGTTGCACGGCGTCCAAGGGCAGACCGACCGATGCCAGGGCCGACCGCAGCGCGGTCACCAGGGCCTCGTTGGACCGGGCCGCCGACGAACTGCCGCGCAGCAGAGCGGCATTGCCCGACTTCAGGGTGAGCCCGAACGCGTCCACCGTGACATTCGGGCGGCCCTCGTAGACCATGCCGACCACGCCGAGCGGCACCCGCTGCTGACGCAGTTGCAGCCCGTTGGGCAGGGTGCGGCCCTGCAACACCTCACCGACCGGATCGGGCAACCCGGCGACCTGGCGCAGCCCGGCCGCGATGCCGTCGACCCGCTGCGGGTTGAGTGCCAGGCGGTCCAGCATCGCCTCGGGGGTACCCGACTCGCGAGCGGCCTCGACGTCGGCCGCGTTGGCGGCCAGGATCTCATGGACATGGGCGACCACGCTGTCGGCGGCGGCGTGCAGCGCGCGGTTCTTGGTCTCGGCGCTCAGAGTGCCCAAGGTGCGGGCGGCGATGCGAGCACGACGCGCGGCCTCGTGCACCTGCTCGCGCAGGTCTGCTTGCGGCACCGTCGGCGACTGTGTCTGAACGCTCATCTAGCCAGCGTATCGGACCTGTTGACGCCCTTCGACAGGTGTCAGGCGCCCTGGGACGAGCACGCCGGGCTAGCCTTTTCGTTTATGGCCGCTGCGCGGGTTTGCGTCGTCGGGAGCATCAACGCCGACCTCACGTTCACTGTCGGAGCATTGCCGCGGCCGGGACAGACCGTGCTCGCGTCGTCCCTGGCGTCCGCGCCCGGCGGCAAGGGCGGCAACCAGGCGGTGGCGGCCGCGCGGGCGGGCGCCGAGGTGGCCCTGGTGGCCGCGCTCGGCGACGACGCCGCCGCCGCGAACCTGCGCGAGCATCTCCGGTCCAATGGGGTGGCGACCGACTCTGTGACATGCGTTCCCGGTCCGAGCGGATCGGCGGTGATCCTGGTCGATGGAGTCGGCGAGAACTGCATCGTGGTGGCGCCGGGCGCCAACGCCCGGCTCGAGGTGGACTCCGCCGCGGCGCGCACGGCCATCGTGTGGAGCGAGGTCGTGCTGATCCAGTTGGAGATCCCGGTGGCGACGGCGATCGCGGCGGCCCGGCTGGGCAAGGCAGCCGGGGCGGTCGTGATGCTCAACGCCTCACCAGGAGGCACCGCCGCCCATCAACTGCTCGCATTGTCGGAACTGGTCGACGTGGTGGTGGTGAACGAGACCGAGGCGGCCGAGTGGCACTGGCCGGTGCGGCATCTGGTGATCACCCGGGGCGCTCGAGGGGCCAGTTACGTGGGCGCCGACGAACGCTTCGACGTGCCGGCCCCCGCGGTGCGCGCGCTGGACACCGCCGGTGCCGGCGACGTGTTCGCCGGCGTGCTGGCTGCGGGCTGGACCGCAGGCCACGAGCAGGCCCTCCGCCGCGCATGCGCAGCCGGAGCGTTGGCCACCCTGGTGCGCGGGGCCGGTGACTGCGCCCCGTCGGCGTCCGACATCGACGCCGTCCTGACCCACTGAGACGGCCAACTGAAGCCGATACCGTTGGCGTTATAGTCGCCGACATGACCCAGGGAAACACTCCGCGACCACCCGAAGGCGACTGGCTCGGCACCCCGTACCTCAGGTTCGAGCGGCAGGGACCGTTCGGCGTGGTCACCCTGGACCGGCCCGAGGCCCGCAACGCGATGACGCCGGCCATGTACTTCGGCATCCGGTACGCGGTCACTCACGTCGAGGCGGACCCCGACCTGGCCGGCCTGCTGATCACCGGAACCGGGGACGTGTTCGCCCCCGGGGGCGACCTCGGCGGCGGTAACGGCGTCGACGACTGGATGAGCTTCGGCGCGGCCCTGTCGATGGACGTCACCCCGTTCGAAACCCTGCGCCAGTCGGTCAAACCGGTGGTGAGCGCGGTCAACGGCTTGTGTCAGGGCGGCGGGCTGCAGATCGCGATCTGCAGCGACATGGCCGTGATCAGCGACCGCGCCACATTCCGGGTGCCCGAGCTGTACCGCGGCATCGCCGACACGTACTACAGCCAGATGCTGGCCCGCCTGATCGGTCCGGTCCGCACTCGCGACCTGATGTTCACCGGCCGCACGCTCAATGCACAGGAAGCCGTCGACTGGGGCATGGTTGCCCGAGTGGTACCGCACGACGAATTACTACCTGCCGCAACAGAAGTACTCGCCCAATGCTGCCGGACGGCGCCCCGTGCCCGCGGGGTGGTCAAGTCCAGTCTGGACAGCTACCTGGGCCTCTACGACCGGATCGGCATGAAGGCCAGCTACAGCGGCGACGAGGCCGCCGAGGGATTTCGCGCCTTCAAGGCGCGCCGCTCCCCGGAGTGGGTCCACCCGGACCTGCGTACCGAGGGCCGGCTCTAAACGCTGACCAGGTCCTCCCTGTCAGCCGTCGCGGGCTGCACATTGGCTCCGGGCCCCGCGGTCGGCAGGGACACCTCCACACCGGAGATGTCGATGACGCCGAACTGGGTGAAGTTGAGGAACGGCGTCGCCGAGGTGGTGATCTGCACCGTGGCGGTATGTCCGGGCTCCAGCGTGTAGGCCACGGCCTCCATCGGAATGGTGACGGTGTGCTCCTTGCCGTCGAGAGTGACCGGAATCGGCGTGACCACGTTGCCGATCACCTGGCCGGTCTGGTCATCGACGATCTGGGCGTAGACGTGGCGGCTGGTGCCGATTCCGGAGTACGTCATCGTCAGATCCGGTGCACCGACGATCTGGGTGGCGGTGCCCGACGGCGCCGTCACCTTGACGTTCACCGCGTTGGCGGCCTTCGTGCCGTCCCCGAGACCGAACGGGATCCCCGCCGCGCCCGGTCCGGAACCGCCGAGGATCGGGACGATTCCCAGCAGTCCGCCGCTGCCCGACGCGCTGACCGGGGTTCCGGTGAAATTCGGGTCGGTCGGCAGGAGATCGGACGTGTAGTGGTCGCCGTTCTGGTCGATCCACTGAAACTTGGGTAGACCGTCGTCCACGGCTTCGCCCTTGTGCTTGACGTAGGTGTCCAGCCAGCTCATCGTCGCGGACTCGACCATCTCGGTACTGTCGCCGGCCGGGGTTTCGCAGTTGCCGTGACCGCCGCAGAACCACACCATCTTCACCGGCACGCCGTTGCCGTCCAGGATCTGCGCGTTGTCCATCGCCTGCTGCAGCGGGAACAACACGTCGACGGTGCCCTGGATGATCAGCGTCGGTGCGGTGACCTTGTTGACCAGCGCTGTCGGGCCACTGCTGGCCAGCAGGGCTTGCTGCTCAGGGGTCAGGATGCCCAGCAGTCCACCGGTGAGGATGCCGCTGTACAGCTGGCTGTTGATGTTCGCCCCCGATGTCACCAAGGACAAGAGCAGCAGCGCCGCATACGACGTCTTGAACGCCTCGTTGGGGTAGAGCGAACTGTTCAGCGAGTTCCACGAGATCGTCGGGACGATCGCGTCGATCCGGTTGTCCGTACCCGCGGCCACCCACTGGATGCCTCCGCCGTACGACGGGCCCACCATGCCCATCCGAGGATCATTGGCGGCGTCGAGTTGCGTGCCGGGCCGTTTGGCCACGTAGTCGATCATGGCCGACACGTCGCGGCCCTCGAAGAACGGATTGTCGAGCTGCAGGATCCCGCCCGAGTCGTGCTCGCCGCGCGAATCCCAGGTGACGACGTTGTAGCCCGCGTCGCGGAACGTGCCGACGCCGGTGGCTCCGCCGGAGTACGGGTTCGTGTCGCCCGCACTGGACAGGCCCGCGCCACTGAAGATGGTCGGCGCCTCCTCCCCCGCCTGAAGCCCCGACGCCGGGAAGTAGTTCATGCTGATCGGAGTGCCGTCGAACGATGTCACCTTGACCGTGTAGGCCACCGGGGTGCCCGCCGGGGCCAGCGCGCCGACGTCCACGTTGACGTCCACCATCTCCGACTTGCCGATGAGCGGCGCCAACAGGTCGTTGACGACCGGTACCTGATGCACGATCACCAGCACCTGCGGCACGAACGATCCCACGATCGGAATCTGTTGCAGCGCAGCATCGAACGCGGTGGTCTCGGCGACCAGGACGGTGAACTTCTCCGTGCCGCCGCTGTCGACGACGGTGGCATAGGGCAAGAACGTGAAGGTGCCGTTGGCCGAGTTGAGCCGGACCTTGCCGCCCGCGCTCGGGTCGCCGATCACGGTGTAGGTGAGCGGCAGACCGGTGGAACTCGTGGCTCCCGTGGAGCCGTGGATGATGCCGTCGGTGATGCCGACCGACGGACTGGCCGTGATGCCACCGGTGGCGCTCACGGACGGTGACACGGCGGCCGCGGAGAACTCCCGGCGTGCGGCCGCAAGCAAAACCCATCCGGCAGGCGAATCGGTCGACGGCGCGGTCGGCGAGTTTCCGGCCAGAGTCCTGGCGATGTCGTTGACGACGGTCTCGATCAGGCCCCGCACCGGAGCCACTTGCACGACGGGTGGCGGTGCCGCCTCGGCCTTGGCCGTGACCGCCGGGGTCGCTGTGGTTTCGTCGGCCGGGCCGTAGTCGATGCTCTCGGTCGTCGACTCGACGGGCGCCGGGGTCTCGGCGTGATCCCGTAGGGGCCGCGGCAGGTTCGGCTTGACGAACGACAAGCCCCGCGCCGCCGGTGCTTCAGCGGGCGCAGTGGCCTTGGGTTTTTCGACCGCCGGGGCGTCCTGTCCGTTGCCGCTGCCGCCGTGCCGGTTCAGTCCGGCTTCGATCTTGGCCTGGGCCTCCGACAGCCGGTCGGTGATCGATTGCACGACATCGGACTTCGGCGTCGTCGAGCTCACGCGGTGGCGACCGGACTCACCGAGCTTGGTCGGCCGGTCCTTGATCGCCGCACGCACCGTCGCCGGTCGCGACGTGCGGGTGCTCTGCCGGTCCTTGGCGGCACCCTTGTTGGCCGCTTGGGCGGACGGCGAATCGGACGACGTGTCGCTGGAACCGGGCGATGCCGAGGCCACCGGCGTACCCAGTGCCTGCCCACCCAGAACGACGGCCGACCCGACCCCGAGCGCAACCGCCAATCCGCCTACCCGACCGACGTACTTTGCAGCACCCAACGCGACCTCCTAGACCCGGCATTCGGCGATGCCGAACTGTGACCCGACGCACATTAGCGCGTCACTGTGGCCCAGAAGGTTAGCTTGTCAATTTTTTGCGTCGTCAATTGGGAGAAGCCACACGGGCTGATGAAAACTACTGCTCAGGGACGTTCCGCTCGATCTCGTCGAGCCAGATCCGCGCCGACATGTCCGACGGAGCCCGCCAGTCCCCACGCGGCGACAGCGAGCCGCCGTGCAACACCTTGGGCCCGTTGGGCAGCGCCGAACGCTTGAACTGCGAGAACGAATAGAACCGTTGGGCGAAGACCTGAAGCCAGTGCCGGATCTCGCCGAGCGAATACACCGGGCGCTTGTCCTCGGGGAACCCGGCGGGCCAATCGCCGTGGGCCGCGTCATGCCAGGCATGCCAGGCCAGGAAGGCCACCTTCGACGGGCGGAAGCCGTAACGCAGCACCTGGAACAACGAAAAGTCCTGCAGCGCATAGGGACCAACCTTGGCCTCGCTGCTCTGGATCTCCTCGTCCTCGCCGGTGGGCACCAACTCCGGGGTGATCTCGGTGTCGAGCACCGATTGGAGGACCTCATTGACTTCAGAGTCGTCGCCGCTGAACTGACCGGATGAGATCACCCACCGGATCAGATGCTGGATCAGGGTCTTCGGCACGCCGCCGTTGACGTTGTAGTGCGACATCTGGTCGCCGACACCGTAAGTCGACCACCCCAGTGCCAGCTCCGACAGGTCCCCGGTGCCGAGCACGATGCCGCCGCGCTGATTGGCCAACCGGAACAGGTAATCGGTGCGCAGGCCGGCCTGGACGTTCTCGAACGTGACGTCGTAGACCTCCTCACCGCGACCGAACGGATGGTCCATCTCGGTGAGCATCAGCTCGGCGGTCTTCTTGATGTCGATCTCTTCGAACGTCACCCCCAGCGCCCGGCTCAACCGGATCGCGTTGTTCTTGGTGCGGTCGCCGGTGGCGAAGCCGGGCAGGGTGAAGGCGAGAATGTCACTGCGCGGCCGGTTCTCCCGGTCCATCGCCCTGGCCGCCACGATCAGGGCATGGGTGGAATCCAGACCGCCGGACACCCCGATCACCACCTTGGGGTATTTCAGCGCCCGCAGCCGCTGCTCCAGCCCGGAGACCTGAATGTTGTAGGCCTCATAGCAATCCTGTTGCAGCCGTGCCGGATCCGCAGGCACGAACGGAAACCGCTCGATCTCGCGCCGCAACCCGATGTCACCTGTCGGCGGGTCGAGCTGGAACTCGATGCGACGGAACGTATCTACCTGGGCGCCATGACTTCTCGCGTTGTCGTCGAACGTGCCCATGCGCAGCCTCTCGGAACGCAACAGCTCCAGATCCACGTCGGCGACCGAGCGTCGTTCACCGCGCGGGAAGCGCTCGCTCTCGGCGAGCAGCAGCCCGTTCTCCCAGATCATGGTCTGGCCGTCCCAGGCCAGGTCCGTCGTCGACTCCCCCTCGCCGGCCGCGGCGTACACATAGGCGGCCAGACACCGCGACGACGCCGAACGCGCCAGCAGCGCACGATCTTCGGCGCGGCCGACGGTGATCGGACTGCCCGAGAGATTCGCCAACACCGTCGCGCCGGCGAGCGCCGCCTGTGCGCTGGGCGGCACTGGGACGAACATGTCCTCACAGATCTCGACGTGCAGGACCAGCCCCGGTACGTCGGAGGCCACGAACAGCAGGTCCGGGCCGAACGGCACCTCGGCGCCGGCCACCCGGATGGTGCCGCGGATATCGGCCCCGGATGCCATCTGCCTGCGCTCGTAGAACTCCCGGTACGTCGGCAGATAGGACTTGGGTGCCACACCGAGCACCGCACCGCGGTGGATGACGACGGCGGTGTTGTAAATCCGGTGCCGGTACCGAAGTGGTGCGCCGACCACCAGCACCGGTGCCAGCACCACCGATGCCGCGACGATTTCGATGAGTGCCTGCTCCACCGACTCCAGCAGGGCATCCTGCATCAGGATGTCGTCGATCGAATAACCCGACAGGGTCAGCTCGGGGAACACCGCGACGGCTACCCCGTCGTCGTGGCAGGCCTGCGCCAACCGGAGCACCGATTCTGCGTTCGCCGGAGGATCCGCCAACGCCGTGTGGTGAGTGCAGGCGGCAACCCGCGCGAAACCGTGGTGATAGGCGCTGTAGAAGTCCATCGGGCCCATTGTCACCCGAAAAGTGTCAAGATCGGGCCACTGGGTACCAAATGACGCATGAGCGATACCGCCGTAGTCGTTGTAGACATGCTCAACAGCTATCAGCACGAGGATGCCGAACTGCTCGCACCCAACGTGGCGCCGATCATCGATCCGCTGGTCGGGCTGATCAAGAGCGCTCGCGACCGCGACGACATCGATCTGATCTACGTCAACGACAACTACGGCGATTTCACCGCCCAGTTCAGTGACATCGTCGAAGCCGCGCTGGCCGGTGAGCACCCGGATCTGGTCCGGCCGATCGTCCCGGCGGACGACTGCCTGGTGCTGACCAAGGTGCGCCACAGCGTGTTCTATGCGACCGCGCTGGACTACCTGTTGGGCCGGTTGGGCACCCGCCGACTGATCCTGGCCGGCCAGGTTACCGAGCAGTGCATCCTCTACAGCGCTCTGGACGCCTATGTGCGACATTTCGACGTGGTGATCCCGTCCGACGCGGTCGCGGGCATCGACGCCGGCCTGGGCGAGGCGGCGCTGCAGATGATGCGGCGCAACATGAGCGCCGAGATCGTCTCCGCCGCCAAATGCCTGGACTGACGGGCGGCCTATCCTGGCGAGGGTGGATGCTCCCGAACTCGTCGCCCTCCTGGAGGGACGCCGCGTCGCGGTGCTGACGGGAGCCGGGATGTCGACCGATTCGGGCATCCCCGACTACCGCGGCCCCGATTCCCCGCCCAGCAACCCGATGACGATCCGACAGTTCACCTCTGATCCGGAGTTCCGTCAGCGGTACTGGGCCCGCAATCATGTCGGCTGGCGCCACATGGACGAGACACTGCCGAATGCCGGGCATCGCGCCTTGGCCGCGCTGGAAGACGCCGGGGTGGTGAGTGGACTGATCACCCAGAACGTCGATCTGCTGCACAGCAAGGCCGGAAGCCGGTCGGTGGTCAACCTGCACGGCACCTATGCACAGGTGATCTGCCTGGACTGCGGCGCGACGATGGGGCGCGACGAGCTGGCCGACGCACTGGAGACGGCCAATCCCGGCTTCATCGAACGCGCCGAGGCGGTCGGCGGCATCGCAGTGGCACCCGACGCCGACGCCGTGGTCAGCGACACCGATTCGTTCACCATCGTGGACTGCCCGGGCTGTGCGGGCATGCTCAAACCCGACATCGTCTACTTCGGCGAGAGTGTCCCGAAAGATCGCGTCGAGCAGGCGTATTCGATGGTCGAGGACGCCGAGGCACTGTTGGTCGCGGGCTCCTCGCTGACGGTGTACTCCGGCTATCGATTCGTCCGGCACGCGGCCGCGCACGACATCCCGGTGGGGATCATCAACCGCGGCCCCACCCGCGGCGACGACCTGGCCACAGTCAAGGTCGAAGCGGGCTGTTCGGAGATGTTGACCCTGTTGGCCGGCGAGCTCAGAACGTGCACGGCATCGACCGGATAGCGTGCACGAAGTTGCCCGCCAGATAGGCCGGCTCACCCGCGGCGATGTCGGGCAGCTGGTGCAGCAGCTCGCCGAAGATCGCCCGCAACTGTGTCCGGGCAACGTGTGCGCCCAGGCAGAAGTGACGGCCGCCGCCCCCGAATCCCAGGTGCGGGTTGGGCTTACGGCTCAGATCGAAGACCTCGGGCCGGTCGAACACTTCGGAATCCTGGTTGCCCGAGGCGTAGAACATCACCACCTTCTCCCCCGCCAGGATCTGCTGCCCACCGAGTTCGATGTCGACGGCCGCGGTGCGGCGGAACGTCATCACCGGGGTCGCCCACCGCACGAACTCCTCGACCGCTCCGCCGATCCGGTCGTCGAAATCGGCCATGAGCCAGGCCCGTTGGTCGGGATGGTCGGTCAGCGCCTTGAGCGCGTGGCTGGTGGTCTGGCGGGTGGTGTCGTTGCCAGCCACCGCCAGTAGGACGAAGAACGCCGCAACCTCGGCGTCGGTGAGCCGGTCCCCGTCGACCTCGGCGTGAACCAGTGCGCTGATCAGATCGTTGCCCGGGTTCTCCCGACGTTCCGCGGCAAGTGCGTTCGCCACCTGATGCAGGTACATCTGGTTCTGCATCAGCACCTCGAGCGGGTGGCGCCCGGCCAGGTAGACCGGGTCGGCCCAGGACACCAGCGCGTCGGCGGCATGCGCCACCCGCTGACGCTCGGACTCGGGGATGCCGACCATGTCCGACAACGTGCGGATCGGTAGTTCCTTGGCGCACTGATCGACGAAGTCCACCCCGCTGCCGACTTCTTCGAGCTCGGCCACGATCTGACGGGCGTTGTCCTTGATCGAGTCTTCGATGCGGGCCACCTGCCGTGGCGTGAATGCGGCGTGGACCAGTTTGCGGATCAGCGTGTGCCGTGGCGCGTCCATCGCCAGGAAGGACTGTGACGCCTCGAGCAACTCCTCCGGAACGGACTCGAACAACACCCCTTTGCCCGACAGGAATGTCTCGCTGTCACGGCTCACCGCCACGATGTCCGCGTGCCGGGTGACCGCCCAGAACCCGCGATCGTCGGGATCCGGCATGAGCGCGTCCTCGACGGGCGGATGCCAACTGACCGGGCGGGAGGCACGTAGCTCGGCGAAGGCGACCTCGCGATCAGCGGCCGTGGTGGCCCAGAACACCCGTGAGGACAGGTCGATCGGGTCGTAGGGGCGGGCCGCAGCAGGCCAGGAAGCAGCAGATGTGATGGGCGACACAGTCATGGTGGTGACGATAAGTCTAGACACTATGTCTAGTCAAGGTGTGTCGCGTTCCGATACGCTGGGCCCATGCCATCGGTAACGCGAAAACCGCAGGCCAAAAGGGAGGAACGGCGCGAGCGGATCGAACGCCAACTGCTCGACGCCACCGACCGGCTGATGGCCGACGGCACCAGCTTCACCGAACTCAGCGTGGACAGACTGGCCACCGAGGCCGGGATCTCCCGGGCCAGCTTCTACATCTACTTCGAGGACAAGGGTCATCTGCTGCGCCGGCTGGCCAGCCAGGTGTTCGGCGATCTCACCCGCGCTGCCGAGCGGTGGTGGGGCGTCGCCGGTCGCCGCAACCCCGCCGACGTCCACGCCGCCATGTCCGGCATCGTCGCCAGCTATCGGAGCCATCAGCCGGTGCTGATCGCGCTCAACGAGATGTCGGGTTATGACCCACTGGTCGGGCAGACCTACCGTGAACTGCTGACCGGGATCGCCGACCAGCTCACGAAAGTGATCGAGGACGGGCAGTCCGACGGGACCATCCGGCCGCAACTGCCTGCCGCCGTCACCGCGAGCACGCTGACCTGGATGGTGGAACGGACCTGCCACCAGAATCTGCCGTCACACCCGGCCTCCTACGACGCCGAGCTGGCCGACACGCTCACCGAGATCATCTGGGGCGCCCTGTATCTGGAGTCCCCGCCCCGGTGATTTCGGTGCATCTGGCGCCGGGCGGCTCCGGTGCATGCTCCCAAATCGCTAGAGAGCGACCAGATCGTCGGCGTGCACCGCGGGCCGGCGCAGTTCGGCCGGCAGATCAGGCGTCGAGCGGCCGATGATCGCGGCCAGCTCCGACGCCTCGTAGGCGACCACGCCACGCGCGACCGTCTTGCCGTCCAACGCCCGGAGATCCACCACATCGCCGCCGTGGAAGTGACCGGAGACCTCGGTGATCCCGGCAGGCAGCAATGAACGCCGCTGCTTGACGACCGCCCGCACCGCACCGTCGTCGAGGGTCAACACTCCGTGCGACTCCGCCGTGTGGCGAACCCAGAACCGCCGCGCCGACATCCGCTCTGGCCGCGGCGCGAACACCGTGCCCACCGAGGCGTCGCTCAGTGCCGCGGCCGCATCCGCGGCGGCGGCAAGCAGCACCGGCACCCCGGCATCGGCCGCCAGCAGGGCCGACGACAGCTTCGATGCCATGCCGCCGGTGCCCAGGTTGCTACCGCCGCCGGCGACCACCCCGTCGAGGTCCCCCTGCGCCCCGACCTCGGGAATGAAGCGCGCGTTCCCTTTTCGGGGATCAGAGTCGTACAGGCCGTCGATGTCAGACAGCAGGATCAGCGCGTCGGCGCCGACCAACTGGGCCACCAGCGCCGAAAGCCGATCATTGTCGCCGAACCTGATCTCGTTGGTGGCCACGGTGTCGTTCTCGTTGACGATCGCGACCGCGTGCAGCGCGCGCAACCGGTCCAGCGTGCGCTGAGCGTTGTTGTGCTGCACCCGCATCGCGATGTCATGGGCGGTCAGCAGTACCTGCCCGACCGTGCGGCTGTAGACGGCGAAGGCCGAACTCCAGGCGTTGACCAGGGCCACCTGTCCGACGCTGGCGGCCGCCTGCTTGGTGGCCAGATCGGTGGGGCGCTTGGACAGCCCGAGCGGCTCGATACCGGCGGCGATGGCACCCGACGACACGATCACCAGGTCGGAACCGGCCCGCATCCGACCCTCGATGGCCTCGACCAGAACCGCGAGGCGGCCCGCATCGAAGACACCGGAGGGGGTGGTCAGCGCAGTGGTGCCGACCTTGACGACGACACTGCGAGCGGTCCGAATCGCTTCCCGGTGTACCGAGGGCGCCGAGCCTGCGCTCGTCACTCGTCTTCACTCCCGGGCTGGCGCCGTTCACGACGCGCGGCCTTGCGCTCGGCGGCGCCGATGCGGTCGGTCTGCTCGAGCCGGATGTCTGTGCCACGTCCGGTGAGCGGCATGTCGACGCCGGCAGGAGTCTGCGGTTCCCAGTCGAAGGTCATATCGCCGATGGTCACGGCGCAGCCGGGCTTGGCGCCCTTCTTCCACAAGGCGTCCTCGACACCCAACCGCGCCAACCGGTCACCGAGGTAACCGACGGCCTCGTCATTGTCGAAGTTGGTCTGGGCGATCCAGCGCTCGGGCCGGGTACCTCGCACGATGAACCCGCCGTACCCGTCGGTCTCGACGGTGAAGCCGCTGTCGTCAACGGCGATCGGGCGGATCACCGGACGCCTCGGCACCACCTCGGGTTGCGCATCGCGATAGGCCTTCACCATCTCCCACAACGCAAAGATCAACGGCCGCAAGCCATCACGGCTGACCGTCGAGATCTCATACACCGGCCAGCCGAACTGCGACTGCACTTCTTCACGCACGAAGTCGGCAAGCTCGCGGGCGTCGGGAACGTCGATCTTGTTGAACACCACCGCACGTGGCCGCGACGCCAGGTCACCCAACGCGGAATCGCCCTGCAGGGTCGGGGTGTACGCCGCGAGTTCCGCCTCCAGCGCCTCGATATCGGAGATCGGGTCACGCCCGGGCTCCATGGTGGCGCAATCCACGACATGCACGAGCACCGCGCAGCGCTCAAGGTGCCGAAGGAATTCCAGGCCCAGACCACGCCCCTCGGACGCACCGGGGATCAAGCCGGGAACGTCGGCGACGGTGAAGGTGTTTTCGCCGGCCGACACCACACCCAGGTTGGGCACCAGTGTGGTGAACGGGTAGTCGGCGATCTTGGGCTTGGCCGCCGAGATGGTCGACACCAGAGAGGATTTACCCGCCGACGGGAAACCGATCAGACCGACATCGGCGACGGTTTTCAGCTCGAGCGTGAGATCCCGGGTCTGGCCCTTCTCACCGAGCAGGGCGAAGCCGGGCGCCTTGCGGGCCCGGGAAGCGAGTGCGGCGTTACCGAGCCCCCCGCGACCACCGGCCGCCGCCTCGAACCGGGTACCGGCACCGACCAGGTCCGCCAGCATGCGGCCGCTCTCGTCCAGCACCACGGTGCCGTCCGGCACGCGCACGATCAGATCGTCGCCGGCCGCGCCGTCACGATTGCTGCCCGCGCCCTGCTTACCCGAGGGCGCGACGACATGCGGATGGAAATGAAAGTCGAGCAGGGTGTGAACCTGCGGATCGACGACGAGCACGATGCTGCCACCGTGACCACCGTTACCGCCGTCAGGGCCACCGAGGGGTTTGAATTTCTCGCGGTGCACCGACGCGCAGCCGTGGCCGCCGTTGCCTGCACTCGCATGGATGACGACGCGGTCGACAAACCGTGGCATCAGACATCCTCTCCGTCGAATGTGAAGCTATCGCGAAAGTCCTATCGAGAACTCGCAGCTGCTTCACATTCGCGGAGAATCCTCTGAGTCTCAGGCCTCCGGGCGCGGCACGGGAACGATGTTCACGTGCTTGCGACCGCGCTTGGAACCGAACTCCACGGAGCCGGGGGCCAGCGCGAACAGCGTGTCATCGCCACCACGACCGACGTTGACGCCGGGGTGGAAGTGAGTGCCGCGCTGACGGACGAGGATCTCGCCTGCCTTGACGACCTGACCACCGAAACGCTTCACGCCGAGCCGCTGTGCTGCGGACTCGCGACCGTTACGAGAGCTGGAAGCGCCCTTTTTGTGTGCCATTAGTTCGCTCCCTCGTTACTTGATGCCGGTGACCTTGAGCACGGTCAACTGCTGACGGTGCCCCTGGCGCTTGTGGTAGCCGGTCTTGTTCTTGAACTTGTGGATACGGATCTTGGGACCCTTGGTGTGCTCGAGCACCTCGCCGGTGACGGCAACCTTGGCCAGGTCATCGGCCTTGCTGGTGACCTTGGCACCGTCGACCACGAGGGCCACGGGCAGCGACACCGACGCGCCGGGCTCGGCGTCGAGCTTCTCAACCTTCACCACGTCACCGGCGGCAACCTTGTACTGCTTGCCACCGGTCTTGACGATTGCGTATGTCGCCATCGTGTCCTCTGCTCTGCTGCTCTCTGCGGGCGCGCGCTACCGGTCGGTGCGTGCGCGGGTCTTGGGTGGCGGGATATCCCGCCGTCACCAGCCTGTGGTCACACAGGCACTGGAGACAACTGGTCAAGGGTACTTGACCAGCGGGTAGAGGGTCAAACCGCCCTCTACTCGTGGGTCGGCGGCCCCGCGGGCCTGGCTGCGGCACGTCGACGAGTGCGGCCGCGGGAAGGCTGCACCTCCGCAATCACCGGAGCCGGCGCCTGGTAGACGTCTTCTTCGGGCTCGTCTTCGTCTTCCTCATCATCCGAGTCGTCATCGTCTTCTTCGTCATCCGAGTCGTCGTCTGAGTCCTCGTCGTCCGAGTCGTCGTCGATGTCGTCCAGGTCGTCATCCTCGTCGTCATCGTCGAGGTCGTCGTCGAGGTCGATCTCGTCCTCGGCGTCATCCTCATCGGAGTCTTCGGAGTCTTCGGACTCGTCGGCCTCGTCGGAGTCGTCGGCCTCGTCCGGTTCGTCGGCGTCCTGCGTATCGAACTCGCCGCCGGTCGATTCATCGGCCTGCTCGGGCGTCGTCTGCTCGTCGCCCTCGGCCTCGTGAACCTCGCCGTCGGTCTGCTCGTGCTCGTCGAAGGCTTCGTGGGCCCCATGACCCTCGTCATCTTCGTCGTGGCGGCCGTTGGCTGCGGCCATGGCCTTGAACATCGGATGTTCGCCGGCGGGATGATCGGGCACCTTGACGACCGGCACCTCTTCGGGCTCCGGGCGGGCATTGCCCCGCTTGCCCCGCTTGCTGCGACGGCTACCGCCGGTGGTTTCGGCCTTGCGTCCGGCGTTCGACGACGAGGCGGTGTCGACCGGGTCACCGTGCAACACGATGCCGCGACCCGCGCAGTGCGTGCAGGTGGTCGAGAAAGCTTCGACGAGACCCGTTCCCAACCGCTTTCGGGTCAGCTGGACGAGGCCCAGTGAGGTCACCTCGGACACCTGATGGCGGGTGCGGTCCCGGCCCAGCGCCTCGGTCAGCCTGCGCAACACCAGATCCCGGTTCGACTCGAGCACCATGTCGATGAAGTCGATCACCACGATGCCGCCGATGTCCCGCAACCGCAGTTGCCGCACGATCTCCTCGGCCGCTTCCAGGTTGTTGCGGGTGACGGTCTGCTCGAGATTGCCGCCCGCGCCGGTGAACTTGCCGGTGTTGACGTCGACGACGGTCATCGCCTCGGTGCGGTCGATCACCAGGGTGCCACCCGAGGGCAGCCACACCTTGCGGTCCAGCGCCTTCGCCAGCTGCTCGTCGATGCGGTGCACGGCGAACACGTCGGGAGCCTCGGCGCCGCCGGCGGGTTCGTACTTCGTGAGCCGGCCCACCAGATCGGGAGCGACGGTGTTCACGTAGGAGTTGATCGTGTCCCAGGCCTCGTCGCCCGAGACGATCAGACCCGAGAAGTCCTCGTTGAACAGGTCGCGGATGACCTTGACCAGCACGTCGGGTTCTTCGTAGAGGGCGACGGCCGCTCCCGCCTTCTTCGCGGTGACCTCGGCGGCCTTGGCCTCGATCTCGGTCCAGCGCTGTTGCAGTCGCTCGACGTCGGAGCGGATGTCCTCTTCTTTGACGCCCTCCGAGGCGGTCCGGATGATCACACCGGCATCGGCGGGCACGACCTCCTTGAGGATCTCCTTGAGCCGCTGACGTTCGGTGTCGGGCAGCTTGCGGCTGATCCCGGTCGACGACGCACCCGGCACGTAGACCAGGTAGCGGCCGGCCAGCGACACCTGCGTGGTGAGCCGGGCACCCTTGTGCCCCACCGGATCCTTGCTGACCTGGACGACGACATAATCACCCGGCTTGAGGGCCTGCTCGATCTTGCGGTTCGACCCGCCGAGGCCGGCGGCCTCCCAGTTCACCTCACCGGCATAGAGCACACCGTTGCGGCCGCGGCCGATATCGACGAAGGCGGCCTCCATCGAGGGCAGCACGTTCTGCACGATGCCGAGGTAGATGTTGCCGACCAGGCTGGCGGACGCCGCGGACGTAACGAAATGCTCGACGACGACGCCGTCTTCCAGCACGGCGATCTGGGTGTAGCGGGCGCCCTCGTGCGGCGGCTCGGTGCGGATCTTGTCGCGCACGATCATGGTGCGTTCGACGGCCTCGCGCCGGGCCAGGAACTCGGCCTCGCTCAGGATCGGGGGCCGACGGCGGCCGGCGTCGCGGCCATCGCGGCGGCGCTGACGCTTGGCCTCCAGACGGGTCGATCCGCTGATCCCCTGGATCTCCGAATCGTCGCTGCTCTTGCCGGACCGCTCGGCGCGGGGCGCGCGCTCGTGCACAACGGTGTTCGGCGGGTCATCCGGAGAGCTCGCGTCATCGTTGTCGCCAGAACCGGACTTGCGCCGGCGGCGGCGACGACGGCGTCGGCTGCTGCCGTCACCACCTGCGGTGTCCTCGTCGTTGTTCTCGTCCGACTCATCGGAGTCGTCTTCGGAATCCTGATCGGACTCGCCTTGATCGTCGGCGGTGTCGGTATCGGAATCCGGGCCCGAGTCGGTGTCGTCTGCCTGCTCACCACGCCCACGCCCACGCCCGCGACGGCCGCGGCGCCGCCGGCGAGCGGCCGGACGATCGGCCTGCTCGTCATCGGTATCGACGTCGGCGTCGGCATCCGTGTCGGTGTCGGCGTCGGTGTCGTCTTCGTCGTCGTCATCCTCTTGGACACGCACCGGGACGAACGCCACGGGCTGCGGGGCGACGAACAGCGGCAGGTAATCGGCCCGCTCGGTGTGAGCTTCGCGAGCCGGGGGGATGTTGGCGGTCTCCAGGATCAGCCGCGACTCGGGCTCGTCACCCACGAGGACGGGGTCGGCCTCGGCGGCTTCGCCCTCGGGAGCATCGACCGCAGCGACCCCCGGCGCGTCGACAGGAGCCGCGACCGACTCGGCCACCATGACACTGACTGCTTCGACCTGGACCGGTTCTGCCTGCTCAACCGGCTCCGGGTCGGTCGACCCGAGGGCCAGCGCGTCACGGACCCGCTCGGCGTCGGCCTTTTCGACCGTGGAGTGCGCACTGCGCTGACGCCCATCGAACTCGGCCAGGGCGTCGAGGACGCGCCGGCTTGTCGTTCCGAGCACCCGCGCCAGGGAGTGGACTCTCAGCCGCTCGGGCAGTCCCTCCTGCTGCGGAGTCTGGGTTGATAGGTCGTCATTCTGGGCATCTTCGGCCACGAATTCTCCTCAAGCCCCCGGGCGCGTCGTAACGACGCGGCCACGCGAGGGCTTCCGCTATTGGCCCGGGACACTTTCCCCGGGCTTGTTGTGGTCTCGCTCCGGGCGGTTCGCTACCGAACCCACCCGGTGCCTGGCTGAATGATGGCTGGACGGCCCGCGCCGCACCGGATTGCGGTGGTCGCGCTCGTCGAAGTCTTCATTCGGGTGTTCAACCTCGGTTGAGGCTGAACACCCGAAGCCAGTATCCCACATCACTGACGCGGTACAGACCAGACTGCGAGAAGGTTTATCCGGCGGAGGCTTCGCCAGGGAACCACAGGGCGATCTCACGGGCCGCCGACTCCGGCGAATCCGATCCGTGCACGAGGTTGTCCTGGGTCACAAGCGCCAGGTCACCGCGGATGGTGCCGGGCACAGCCTTCTCCACCGGGTCGGTGCCACCGGCGATCTGGCGGAACGCCGCGATGGCACGCGGGCCCTCCACGATGGCGGCGACGACGGGCCCGGAGGTGATGAACTCCAGCAGCGAGTCGAAGAACGGCTTGCCGTCATGCTCGGCGTAGTGCTGCTTGGCCAGCTCGACGCTGACGTTCTTCAGTTCCAGCGCGGCGAGGGTCAGGCCCTTGCGCTCGATCCGGGAGAGGATCTCTCCGACCAGGTGGCGCTGCACGCCGTCGGGCTTGATCAGGACAAGGGTCTGCTCAGTCACGAGCAGAGAGCGTACCGGTCGGTAACCGCGCTGCGCCATTTCGGGCCCTCGGCCGAGCCCGGACTGCGGCGCAGCTACGACGCGGCTATTCGCTGGGCGGCTGCTGGCCGGGCAGCAGACCGCGATCCTGTCTGCGTTTGACCTCGCGCCGCAGGTACACGATCAACAGCCAGACCACGGCGAAGATCACGCCGATGAAGCCGATCGCCCCATGGATCAGCGCCCCGGCGATCACCACAAGCTGGATGCCCAGGTTCGCCCAGATGGCCCACGGCCGGCCCTGGATCCCGGACATCAGGATCAACACGACGGCCAGCCCGACCACGAAGCCGCCCGAGGCCCAGGTCAGCCCCGCCGCGCTGGTGCCCACCACCGGCAGTGCCAGCAATACGACGATGGCTTCCAGGATCAGCGTCCCCGCCATCACCCCACGGAAGCTCTTCCAGGGGTCGGGCGGTGCCGGTGTGTCGCCGGGCGTCGGATCGCTCGGGGTCTGATTGCCCTGGGTCTGATCGTTCATTGCGGGTCCCGTCCGAACAGGGTCCGGGCCGCGCCGGCGGTCACCACCGAACCGGTGATCACCATGCCGGCCCCGGACAGGCCTTCGTCTGCACCGGCCTCTTCCACCAGCGCGGTCGCCGTCTCGATGGCGTCCGGCAGCGTCGTGGCGGTGATCACGCGATCCTGGCCGAAGCGCTCCTCGGCCAGCAGCGCCAGCGACTCGACGTCCATCGCCCGCGGGGACCCGTTGTGGGTGACCACGATCTGATCGAAGACGGGCTCCAGCGCGGTCAGGATGCCACCGACGTCCTTGTCTCCCATCACCGACACCACCCCGACCAGGTAGCGGAAGTCGAACTCCTGCTGCAGGGTCTGCGCCAGCGCTGCCGCACCGGCCGGATTGTGCGCCGCGTCAATGAAAACCGTTGGCGCACTTCGCATTCGTTCCATCCGGCCCGGGCTCTGGACCGCCGCGAAACCGGCCCGGATCGCGTCGACGTCGAGCTGACGGTCGGCACCCGCACCGAAGAACGCCTCGACCGCGGCCAATGCCAGGACGGCGTTGTGCGCCTGATGTTCACCGTGCAGCGGCAGGAAGATATCGGAGTACACCCCGCTCAGACCCTGCAGCTCCAGCACCTGTCCGCCGATGGCGATCTGCCGGCTGAGCACAGCGAATTCCGAGTCTTCACGGGCCACGGCCGCGTCGGCGCGCACTGCCTCTTCCAGCAGCACCTCCATGGCCTCTGGAACCTGCTTCGCGATGACGGCCACCGTGTCGGTCGGCACCAGATCGTCGGGCTGCCGGGTGATGATGCCGGCCTTCTCCCCCGCGATCGCGGCGATCGTGTCACCGAGATAGTCGGTGTGGTCGATACCGATCGGCGTGATCACCGCGACGGGGGCATTGACGACGTTGGTGGCGTCCCAGCGCCCACCCATCCCGACCTCGATGACCCCGACATCGATGGGCACGTCGGCGAAGGCGGCGAACGCCATCGCGGTCAGAACCTCGAACTTGCTCATCTTGGGGCCGCCCGCCGCTTCGGACTGCTGGTCCACCAGCTGCACGAACGGTTCGACCTCTCGATAGGTCTCGACGTAACGGGCCGGGGTGATGGGCTTTCCGTCGATCGAGATGCGCTCTACGGCGGACTGCAGGTGCGGACTGGTGGTGCGCCCGGTACGCCGGTGCAGCGCGGTCAGCAGCGCGTCGATGATGCGGGCCACCGACGTCTTGCCGTTGGTCCCTGCGACGTGAATCGACGGGTAGGCACGCTGCGGTGAGCCCAGGAGCTCCAGCAGCGCCGCGATCCGGGCCGTGCTGGGGTCGAGTTTGGTCTCGGGCCACCGCTGGTCGAGGAGGTGCTCGACCTGCAGCAGCGCGGCGACCTCGTCCGGCGAAGGGACCGGATCGGTCATTGGGACAGCCCGGCCAGGCGTGCCGTGATCCGCTCGACCTCTTCGGAGGCCAGCTGCTGGCGGCCGCGGATCTTGTCGACGACGTTCTCGGGAGCCTTGCCGAGGAAGGCCTCGTTGCCGAGTTTGGCCGTGGTTGTCGCGAGTTCCTTCTGGGCGGCGGCCAGGTCCTTCTCCAACCGGCGCCGCTCGGCCGCCACATCGACGGTGCCCGAGGTGTCCACCTCGACGAGCACCGTGGCCTGCGCCAGACGCACCTCGACCGAAGCCGACGGGGTGAACCCGTCACCGGCGTCGGTCAGCCACGCCAGCGCGGTGACTGCGGGCAGCTGCTCGGTCAAGCCGGCCTCGGTGATCGCCGAGAGCCGGGCCGGAACCCGCTGCCGGTCGGCCAGACCCTGGTCGCTGCGGAAGCGTCGCACCTCGGTGATCAGCTTCTGCATGTCGGCAATGTGTTGAGCGGCAACCTGATCCAGCGCGATACCGGAGGCCTGCGGCCACTGCGCGATGACGATGGACTCACCATCGGTGAGCGTCTTCCACAACGTCTCGGTGACGAACGGCATCACTGGGTGCAGCAGCTTGAGCAGAGCGTCCAGCACGGCGGCCAGAACCGCCGTTGTATGAGCGACACCCTCCCCGAGTTGCACCTTGGCCAGTTCCACGTACCAGTCGCAGAACTCGTCCCAGGCGAAGTGGTACAGCGACTCGCAGGCGCGGTTGAACTCGTAGCTGTCGAGTGCGGCATCCACCTCGGCGCGAACCTCTTCGAGGCGGCCGAGGATCCAGCGGTCGGCGTCGGTCAGGTCGGCGAGCGCCGGCAGTTCAGCGGGCGCCGCCCCGTTCATCAGCGCGAACCGGGTCGCGTTGAACAGCTTGGTGGCGAAGTTGCGGGAGGCCCTGGCGTGGTCCTCACCGATGGACAGGTCGCCGCCGGGGCTGGCGCCGCGGGCCAGGGTGAACCGCAGGGCGTCGGCACCGAATTTCTCCACCCAGTCCAGCGGGTCGATGCCGTTGCCACGCGACTTGCTCATCTTGCGCCCGAACTCGTCACGGATGAGGCCGTGCAGGAAGACGTTTTCGAACGGCACCTGCGGACCGCGGGCGCCATCGAACGTGATGGCCGGATCGTCGCCGACGAACGTGCCGAACATCATCATCCGCGCCACCCAGAAGAACAGGATGTCGTAGCCGGTGACCAGCACCGAGGTCGGATAGAACTTGGCCAGATCCGGAGTGTGCTCGGGCCAGCCCATCGTGGAGAACGGCCACAGCGCCGAGGAGAACCACGTGTCGAGCACGTCGCGGTCCTGCTCCCAGCCCTCCGGCGGGGTCTCGTCGGGGCCGACGCACACCGTCTCGCCGTTGGGTCCGTGCCAGATCGGGATCCGGTGGCCCCACCACAACTGCCGCGAGATGCACCAGTCGTGCATGTTGTCCACCCAGGCGAACCACCGCGGCTCCAGGCTCGGCGGGTGAATCACGGTGTCGCCGTTGCGCACCGCATCGCCGGCCGCCTTGGCCAGGCCGTCCACCTTGACCCACCACTGCAGGGACAGCCGCGGCTCGATGGGCTCACCGCTGCGCTCGGAGTGCCCGACGCTGTGCAGGTAGGGCCGCTTCTCGGCGACGATCCGGCCCTGCTCGGCCAGCGCCTCGCGGATCTTGACCCGGGCCTCGAACCGGTCCATGCCGTCGAATTGCGTTCCGGTGTCGGCGATCCGGCCCTTGGCGTCCATGATGGTCGGCATCGGAAGCTGATGACGCAGCCCGATCTCGAAGTCGTTCGGGTCGTGCGCGGGAGTGACTTTGACTGCGCCGGTACCGAATTCGGGGTCGACGTGGGTGTCGGCCACGATGTTCATCTCGTGGTCGACGAACGGGTGCGGCAGAGTCTTGCCGACCAGATGGCGGTAACGCTCGTCATCGGGATGCACCGCGATCGCGGTGTCACCGAGCATGGTCTCCACACGGGTGGTGGCGACGATGATGTGGGGCTCGTCGTCGTTCATCGAGCCGTAGCGGAACGAGACCAACTCGCCCTCGACGTCCTCGTATTTGACCTCGAGGTCGCTGATCGCGGTCTCCAGCACCGGTGACCAGTTGACCAAGCGCTCAGCTTGGTAGATCAGCCCGGCATCGAAGAGCCGCTTGAAGATGGTCCGCACCGCGCGCGACAGGCCCTCGTCCATGGTGAAGCGGTCGCGGCTCCAGTCCACGCCGTCACCGAGGCGACGCATCTGCCCGCCGATGGTGCCGCCCGACTCACGCTTCCAGTCCCAGACCTTCTCGACGAACAGCTCGCGGCCGAAGTCTTCCTTGGTCTTGCCGTCGACAGCGAGCTGCTTCTCCACCACGGTCTGGGTGGCGATGCCGGCATGGTCCATGCCGGGCAGCCACAGCACCTCGAAGCCCTGCATCCGCTTGCGGCGCGTGAGCGCGTCCATCAGCGTGTGGTCGAGCGCGTGGCCCATGTGCAGGCTGCCGGTCACGTTGGGCGGCGGCAGCACGATCGAGTACGGCGGCTTTTCGCTGGCCGGATCGGCGGTGAAGTATCCGGCGTCCACCCAGCCCTGGTACAGGTCGGCTTCTACCGCAGCCGGATCCCAGGATTTGGGGAGGGCATCGGCACGGTTGTCAGGGGTGGGAGTCACCGAGCCATTCTAAGAAGGACGTGCACCGAAACGCGAAAGCCCCCGATGCCCGGTGCGTTCGCTGGGCGTCGGAGGCTCTCGAGCTGGTGCGGGTGGGCCTACTTCTTGCCGCCGAGCAGGCCGCCGAGGATCTCGCCGATGGCGTTGTTCTGGCCGCCACCGCCGCCCAGAACACTGCCCAGGATGCTGCCGAGCGGGTTGTTGTTGCCGCCGCCGGTCGCGCCACCGAGGATGCTGCCGAGGATGTCCCCGAGCCCGCCGCCGGAAGCCTGCGGCTGGGGCGCGGACTGCGCGGGCGCGTTCTGCTGCGAGAACTGCTTGCCGATGTAGGCCAGCACGATGGGCGCCAGGATCGGCAGCAGCTTCTTGATCAGATCACCGCCGCCGGCGCCGGTACCCGCGAGCGCCGAGGCGACCTGGTTGCTGTCGTTGCCGCCGAAGATCTTCGACACGATCTGGTTGCCCTCGTTGGCGTCGACTTGATCGACGCTCACTCCGCCGTCGAGCAGGCCACTGGCACCCTGCGCCGTGACCGCAGACTCGAGGTCGCTCGAATCGATGTTGTCAGCCTGCACGTTCTCGGCCACACCACCGACGAGCGCGGGCACCAGCGTCTTGATGGCGGCGTTCACCTCGCCTTCATCTGCGCCGAGCTTGCTTGCGATATCCGCCACGGGGATCTGCGCGAACAGATCGTCGAGACCGGCCATTTTTCTATCCCACCTTCGTTGCTGGCGTACTGGAAGTCCTCGCAACCGACACTAGTCGAATCTGATCTTGCCCCACAGGTGTTCGACGCAGGCCGATCCGTTGTGTTGTGACGGCTCAGCCCAGCTTGGTGGTCTCCAGCGACACTCCGGCCGCTGGTAGCCGGGTCAGCAGCACATCCCCCATCGCTGCCACCGGTGTCAGCACACCCCGGCGTTCCGACAGTGCGTCCCGGTCGGTAGCCAGGGCCAGTCCGCATTCGCCGAGCAGCACCGCCGTCGACTTGTATCCGGGATCGCCTTGCTGGGTCATGCTCGTCATGTACCGGGCACCCGACGTCGTCGTCGTATACGTCTCGACGCGGTAGTGACCCTGCTCGCGCGCCCGCTCGCTCGGGCCGGTTCCCGGCTTCGGTGTGAGCCGCGCGACCAGTCCGCTGGGCAGCCGGTTGAAATAGCGGCCTCCCACACCGAGGGTGAAGGCATTGGCTCCGGTGACCGCGGCGGCGGCCACCGGCGCGGCGAGCGAACGCCCAAGGCTCATCTGCTCGGCGTACTCGAACCGGCGCCCGTAGGCATAGTCCAGCAATGCGTTGCTACGCCGCACGATTCGCGTGTTCGGTGCCGCCATGGCAAAAGCGCCCGTCCAATAGCCGGCGAGCTCGGGAGCAATCTCACCGCCGCGGCGCCACCGCACGTCGGGCTGAGCTCCGAGTTCGGGCTCCGCACCGCGGTCGGGGCTCAGCGTGTACGGATCGTTCATCAGCGCCCTGGCCTCCGGATCCGACGACAGTGTGTCGAGCAGTTCCAGCATCGAGGCCACAGTGCCGCCCGACACGCCGCCGGCGAAACTGCGCACCACCAGGTTCGTGTCGCCGAGATCGCCCGCACCGTCCGCCGATGCCCGCTGATACAGCGCGTACACCGTGAGATCCGATGGCACCGAATCGAATCCGCACGAATGGACGATCCGCGCACCGGTGTCGACGGCCTGCTTGTGGTGCAGGTCGATGCTGTCTCGGATGAATGTCGTCTCACCGGTCAGGTCGGCGTAGTCGGTGCCGGCCGCCGCGCACGCCGCGACCAACGGCATGCCGTAGCGCGCGTAGGGACCCACCGTCGTCACCACCACCTGGGTGCGCGCGGCCATCGCATCGAGCGAGGCCTGTGAGGTGGCGTCGGCAGTGACCAACGGCCACGATTGCGCGCCCGGCCCCAGACCGTCACGGACCGCGCGCAACCGTTCCTCGGAACGGCCGGCCAAGGCGATCCGGGCCGATCCCCCGGCCCGGGCCAGGTACTCGGCGGTCAGTTTTCCGGCGAACCCTGTGGCGCCGTACAGCACCAGATCAAACTCACGCTGCGTCACGCTCCCGACGCTACCCGAGCAGTTCGGGCAACTGCACCGGTTGACCGCGTAGGTGATCACCGAGGAATGCGGTCACCACCTGGTACCAGATCTTGGCGTGCTGGGGCGACAGCACCCAGTGGTTCTCACTCGGGTAGTACAGGAACCGGTGGGGGCTTTCGCCATTCTCGTCGGCGGGCAACCCCGACTGGGTGAGCAACTCGTACCACAGCCGCAACGCCTCGCCGATCGGCACGCGATAGTCCTTGTCGCCGTGGATGACCAGCATCGGGGTGGTGATGTCGCCGACGAACCGGTGCGGTGAATTGCGCTGGGCCATCTCGGGTGTCATCTCACGAGCCCACCAGTAGGCGCCGTCGGTGGTGGGCCCGAACTGGTCCAGCGCCCACAGGCTGGCATGCGTGACGATCGCGTCGAACCGATCGGTGTGGCCGGCGATCCAGTTGGCCATATAGCCGCCGAACGATCCCCCCATCGCCGCCGTGCGCGTGGCGTCGACGCGCGGGTGTGCGCACGCGGCATCCGTCGCGGCCATCAGGTCCGTGTACGGGTCGGCACCCCAGGCGCCCCACCCGCGTGCGATGAAGTCCTGTCCGTAGCCGGTGGACAGCCCCGGATCGGGCATCAGCACGGCGTATCCCAGGGCGGTGAGCAGCCACGGGTTCCACCGCCAGTGCCAGCTGCTCCAGCTGCCCAACGGTCCGCCGTGGATCCACAACACCAGCGGGGCCGGTTGGTCGCCTGCGGGCAGTGTGAGCCAGGAGCGGATCGGCGTGCCGTCGGCGGCGGTCGCGGTCACCTCGGTCAGAGTGCCGGGCAGTTCGGGTGCGTCGAGGCACGGGATTTCGGTGACGGTGCCGTCCGGATCGATGCGGACCGGATGTGCCGGCACGGCATAGGAGCTGCGCAACGCATAGATCACGCCGCCGAGCGCGGGACGAACATCGGAGTAGGTGAAATCGTCGTGGGTCAACCGGGTGACCGCACCGGAGATGGGGTCGACGGAGAAGATCGGGCCACGGCCGCCGTCGTCGGCCGTCACGATGAGCGACGACGAGTCCGGTGTCCAGGCCACCGAGGACGGCCAGCGGTCCCAGTCGCCGGTCAACTCCACCGGATGTTCACCGAACCGCATGCAACACAACGTGATCCGCGGTGGCGTGGTGGGAGTGGAATGGGTTTCCCTGGTGAAGGCCACCGCGCTGCCATCCGGCGCGATCGCGGGGCGTTCCAGGTCGGCACCGGGTTCCTCGGCGATGGTGGTGCGTTCTCCGGTGACCCGGTCGATGCGCACCAGGGCCACGCGCAGGGCGGTGCCAGGGCCCGGCGTCTGCCACGACGTCACCACGAATCCGCCGTCGGCACTCAGGTCGAATGTAGTCTCACGCAACGCCGCGCCCGGCTCGGAGGTCAGATCCCGTGGCCCCTCGGCATCGAGAAGGTGCGGTTGGTCCGGACCCAGATCATGGTCCCAGTGCCGGACGGGGTAGCCGGTGTGCAGGATCGCTGAGACCTTGGTGTCCTTGCGCGCCTCGCGCTTTGCCTTGTCGTCGTCGACTCCGGCCGACGACGGCAGCAGCGGCGCGGTCACCACGGTGGAGTCGGCGGCCCGGGCACTCAACGCGCCGACGACACCGCCGGGCACCGTCAGCACCTCGATTGCCTCACCGCCGGCCGCGGGCAGGCGCCACAGGGCTGCGGGCGGCTTGTCGTCATCCTCACCCGCGCGCACTGCGAGGAACAGTAGGTCTCCGTCGGCGGTGAACACCGGCGTGGACTCCCCCTTTGCCCCGTGGGTCAACCGACGCGCCGGTTGAGTTCCGCTCGGGTCCAATTCCCATATAGCGCTGAGGAATTCGGTTTTCTTCTCGTTGAGGGTACTGACCGTCGTGACCAGCCGCGAGCCGTCAGGCGACACCGCCAGACCTGATACCCGGGGAAGCGCGAAGTAGTCGTCGAGATCGTCGAACGCCGTCATGCTCCCCACCGTAATGGTGCGGCCCGCACCGGAGTCCGGTACGGGCCGCAGGGCAAGGTTGTTTCCGGTGGGTCAGACCACTTCGGTGATCTTGCCGGTGACGTCGGCTCGCACCTGCTTGCTGCTGCGCTCGCCCTGGACGTTGATGAACATGACCACGTTCTCGTCGAACGGGATGTTGCGCTTGATACTCACCGTCTGGACCTTGCCGTCGGCAATCCCGCTCGCCGCCACGGCGCCGTCGATCGCCGCGGCGATCGCACTGCTCGGCACGTCGGAGGTGACGAACAGATTCTGCTGCAACGCCTCGGTGTCGTCGTCGTAGTCGATGGGACGCGACGGCGCGACCGCGCCGGACGTGTAACTCCACTCATTGAGCTCGGTCGGGGCCTTGGGATCGACTGCCTCGACCTTGATGACGCCCGGCGTGATCACGACATCGACCACCTGCATCGGGTTCGCGCCGACCTTTTCGCCGATCGCCGCCAAGGCGTTGTCGATACCCTCGGCGGTGAACAGATTGCCCGAGACCGCTTCGGTGATCTTCTCGGTGCCCGACGAGACAACCTTCTCGGCTGCGCCGGCGGCCGCATCCCGGAGCTCGGTCGCCTTCGAGCAACCGCTCAATGCGGATGCGGCAATCAGGGTGGCGCCAAGCGCGATACCGAAGCGGGTGAGTTTCATCGGGTCCTCTCACTGTGTTCTGGCCCGGCACTTCGGGCGCGAAAACCTGTACAAATACTGTGCAGACGCTGGAAGGCTACCGATCCCGACTCCGGCCACGGCGAGCCACCTCATACCACCCGTTAGATTCGACCGATGGCACAGTCCGTCCTGGTCGTCGGTGCCGGTATCACCGGCCTGGCCACCGCCGTCGCATTGCAGCAGCAGGGATTCGACGTATCAGTGGCAGAGGCCCGCCGGGACGTCACCCCCGGCGCGGGAATCAGCCTGTGGCCCAACGCGCTGGCCGCACTCGATGAGATCGGTCTCGGCGATCAGGTGCGCGGCGCAGGGGGCCGAGTGACCACGGGAGCGCTGCGGCGGGCGGGCGGCGCCTGGTTGCGCCGCCCGCACGCGCAGCGGTTCACCCGGGCGCTGGGCGAACCGCTGGTGGTGATCAGGCGCGCCACCCTGACCGAAATTCTCACAGGCGCACTCGCGCCTGGCACGGTCCAGTACGGGCTCACCGCCGACAAAGTGGAGATCGGCGCCTCGAACGTGCGGGTCACCTTCACCGACGGCACGGTGCGCGAGGCGGCCGGCCTGGTCGGCGCCGACGGCGTCGACTCGGTGGTGGCCCGCCATCTGAACGGACCGCTGCCCCGCCGCTACACCGGCTACACCGCGTGGCGCGCCGTGGCCGCCTGCCCACTGGATCCCGATCTGTCGGGCGAGACTCTGGGTGCCGGCTCACAGGTCGGACACGTGCCGCTCGGCGACGACCACACATATTGGTTCGCCACCCAGCGCGCGCCGCGCGGCCAGACCACAGCCGATGGCGAGCTGGCCCACCTGAAGCGACACTTCGCGGCGTGGTCGGAGCCAATTCCGACCCTGCTGGCCGCGACCGATCCGAATGATGTGCTCCGGAACGACCTCTACGACCGTGCCCCCGCGCGCATCTGGTCCCGCGGCCGCGCGGTGATCGCCGGGGATGCGGCCCATCCAATGCGGCCACATCTGGGCCAGGGCGGCTGCCAGGGGCTGGAGGATGCGGCCACCCTCGCCGGCCTCGCTGCCGGCGAGGCCGATCTGGGCAGCGCGTTCTCCCGGTTCGCGACGATGCGGCGTAGGCGGGTGATGACGATCGTGCGGGAGGCCGAGCTGGTCGGGCGGTTGGTGAACTTGCGCCCGCCGCTGCTCAGCGCCGCGGCCACCCGGGCGTCGGTACTGGTGCCGGAATTCGTGTTGACCCGGCATCTGGCCTCGATCGCCGGCCGCACGGCGTTCACCCCGGTGCGTTGAGCTCAGTGCGGCACTCCGAACGCCCCGAGCGGGTCGAGAAAGGTGGTGCAGAACCGGCGTAGGTCGAAAATGCCCAGCACTGCGCCGGGACGCACGGTCTGGCAGCCGGTCGGCGCGGTGGGTGCGGTGGGCGTCGCCCAACCGACGGGCGCTCCGCCACGGGGCCCGCACTTGGGCCAGGCGCCGATCCCTTGGGTGGCCAGGACGTTCTCGGCGACCCGGATCTGCTCCTCCCGGGAGGCTGAGGCAGGTGAACCGGTGCCGCCGTGCGCGGCCCAGGTGGTGGGTTTGAACTGCAATCCGCCGTAGGCGCCGTTACCTGTGTCGATGGACCACTTGCCGCCCGACTCACATTCGGCGATGGCGTCCCAGTTCACCGTGTCCGCATCGGCGGTCGCAGTGCCTGCGAACAGAGGCATCAGCATGGCGCCCGCCAACGCTGCCGTAATCCAGAAAGTCCTGGTCAACGCACTTCGTATGGTCATCTCACGGCCCTTCCCCGACCTTTGACACCAGGACCGCTGCAGATGCTGATCACGTTCGTGCAACTGTGCGGTCACCAATGGGTTCGTGTGACCAAGGTCACGCGTTACAGGGGTGGCTCAAGTTTTTTCAGAGGTTGTCGATACTGGAGTAACCGGAGGGCTTTCTGATGAAACAGAAGCGGTGCCGGGCTACTGCCCGGCACCGCTCCTTATCAAGTTGTCGTAGCGCGTACTAGCCGCGCTTGCCGCACACCGGCCACGCACCGATGCCCTGGCTGCGCAGCACGTTCTCGGCCACCCGGATCTGCTCCGAGCGCGAAGCCTGGTGCGGCGAACCGGAACCACCGTTGGCGCGCCAGGTGCCCATGTTGAACTGCAGGCCGCCGTAGTAGCCGTTACCGGTGTTGATCGCCCAGTTGCCACCCGACTCGCAGGCGGCGACGGCGTCCCAGTTGACGCTGTCCGCATTGGCGGTACCGGCACCCAGTGCCATGGGAGCGACAGCGAGCGCTCCGGCGATGATGCCCAGCCCAAACGTCTTGCGGATGTTCTTCACTTCATTCCTCTCGCCAAGCGCGCACCATCAACACCCGCGCCAGGCGGGTGCGGCAGCCTGAATCCAGGCCGGAAGGGTTGGTTCGCGCCGTCTCGGTCAGGCACGAAAGGGAGGGCCACAGTGCCCGGCCCGGGATCAGACCCAGGCCCCCGCGTCGGGCGTAATCGCCACCGCGGCCCCACTCACACGCAGGTTCTTGGTGTTGAAATTATTTGCTCCGTGTCGGAGACGCTTTGGACCGTACAAAGGTCTCGAAGAGAAGTCATCTCGATGTAGACACGATCGCGGAATTATCACGGACAGATAACGAGACGCTGAACGAATCGTTTGTGCAGGTCAGCGAGGGATGGCCGCCGTTACCGTTTCGTGATTGAAGCCAACGAAAGGTGAGGCAGATCACGCATTTTTTGTGAACTGGCCCACTTGATTCGGGTGCGACACCGCGAGCAAACAACGCCTGAGACAACAAATGCGCTGGTAGATGCCATCGACGAGTGTCACTCAGTGCCGGACCAACCGATTCTGTTCGCTGCGCAGACACAACTCTCGCGGTCCGGTCGGTGATCCGATCACGTTGGTACACAAGGGATATCGCGCCGGAAAGTCAGCGCGGCCGGACTGAACCACAACGCGACCGGCGCCCACCCAGCAGGTAACTGACTGGTCAAAACTCTTGAACTACAGCCACTTTCGTCGGTATCAGCACAATCGTCAGTCCGTCCGGCCAACTACGCGGAACGACCCAGGGACGCCCAGCTCCGACAAACAGAGCGGTCAGGGGCGTTTTGGCACAAACTTAGACAGACTGAACACAGTCCGGAGCGAATAACTGGATAAGTTCCCGCGCCAAGTAGAAAGATGAGTTCCATTGAACACCAGTAACTTTGACGCAGGCTCGACGTTCGCCCGATGATGACGTTTCCTGAATTGATCCAGCTTCCGAGCGCTCGAATACGGTGAAATTACCGGACAATTATCTCGAATCGGTAAATTACGTCGAGTTACGGCGCGAATTCACAATTTGCTGAGCCGTAACCGACCCATTAGTTTCAGGCTCCGGCCAGATCGGCCGCGGTGTTGACGTTGGTGAGTGCTCGCTGCGGGGGCATCACGATCCGCTGCGTGTCGACGGACTCAGCCAGCGCCCGCATGCTGCGCCGGCCGTCGCGCACCAGGGCGGCGATCTGCGAGGTGAGCGCGCTGCGGTAAACCCCCGCCAGGTAGTGGGCCCTGCCGTCCCAGGGCAGCACGATGTCGGCGGGCACCCGCTCGGCGGAGGCCGCCAGGACGTCGATCAGGTCGGACGTCAGATACGGCATGTCCACCGCGCAGACGAACGCGCGGTCCAAACCGGCCTCGGCGACGGCCCGCAACCCGCGACCCGTCGCCACCAGCGGCCCGACGCCGCGCACCTCGTCACGCAACACCTCGGCGCTCAATTCGGGCAGCGGCTGACCGGGCGCGGCGATGACAAACACCGGTGAGCACCGTTTACTCACGGCGGCGACCACGTGCTCGACCATCGTCGAGCCGTCGAACGGCACCGTCGCCTTGTCGCGCCCCATACGGCGCGAAGCCCCGCCCGCCAGAACTACCGCGGCGAGCGGGGCTGTGCTCAGTTCGTTTCGGTCGACGAGGTCAGTGCGATCAGCGCGTTCAGTCCACGGTCCAGGTGTCTTTGCCACGCAGCAAGGATTGCAGAGCTGCGGTGTCATGGGGCTTGGATTCGATGGCCGTGTTGACCTGCTGACGCGCGGCGTCGTCGTAGGTGGGTCGGCTGACCTTCCGGAAGATGCCCATCACCATGTGATCGAGGTTCTGCTCACTCAAGCGCGACAGCGCGAAAGCGTAGGCGGGATCGTCGATCTCGGCGTTGTGGACCACGATGTCCTCGGCTGCGACCTCGGCCGTCTTGGCGACCTCCAGGCCGTACCCGGACTTGACCACGCAGTACTCGCCATCGGTACCGAACTTGATCGGCTCACCGTGGCTGACGTTGATCAGCCGCTCCTCGGCGCCTTCCTTGCGCAGCGCGTCGAAGGATCCGTCGTTGAAGATCGGGCAGTCCTGCATGATCTCCACCAGCGCGGCACCACGGTGCTCGGCCGCGCCACGCAGCACCTCGGACAGGCCCTTGCGGTCGGAGTCAAGGGCGCGGCCGACGAACGTGGCCTCGGCGCCGAGTGCCAGCGACACCGGGTTGAACGGGTAGTCCAGGGAGCCCATCGGAGTGGACTTGGTGACCTTGCCGACCTCGGAGGTCGGCGAGTACTGGCCCTTGGTCAGGCCGTAGATCCGGTTGTTGAACAGCAGGATCGTGATGTTGATGTTGCGACGCAACGCGTGGATCAGATGGTTACCACCGATCGACAGCGAGTCACCGTCGCCGGTGACGACCCACACCGACAGGTCCGGGCGAGCCAGCGCCAGGCCGGTCGCGATGGTCGGGGCGCGCCCGTGGATCGAGTGGAAGCCGTAGGTCTCCAGGTAATACGGGAATCGGCTGGAGCAGCCGATGCCACTGATGAACGCGATGTTCTCGCGCTTGAGGCCCAACTCCGGCAGGAAGTTGCGGATGGTGTTGAGGATGACGTAGTCACCGCACCCGGGGCACCAGCGGACCTCCTGGTCACTGGTGAAGTCCTTGCCCTTCTGCGGCTGGTCGGTGGTGGGCACCAGGGCATTCTTGGTCAGAGCATCTGTCAGCCCCAGGTCTGCGCCGATCAGGTCAGTCATGCGTTCGCTCCCACAGCATTCGACTCAGTTGGTTCCTCGATGGTGGCTGCCGCCAGCCTCGCGAACTTGGCCTTGTCCGCTTCCTTCTCACCGAGCGTGCCGTCCAGCGCCGCATCGATGATGCCCTCGACCTCGTCGGCGAGGAAGGCCATGCCCTCCACCTTGGTCACCGACTGGACGTCGACCAGGTACTTGCCGCGCAGCAGTAGCGCCAGCTGACCGAGGTTCATCTCCGGCACCACCACCTTCGGGTAGCGGCGCAGCACCTCCCCGAGGTTGGCCGGGAAGGGATTGAGGTGGCGCAGATGGGCCTGGGCCACCTTGATGCCCTTGCGCCGGGCACGCCGGCACGCCTCGCCGACGGGGCCGTAGCTGCTCCCCCAGCCCAGCATCAGCAGTTCTGCGTCGCCGGTGGGGTCGTCGACCTCCAGATCGGGCACCGTGATGCCGGCGATCTTCTCCTGGCGCAACCGCACCATGAGGTCGTGGTTCTTGGGCTCGTAGGAGATGTTGCCCGAACCGTTGGCGGCCTCAAGGCCACCGATCCGGTGCTCCAGACCCGGGGTACCGGGCACCGCGAACTGGCGGGCCAGGGTCTCGGGGTCGCGGGCGTAGGGCGCGAACGGCTCGCCGGACTTGGCGAAGTTGTGCTCGATCGCCGGGTAGGTGCTGATGTCCGGGATCTGCCAGGGCTCAGAGCCGTTGGCGATCGCACCGTCGGACAGGATGATGACCGGGGTGTGGTAGTCGATCGCGATCCGCGAGGCCTCCACGGCGATGTCGAAGCAGTCCGACGGCGACTTCGGCGCCAGGACCGCGACCGGCGACTCGCCGTTGCGGCCGAACAGCGCCTGCAGCAGGTCAGCCTGCTCGGTCTTGGTCGGCAGTCCCGTCGACGGGCCACCGCGCTGCACGTCCACGATGAGCAACGGCAGTTCGGTCATCACGGCCAGGCCGATCGCCTCGGACTTGAGCGAGACGCCCGGGCCCGAGGTGCTGGTGACACCCAATGCGCCGCCGTAGGAGGCGCCGATGGCGGCGCCGATACCGGCGATCTCGTCCTCCGCTTGGAAGGTCAAGACGTTGAAGTTCTTGTGCTTGGACAGCTCATGGAGGATGTCCGACGCCGGGGTGATCGGGTAGGTGCCCAGCACCACCTGGATCTGGGCCAGGTGTCCGGCGGCCACGATGCCGTAGGCCAGCGCGGTGTTGCCCGAGATCTGGCGGTATTCACCGGACTTGAGCTTCGCCGGCGACACCTCGTAGGTGGTGGCGAACGCTTCGGTGGTCTCGCCGTAGTTCCAGCCGGCCTTCAGCGCCAGGACGTTGGCCTCGGCCACGTCGGGCTTGCGGGAGAACTTCTCGCGGATGAACCCCTCGCTGTGCTCGAGCTCGCGACCGTACATCCACGACAGCAGACCGAGGGCGAACATGTTCTTGGCGCGCTGGCCGTCCTTCTTGGTGGCGCCGATCGCCTCGACCGCACCCAGGGTCAGCGTCGTCATCGCGACGGACGTCACCACGTAGTCCGACAACGTGTCATCCTCTAGCGGATTGCTGTCGTACCCGACCTTGGCGAGGTTGCGCTTGGTGAATTCATCGGAGTTGGCGATGATCAGGCCGCCGCGGGGCAGATCCGAGACGTTGGCCTTGAGCGCGGCGGGGTTCATCGCCACGAGCACGTCCGGGCGGTCACCGGCGGTGAGGATGTCGTAGTCGGCGATCTGGATCTGGAACGACGACACACCGGGCAGGGTGCCCTGTGGCGCGCGGATCTCGGCCGGGTAATTCGGCTGGGTCGCCAAGTCGTTGCCGAACAGTGCAGCTTCAGAAGTGAAGCGGTCACCGGTCAGCTGCATACCGTCGCCGGAATCGCCGGCGAAGCGGATGACGACCTTCTCGAGCTTCTGCCGCGGCGCGGCGCCATTGCCGTTGCCGTTCTCACCCACGGCTACCGCCTTTCACACTGCTTTGACCACGTCTTTCCGGGCCGCTGTCTCGTAACCTGCCGCCGGATCGAACGTCCACCGAATTTTGATGTCACTACCAGTACCGATTATTGCACTGCTCTTAGGCTGCGCTTCACCCCGTCGCGCCCCGACACGCGGGCGAGATCCCAACGAAGATGCTGTTCACTGACGTGAACAAGCCCCATTTGAGACAAAACTGTGGTTTTCGTCACGTTTAGGAGAATGTCATTCTCTAAGGAAAAGGCTACTGGCCGGTAGCTCTCCGCTAGCACCGGCAAGCACGAACTTGACACCTGTCGAGTCTAACCCCTGCGGACACCTACCCACGATCGGCGTGCACCCGCTTGTCCAACTCCCCGGCCACGAGCGCGCTCGCCGCCTCCGCGGCACGACCCGGGTCGTGCCCCACCGCGCGGTGCGCGACATAACAGGCGGTGAACATGTCCCCCGCCCCCGTGGTCTGGACGTCCAGCACCCGCCAGGCTGCCGGCACCCTTTGCACCGCACCGTCCATATAGATGTCACACCCCTCGGAGCCGTAGGTCACCAGGATCTCCGCGACACCGAGTCGTTGTGCGGCCGACTCGTCGAACACCCCGTCGGCAACGATCACCGCCTCGTCCTCGGCGAGTTTGAGGATGTCGACGTTCACGAGCAGGTCTGCGGCAAAGTGACGATCCTCGACCAGCGGCCCCAATCGGTCGGCCCGCACCAGACCCTGCCCGTCATAGGCGATGCGATGGCCGCGTGCCGCCAGGGCAGCGAGCGTCTCGGCTGGGAAATCGGTGCGCAGCAAGGGAGCCAGGTGCACCCACGTCGTCGCCGGATCCGCCAGGTCGATGTCCGCGGCTGTCCACACCGGTCCGATCGACTGCACGCCCATGCGCCGGTGGTCGGTGTCGTCGTAGTCGAGGCTGAACGAACTCGTCTCCGCGGAAGGCAGGATCTGCACCAGCGACCCGAACCGCGCGCGAAGCCCGTCGAACAGGACGTGGTCACGTTCCGCGCCCATCGCGATGATCCGGCCGGGTCCGCCCGCGGCCTGCAGGGCCACTCCGGCGAACGAGGCACATCCTCCGGGGCTGGGCGGCGCCCCGTTGATGATGTCGATCGCGAGGTTGCCGAGCACGGTCACCCCGGGGGCTAGCTCTCGTGGCATGGATGAAGTCTCCCGGTCAGAGCAGTCGCCCCGCTCTTCGGGCCCGCCCGATCCCTGACCCGAGATCGAAATGTGACCCAGGTCTCACCCACTGAAATGGAATGCCCCGCGGCGGATACGCATTGGAGAACACATAGGCAACCGATGTGACGATGAAGGGTATTGCGAGATGCGCGTGGATTCGAGAACCAAACTTCTCCTCTGTACCGCCGGATTTGCAGCAGTAGCAGCCATGGCCGTAGTCGGCCTCGAAACGGCCCAGATCGACACCGCACCCGAAATGTCCGTGCCCGCAGCCGAACCGACCATGCACTTCGGCGAGACCGTCACCCAATCCGTGGCGCCATCCGCACCCGACACACCTGCCGCCACGCCGCCGGTCAAGGCTCAACCGGCCCCCACCGCCGAGCCCGGCTGAGCCGGTAGGGGCACCCGCGTAACCGCCGTCTACCCAGGCCCGGCGCTTGTCTGCCCCGTCTCGTCCCACCAGCGGTCGATGCGGGCACCGAGATCGAGAACGGCAGCGACCTCGACGAGCGCGGCAGCCACGATCGACGCGGGCGCACGGTCGAGCACCACGAGTCCGATCGCTGGGCGCGGACCGTGCTGCACCATCGGCCGCGCCGCAAAACCCGGCGGCACTCCCAACTGCGGCAACCATGCGGTGGAGGCGATGGTCGCGCGCGGCGAGTTCGTCAGGTGCGCATACAGCGCATCGACCGAATCCGCCTCCACCACAGGCCGATACCGCACCCCCTCGGCGGCCATGTTGGCATCGAGGATGCGGCGGTTGCGCATCGTGGTGGTCAGTACGCAGAGCTGCAGACCAGCCGCGTCCGCCCACGCGATCTCCGGCCGACTCATCAACGCATGATCGGCCGGCGCCACCAGGACATAGCGCTCCCGGTACATCTCCACCGACCGCGTACCGGGCGGGGCTTCGTCGTCGAGATAGGTCAGGCCGGCGTCGATCTCGAAATCGGCCAGCCGCCGGGCGATCTCGCGGGATGACAGGGCCTCGATGCGCACCGACGCCGCCGGGTTGCGGCGCAGAAACTCCGTGGTGATGAACGGACCCGTCGGCACCGCCGTCGGTATCGCACCGATCCGGGCCGTGACGGTCAACCGTCCGCGCATCCGGTCGATGTCGGCGAGCATGTCATCGCGTTCCGCGACGATCCGCTGGGCCCACGTCACGACCCGCTGCCCCTCTTCGGTGAACCCTTCGAACCGCTGCCCCCGCTGCACGATGACGATGCCCAGCTCGCGCTCGAGTCGCTGGATCGCCACCGACAGCGTCGGTTGACTCACGTGGCACCGGGCGGCCGCCCGGCCGAAGTGCCGCTCGGTCGCGAGCGCCAGCAGGTAGTCGAGCTGCTGTAGCAGCACATCGCTCGCCATGACTCCCCGCCTTCGTCGCAGTTCGATAGAAAGCATCTATCACTGCATGTGAAATATCGAATATGGACGGCCGCCAAGCGGCGGGTCCAGTGCTTTTCGGGGACTAGATTGGGTTCATGACCAGCGCCAGAGACATCGATGCCGACTATGACGAGCACAACGTCATCAGCACCGGCGCCAAAGACGAGGCCGCCGGCGTCAAGGCAGTCCTGGTCAGCATGCAACGCGGGTTCGAGCAGATGGGCCCGCTGCGCACGGCCGCCGCGTTGACCAAGCTCAATCAGCGCCACGGGTTCGACTGCCCTGGCTGTGCATGGCCCGAGGAGCACGGTGGCCGCAAGCTGGCCGAGTTCTGCGAGAACGGCGCGAAGGCAGTCGCCGAGGAAGCCACCAAGCGTGTGGTGACGCCGGAGTTCTTCGCCCGGCACACCATCGCCGAACTCGAGACCAAACCCGAGTACTGGCTGTCCCAGCAGGGCCGCCTGGCCCAGCCGATGGTCCTCGCACCCGGCGAGTCGCACTACCGGCCCATCGAGTGGGACGACGCCTACCGGTTGATCGCCGAACACCTCAATGCGCTGGCCTCTCCGGACGAGGCGCTGTTCTACACGTCCGGGCGCACCAGTAACGAAGCGGCGTTCCTCTATCAGCTGATGGTCCGCAGCTTCGGCACCAACAACCTGCCGGACTGCTCGAACATGTGTCACGAATCCTCGGGCACCGCACTGACCGAGTCGATCGGCATCGGCAAGGGCTCGGTCACGGTCGAGGACGTCACCGAGGCCGACCTGATCCTGATCGCCGGGCAGAATCCCGGCACCAACCACCCCCGCATGCTGTCGGTGTTGGAGAAGGCAAAAGCCAACGGCGCCAAGATCGTTGCGATCAATCCTCTGCCCGAGGCCGGTCTGATCCGGTTCAAGGACCCGCAGAAGGTGCACGGTGTGGTCGGGCACGGAATCCCGATCGCCGACGAGTTCGTCCAGATCCGCCTCGGTGGGGACATGGCCCTGTTCGCCGGACTGGGCAGGCTGCTGCTGGAAGCCGAGGAGGCCGCCCCGGGCACGGTGTTGGACCGGGACTTCATCGAGGCGCATTGCGCAGGCTTCGACGACTATGCCCGCCAGACCCGCGCGGTCGACCTCGCCACCGTGACCGAAGCCAGCGGTATCGACGAGACGCAACTGCGCCGCGTCGCCGACATGCTGATCGGCTCCCAGCGCACGGTGATCTGCTGGGCGATGGGCCTGACCCAGCACCGCCACGCCGTCGCCACCATCGGCGAGGCCACCAACCTGCTGTTCATGCGGGGCATGATCGGCAAACCAGGTGCCGGAGTGTGCCCGGTGCGAGGGCACTCCAACGTGCAGGGCGACCGCACCATGGGTATCTGGGAGAAGATGCCCGAGAAGTTTCTGGTCGCGCTCGACAACAGGTTCGGCATCGCCAGTCCCCGCAAGCACGGTTATGACACCGTCGATGCGATCCGCGCGATGCGCGACGGCCGCGCCAAGGTGTTCATCGGGATGGGTGGCAACTTCGTCTCGGCCACGCCCGACACCGAAGTCACCGAGGCCGGCCTCCGCAGTTGCGCTCTGACCGTTCAGATTTCGACAAAGCTGAACCGCAGTCACCTGGTCCACGGTCGCACCGCGCTCATCCTGCCCACGCTGGGCCGCACCGACAAGGACTTCCAGGCCGGCGGCAAACAGATGGTGTCCGTCGAGGATTCGATGTCGATGGTGCACCTGTCCCGCGGCAGCCTGACCCCGCCGGGCGAGCACTTGCGCAGCGAGGTCGCGATCGTCTGTCAGCTGGCTCGCGAACTGCTGGGTCCGGAGCATCCGGTGCCGTGGGAGCAGTTCAACGGCGACTACGACCGCATCCGTGACGCCATCGCCGATGTGGTGCCCGGCTGCGCAGACTACAACCGCAAGGTCCGTCAGCCCGACGGATTCCAGTTGCCCCACCCGCCCCGCGACTCCCGCGAATTCCGCACCACCACAGGTAAAGCCAACTTCTCGGTGCAGCCTCTGGAATGGGTGAGGGTACCGAAGGGCCGCCTGGTCCTGCAGACGCTGCGCAGTCACGACCAGTACAACACCACCATCTACGGCCTGGACGACCGTTACCGCGGAGTGAAGGGCGGCCGCCGGGTGGTGTTCGTCAACCCCGCCGACCTCCAGACCATGGGCTTGGCCGCCGGCGACCGGGTCGATCTCGTCTCGGAATTCGACGGGCAGGAGCGTCGCGCGAAGGACTTCCTGATCGTCGAGTACTCCACCCCGCAGGGCAACGCCGCCGCCTACTACCCGGAGACCAATCCACTGGTCCCCCTTGATCACACGGCCGAGAAATCGAACACGCCGGTGTCGAAGGCCGTCGTCATCCGGTTGGAGAAGGTCTAGTGGGACGGGTGACCGCCCGGCGCCGCGCCCACCACGTCACCGGCGCGACTGCCGAAGCCCGCCCGGAAACGCTTGTGGTCGAGGAACCGCTGGAGATCCGCGTCGACGGCACTCCCATCACCGTGACGATGCGGACGCCCGGGGCCGATGTCGAATTGGCCCAAGGGTTTCTGCTGACCGAGGGGTTGATCCGACAGCGCGAGGATCTGGTGTCGGTGCGCTACTGCCGGGGAGCCGATGAGGACGGGGTCAACACCTACAACGTGTTGGACGCGACCCTGGCCCCGGATGTGCCCAAGCCCGAGGTCGACGTGACCCGCAACTTCTACACCACCTCGTCATGCGGGGTGTGCGGCAAGGCCTCGCTGGAGGCCGTGCGGCTGAGCAGTAGGCACTGCCCCGGTGATGACCCGTCCACAGTCCCTGCTCCGGCGCTCTCGGCGATGCCGGCGAAACTGCGCGAGGCCCAGAAGGTGTTCGCCAGCACCGGCGGCCTGCACGCGGCGGCGCTGTTCACCGTCGACGGCACCATGCTCGTCGTCCGTGAGGACATCGGCAGACACAACGCCGTCGACAAGGTCGTCGGTTGGGCACTGGAGCACAACCGCGTTCCGTCAAGCGGCACAGTGCTTCTGGTGAGCGGCCGCGCCTCGTTCGAGCTCACCCAGAAGGCGGTGATGGCGGGCATCCCGATCCTGGCCGCCGTCTCGGCGCCGTCCTCGCTCGCTGTCGATCTGGCCAGCCAATCGGGTCTGACCCTGGTGGCTTTCCTGCGGGGCGATTCGATGAACGTCTACACCCGCCCCGATCGCGTCACCCGCTGACCTGCCGAATGCAAAAAGCCCCGCCGTAGCGGGGCTTTTGCTCGTGCAGGTCAGGCGGTCTTGTCGCGCCGCTCCGAACGCGAGGGCTTACGCGGCACGATGGTCGGCAGCACGTTGTCCTGCACGGTCTCCTTCGTGACGACCACCTTGGCGACGTCGTCGCGGCTCGGGATGTCGTACATCACCGGCAGCAGGACTTCCTCCATGATGGCGCGCAGGCCGCGGGCACCGGTGCCGCGGTGGATGGCCTGATCGGCGATGGCCTCCAACGCCTCGTCGGTGAACTCCAGCTCCACACCGTCCATCTCGAACAAGCGGACGTACTGCTTGACCAGCGCGTTCTTGGGCTCCGAGAGGATCTTGACCAGGGATTCCTTGTCCAGGTTGGTCACCGAGGCGACGACCGGCAGACGGCCGATGAACTCGGGGATCAGACCGAACTTGATCAGGTCCTCCGGCATGACCTCGGCGAAGTGGTCCTGGGTGTCGATCTCGGCCTTGGACCGCACCTCGGCACCGAAGCCCAGGCCGCGCTTGCCGACGCGGTCGGACACGATCTTCTCCAGGCCGGCGAACGCCCCCGCAACGATGAACAGCACGTTGGTGGTGTCGATCTGGATGAATTCCTGGTGCGGATGCTTGCGCCCACCCTGCGGCGGAACCGAGGCCTGGGTGCCCTCCAGGATCTTCAGCAGGGCCTGCTGCACGCCTTCCCCGGAGACATCGCGGGTGATCGACGGGTTCTCGCTCTTACGGGCGATCTTGTCGACCTCGTCGATGTAGATGATGCCGGTCTCGGCGCGCTTGACGTCGTAGTCGGCGGCCTGAATCAGCTTGAGCAGAATGTTCTCGACGTCCTCGCCCACATATCCGGCTTCGGTCAGCGCGGTGGCGTCGGCGATGGCGAACGGCACGTTGAGCATCTTGGCCAGGGTCTGGGCAAGGTAGGTCTTACCGCAGCCGGTGGGGCCCAGCATCAGGATGTTGGACTTGGTCAGCTCGACGGGCTCGGAGCGGGAATCGCGGGACTTCTCCTGCGCCTGGATCCGCTTGTAGTGGTTGTAGACGGCCACGGCCAGCGTGCGCTTCGCCGTGTCCTGACCGATGACGTAGCCCTCGAGGAAATCCCGGATCTCAGCCGGTTTGGGCAGCTCGTCGAGCTTGACGTCGTCAGCGTCGGCGAGTTCCTCCTCGATGATCTCGTTGCACAGGTCTATGCACTCGTCGCAGATGTACACGCCAGGACCAGCAATGAGCTTTTTGACTTGCTTTTGGCTCTTGCCGCAGAACGAGCACTTCAGCAGGTCACCGCCGTCTCCGATGCGCGCCATATGGGGAGGTCCTACTTCCTGTTCGCAGGTCGGTCGTTACGCCACTTGCTCGGTTACCTCGGGCGTTAACCCGACGCTACCCGTTCGTTCTGTCACGGTGCGACCGATAAGGCCGAATCGCTCCAGTGGTATTTGTTCGTGTGCAGGAGAACATATCTCTCCCGGCGGCTCGTCACCCGTCGGCGCGCTGACCGTGTCCCTGGCGTGTCGTCGGGGAACGCTGACGAATAGCCGCGCGCCGCGGCCCTGGCCCGGCATTTATCGTGGTCGACGATACCGCGCGCCTCTCGGGCACCGGGGTAACCACAGGTCAGCACAGTTCCCACCGCCGCCCTGACGACGCACGCCCCGCACCGGAGTGACCGGGCAGGGCGTGTGTCATCGGGCTGGAAGTTGCCACCGAAAGTGCGGGTGGCGCTTAGGCCTGCGCGGACAGCTTGCGGTACTCCAGGACCGTGTCGATGATCCCGTATTCCTTGGCATCGGCCGCGGTGAGGATCTTGTCTCGGTCGGTGTCCTTGCGGATGACCTCGGGGTCCTTGCCGGTGTGGCGGGCCAGCGTGGTCTCCATGAGGGTGCGCATCCGCTCGATCTCGGCGGCCTGGATCTCCAGGTCCGAGAACTGACCCTGGATCACTCCGGACAGCGAAGGCTGGTGGATCAGCACCCGGGCGTTGGGCAGGGCCAGACGCTTACCCGGGGTACCGGCGGCCAGCAGCACCGCGGCGGCCGAGGCGGCCTGACCGAGGCACACCGTCTGGATGTCGGCGCGCACGTACTGCATGGTGTCGTAGATCGCCATCAGCGACGTGAACGAGCCACCGGGCGAGTTGATGTACATGGTGATGTCACGGTCGGGATCCAGCGACTCCAGCACTAGCAGCTGGGCCATGATGTCGTTGGCCGACGCGTCGTCCACCTGCACGCCGAGGAAGATGATGCGCTCCTCGAACAGCTTGTTGTACGGGTTCGATTCCTTGACGCCGAAGCTGCTGTGCTCGATGAACGACGGCAGGATGTAGCGAGCCTGGGGCTGCACGCGGGGGTCCAATGACGGATGAATGCGATCGGTCACTTGTCCAGTCCTGCCGTCGGGCCCGAACCATTGAGGTTGGCGCTGGTGATGATGTGGTCGACGAAGCCGTACTCCAGAGCCTCTTGCGCGGTGAACCAGCGGTCGCGGTCGGAGTCGGCCTCGATCTGCTCGACCGACTTGCCGGTGAACTCCGCGTTGAGCCGGAACATTTCCTTCTTGATGACGTGGAACTGCTCGGCCTGGATGGCGATGTCCGCGGCACTACCGGTGACGCCACCGAGCGGCTGGTGCATCAGGACCCGGGCGTGCGGCAAAGCATGACGCTTGCCCTTGGTGCCCGCGGCGAGCAGGAATTCACCCATCGAGGCGGCCATGCCCATCGCGTAGGTGGCGACATCGCAGGGCGCCAGCACCATCGTGTCGTAGATGGCCATACCGGCGCTGATCGAGCCGCCCGGCGAGTTGATGTAGAGGTGGATGTCCTTGGTCGGATCCTCCGCCGACAGCAACAGGATCTGCGCGCACAGCTTGTTGGCGATGTCGTCATCCACTTGGGAGCCCAGGAAGATGATGCGCTCGGCAAGCAAGCGCTCATAGACGGAGTCGACGAGGCTGAACCCGCTCCCGTTCGAACGCATGTCAGTCACGACTGGATACCTGCTTTCTCTCACGCGTTGGTACTGACGACACTAACGAAACTGGGGCGTGACGCACTCCCGTACGGGGGCGCGTTCGCTCACAGCGTCATTCAGCGGCGTCAGCATCCTTGTCGGCGGCCTCGTCGTCCTGCTCGCCCTCGGCCTCGGCAGCCTCGGCCGGGCCGAAGAACTCGGTGGTGTCGATCACGGTGCCGTCGGTGTCGGTCACGGTGGCGGCGTGCACCACAGCGGCGATGGTCAGGCCGCGACGCACGTCGGCGAACATGGCCGGCAGCTGGTTGTTCTGCTGCAGGATCTGGATCAGCTGCTGGGGCTCGATGCCGTACTGACGCGACATCAGCACCAGACGCTCGGTGAGGTCGTTCTGGCCGACCTGGATGTCGAGTTTGTCGGCGACGGCGTCCATCAAAAGCTGTGTCTTGACGGCCTTTTCGGCGTTCGTCTTGTTCTCGGCGTCGAATTCCTCACGGCTGCTGCCCTGTTCGGTCAGCTGCTCGGCGAACTTGTCCTCGTCGTGGTCGAGACCGTGGATCGCGTTGTGCAGCGCGTCGTCGATCTGGGCCTGAACGATCTTCTCCGGCAACGGAACCTCGGTCTGCTCCAGCAGTGCCTCGATCGCCTTGTCGCGGATCTGCTCGGCCTGCTGCACGCTCTTGACCCGCTTGACCTGGTCGGTGAGGCTCTCCTTGAGCTCGCCGATGGTGTCGAATTCGCTTGCCAGCTGGGCGAAGTCGTCGTCGGCCTCGGGCAGCTCACGCTCCTTGACCGACTTCACGGTCACCGTCACGTCGGCGTCCTGGCCGGCGTACTCACCGGCGGCCAGCTTGGTGGTGAAGACCTTGGACTCGCCGACCTTCAGACCGGTGATCGCATCGTCGAGGCCCTCGATCAGCTGACCGGAACCGACCTCGTGCGACAGGCCCTCGGTGGCGGCCTCGGGCACCTCGGTGCCGTCGACGGTCGCCGACAGGTCGATCGAGACGAAGTCGCCTTCCTGCGCACCGCGCTCGACGCCGGTCAGCGTGCCGAAACGGGCCCGCAGCGACTGCAGCTCGGCGTCGACCTCGTCGTCCTCGACCTTGATCGGGTCGACGGTGATCTTGAGTGCGTCGAACTCGGGCAGGGTGATCTCGGGACGCACGTCGACCTCGGCGGTGAACGCCAGTTCCTGGCCGTCCTCCAGCTTGGTCACCTCGATCTCGGGCTGACCCAGCGGCTTGACGTCGGAGGCCGTGACGGCCTCGCTGTAGCGACTCGGCAGCGCGTCGTTGACGACCTGCTCCAGCACCGCGCCGCGGCCGACACGGGCCTCCAGCAACTTGCGCGGAGCCTTGCCCGGACGGAATCCGGGCAGGCGGACCTGCTGGGCCAGCGCCTTGAACGCGCGATCGAAATCGGGCTCAAGCTCGGTGAAGGGCACCTCCACATTGATGCGCACCCGGGTGGGGCTCAACTGCTCGACCGTGCTCTTCACTGTTCCTGCTCCTAAATAGTTCTTTCGTACTGGCGGGTGAGTCGGGGTGACAGGATTTGAACCTGCGGCCTTCCGCTCCCAAAGCGGATGCGCTACCAAGCTGCGCTACACCCCGTGGTGGTGGTCCACCCGCCGCGGCAAAACCCACGAACGGACCACGCGAGATACTACGTGCTCACGGCACAGAGCATTCAATTGGCTTTGATCGGGGGCACCCCGGTACAGTGCTGATGCTGCACATGCGGGCGTAGCTCAATGGTAGAGCCCTAGTCTTCCAAACTAGCTACGCGGGTTCGATTCCCGTCGCCCGCTCCACGCTTTACCAGCACGAAGGCCGTCGAACAGGGTTTCGACGGCCTTTCTTGTATCGCGCCTGTACCGCGCATGACAGCCATTCCGACGTGGCGTGCGTGTCTGTCGCAGCGCAGTGCAATACTCCACGCGGGCTACGAGTCGGAGGGTTCTGCGGGGATGTTGGAGTGGCTAAAGGATGGCCTGACCATCGCCGATTCGGGCTTCGCCGTGCTGGGCGGCCTGATCGTTGCTGCGGGGTACAGCATTAAGCCTCTCCGACGACGGTGGCAACGTAGACCCTCGCAGCTCCAGAAACAGCAGGCCGAAAAACTCGACCAGCTTGGCCTTGGTCGGCCGCTAGAAACGATTGAAGCTGTGCTTGGGTCACCCCACCTGCTAAACCGCTGGGGGACGCCAGGCGATGAGAGCGAAGAACGGATCTACCGGCTACCAGGCGCGTGGGTGGCCCTACAGGCCCCCGGGGGCGCAGTGGCGGCTTACTCAATCACCATCACCGACGAAGAGCTGTTCTACGACACCGGGAAAATCACGCGTGGGATCGTTCCTGTCTGTTTGGGGCGCAGCGTGTTCGCTGATGCACGAGCAGAAGGTGCCTCTGATGCTCTTGAGGTCTACGCGCGCTTCATCACGTTCCATCGGTACTACGACTACGGATCGACTGCGGCTGGCGGGCAATTCATCTGGCTGGGCTTCAACCCGGGTGGCGCCGGAGACTTCGACGGAGCATCCGTCGGGGACTGGCAGCAGTACACGACTTCCAAAGACAGAGCTGTGACCTGTGACCTGTCACGAATCACGGTGAACACAATCGCAATCTGCGGCTGGGATCTGCACGCCAGGATGCTAGACCAGGGGTTTTATGGCCCGCACCCCGACTTCATGCGCTGAAAACTCAGTATGTCCACTCATCATCGCCGCTGAACCACCCAGCCCTCGCGGTGCCACTGCACGATCGTCGCCGCGAGCGTGACGACTGCCCGCGCCTCCTGCTGGGTGGGCGGACGATTCTTCGCGTTGCCTTGGTGTCTGTCGATGTTGGGCCAGATGCCATCGAGCATGCCAACGAGTGGCGCCACAGCATTGTCGTCATCCTTGCCAGGCAAGACAATCTTCCATACGTGGCCTTGGTTACGGAGCTCGCCGATGACGCCACCGAGATTCGCCTTGTCCTTCTTCGGTATGACGAGCGGGATGAACAGCGCCTCCATTGCCTTGATCGCATGATCCCAGGCATCGGATGGGTTGCCGTTGCGGCCAAAAGCGTTTCCCCACGCCTCTTTCAATTCAGCCGTGGCTTCATCAGTGACTGGAGTGGCGGAGTCGAACGTCGCTTGGGCTTCGGCACTCACGACCGAAGTCAGAGAAACGTGGTCATCAGCCACCTTCCATACCGATGCGCCAGCACTCAGGTAGTTATCGAGTTCCTTCCACCGGTTCGAAGCTTCGCCCCAAACATCGAGGGCGTCGTCTACCAAATCCAAGGCGAAGTCTTGGTTGCTGGCAGCCAGGCCAACTAGGCGGTCCATAATCGTCTCGCCGTACGTTCCACCGGTAGTCACCCGCAGCCGTGTCCGAAGTTCGTGCAGTTTTCCATACGCGAAGCCACCAGGACTGCGATAGCCTGCCAGCCCCTGAAACCAGTAGACGACGCTGTTGAAGAGGTGTTCCGGCATGCCTTCGTACGGCCCGTCGGGGTCTGACTTGCCGATGCGTTGCGACAATCTAGGTCGAGTCACGTCACAAGACTATGAACGCACACCGACAAAACGCCGCTTAGCCGTGCAGCGGCACAACGTTTTCCCCCGCAAGTCGGAGCAGATGCCATCGCGTCCAGACCACCCGTTGCCTCGGCATGGTCGTCGGTGTTGAACGGGTGCGCATAGACCGCCAGAGTCGTGGTGACCTTGGCGTGCCCCATGAATCAGGCGATCTCCAGCGGTGGCCGCCCAGCCGCGATGCACACGCGTGGGCACGCCGCCGCGCGTGCCATGACACCCCAGCCGGCAATACTGCAGTCGAGTCCTGCGTAGCGGCTGCAGTTCGATTCGCCCGCAGCACCGCAGGCCGATACATCGCCTTGTAAAAGGTCGCGTGTCGAACCGGCGCCGCCCAATCCAGTCGGAGCCGCGCGGCGGCCTCCCCCACCGTCACGTCCGCCAGGGCGGAAGCCTGTCGGTGAGACTTCCGGCTCGAGGACTCAGCAGTGGGGTTGGACTCCTCCGCCTGCAGGGTGCCGGGTTCAATTCCCGGCGATTGGCCCTGGACCCGCTGATTAAAAAGTCCGCAGGTCTGGGGGCTCTACGCTCTGCGGAGCCACCACGTGGGCCACCTGGCCAATTCAGCACTCACGTTTTTGGGGGCGTTCGCCCTCTTCTATTGGGTTGCCGCCGTCGACTGTCCCATTCAAAAACGCACGAAAGGTCCCCAGCCGCTCGTCCAGCAGCGCGTCGATCGGCGCGGTGGAGGGCGTTGCTCCCGTGCAGCTCAACTGGGCATCTTGCTCGTCTCCTTGCATTTTGCGCACCTAAACCGGATGGCGCCCGGGGCGACTAGCAGTTCCGCATTGCAAAGCGGACAACGGATTTTGCGCTTCTTGACCGAGGGCCCCGATGTTGACGGCGCTGACGCAGTCGTTGAGGGGTTTGCCTTGAAAGGAGCTGGCTTGATTGGGGACAGGTCAACGGGCTCTGGGTTCGCAGGCGTTGACGCGGAGTCCTCGATTGCTCTCATCACGAGCGCTGTAGCGACGCCCAACGGGCCCATGAACAAGAACGTGAGTACTAGTAGCCGGCCCGAATATCTACTCGGCCCAACGGCACTGGCCGCAATCGCGCAAAACACAAGAAGGACGATGAGCGGAACCAAAATGTCTTCGGGTTTCATCACCGCATAGTGTCAGCGATTGCAGACACATTGGGTCGTTTTCCCGCGCCAGTGCAGCGCGCTCGTCAAGCAGCGAGTCAGGCGGGGCGTGAACGGCAATGCGCCTTTGCTGGGCGATCCCCACACACTGTGCGAATGGGTGCGGTTCGGCGGTTACTCTCCGTGACACGCGCCGCGAGCCTTCCGCTCGCTAATCATTTGCCGGACGGGCTTGGCCGAGATCCGCCTCGAACTCTGGCTCTGGAACTAAGAGCCGCTGACCGTCGTATGCGAGGTTGGCCGGAATTTTGAAACCCATCACCTCAAGGCGAGCGATCGCCTTGTCGGGACCCTCGAGGCGCACCCCCGCACCTGTCGTCGGCATCTTCGTGAGGGAACTGGTACATGCCTCGTTGAGGTGCACGTAACCCACCAAATCGCCGTTGAAACGATCATCGCGCCGGACCAGGCGGCGGGTCGATCGGTGTCAGCGCTATCGGCACCGTATGGGTGCCTGGTCCCTCAGCTGGGCAACCGGACCCCTCGGTGATGAGGGTGCGTTCTCCGAAGAAACTGCCATCCGGGTTCGGGATCCAGTAATCCGAGCGCCGGGCCTGCACTGCGCTGCTCGGGTCACTGCGATCGCAGAAGTAGGGATACTCGCCGCTGGTCTCCCAACGATTGCTGTTCCAGCGGTAGTCATATGCCACGGGGGCACCTGGGTTGCGGGCGTGATCGTCCGAATTATCCATGCGCGCAACGCATCCGTTCGCGTCGCAATTGGTGGTGAATTCGACCGGCACGGTTATCGGGTTCATCGGTGTCGGCATACCGTTGAACGTCTGCTTCGAGAAGTCGATGAACAGGTTGTAGTGCCCGTACAGCGGCGGCGGTTCGACTCGATCCGCATGAGCAACCGGAAACCCAATCGATACGGCCCCAGCGAACACGCCGACGAGGGCGAACCTCCCGGCGCTAGTCGTCTTTGTCGTCATCACGGTGCGCAGCCTCGATCACTTCGGGTGGCACGGGCTTGGCGAGCCAGGCACGAATCCGCAGCAACCCACCGGCGACGGCCCCGATGGCGAACACCGCGGCAAGTACCCAGAGCGCAACGGACACGAAGCCGATTATTGCGCGGTCATAGCGGTCTACGTGCGGTTTCGAGCCCGACGGGGCCGAGCGGTTTACCGACGAGTAGGCGGCTGCTGGGTATCGACTGCATCTCGGCACGGGCGGCCAGCCCAAATTCGGAGGACAGTGGTGTACATCACACCGACGAAAAGCAAGTCGGCTTGAACGAAAGGCAGCGAGATGATCGGAGCAATTATCAGCGCAATCGTCGTCGGCGCGATTATCGGCGTTCTTGCGCGACTCATCATGCCCGGTAGGCAGAACTTGAGCACACTCATGACCGTTTTGCTCGGGATCGCCGGAGCCCTGCTCGGCTCCTGGATCACTTCGGCCTTCGGATACAGCAACGCGAACGGCGGGTTCCAGATCATCCCGTTCGTCGTTGGCGTCGTGGTGGCGATCGTGCTGATCGCGGTCTACACCGGCCTTTCGGGCCGACGTGGCACACCCGTCGGTCACTGAAGCAGGGAACCTGGGCTCCGCCGATCGTGTCCCTCGGTCGGCGGAGCCGCCTTTTGCGTCAAGGGCACCTGGCGCGAGACTAGTTCACCCCGGCACCTGTTTAGATCTTGTTGACTCACTCGGGTTTACGAGCGACGGGGACGCGAATGAACTACCGGGCGCTGGCCTGTCGGGAACGTGAGGCATTCGCCGATCTGCTCAGAGGTTTGGCCCCGCACGAATGGAAAGCTCCGACGTTGTGCGCAGGCTGGACTGTCCGCGATGTCGCCGCCCACACCATCGCCTACCTCGGGCAGACCCGACTGGGACTCACCGCCGCGATGCTGGCCGCGCGAGGTCAGGTGGACCGGATCAACGATCGCGCGCTGCGGGCCGGGGCGGGGCTCGGCCCTGACGAACTCTGCACCCTGATGCGGGCCGGCGTGGATCCTTCTGGCGCGGGCGCACTTTACGGCTGCCGGGTGGCGCTCATCGAGTGCCTGGTCCACCAGCAGGACATCCGGCGCCCGCTCGGACGGCCGCGCACCATCCCAGCCGACGTGCTGCTGGCATCCCTGACGTTTGCCCGTCACAGCCCGGTCATCGGCGGGGCCCGGCGCACCCGCGGTCTGCGGCTGATCGCCACCGACGTCGACTGGTCGGCCGGCCGCGGGACCGAGATCCACGGACCAGGCGAGGCCCTGCTGCTTTCCATGACGGGCAGGATCGGTGCGGTCGCTGCCGAGTTACAAGGTCCGGGCCTGGTGCACCTGCGCGCACGGTGACACACACTCAGATGACACCCAGCCAGCACTTCCCGTCGTCGATTTCCACCTGAGGGTCGTCACCAGCACAATCTGCGACCCTGAGGTAGAAATCGGCGCGCAGCGGTCGGCAAGCGGCGAGAACCATCACGGCCCCGTCTCGAACGGCTTGCGATCTGTGCCACGGGGGTGCTTTGCGGTTGCCATCCACCTACCGTGAGTAACAGGTGCGGACCGTCGACCGATCTTGAAGATGGCAGCGCAAGCAGACAACTACGCGCACCGCTGCCGTAAAGCCACCGCACTTGTGCAGGAGACGAATGCCCGCTACGACCCTGATCGCAGGCACCTGCGCACCGGAATTCGCCCGGGTGCGCGATGCCTTCGCGGACAACTTCGCCCACCACAATGAGGTCGGCGCGGCTGTCGCGGTCTGGGTTGAGGGCGATCTGGTGGTCAACCTGTGGGGCGGATCGGCCGATGCTGTAGGCAGCCGACCCTGGCAGCAGGACACCCTGGTCAGTGTGTACTCGGGATCCAAGGGGTTGTTGAGCACCTGCATCCACCTGTTGGCCGACCGCGGTGAGATCGATCTGGATGCACCGGTCGCCCGGTACTGGCCCGAGTTCGGCCAGGCCGGAAAGCAGAACATCACCGTCGCGATGGTGCTCGGCCATCGCTCGGGTGTGATCGGTCCGCGCGAACCGATGGACTGGCGGCAGGTGACCGACTGGGACGCGGTGTGCGCCCGGATCGCAGCCGCGACTCCGTGGTGGCCGCCGGGCAGCGCGCAGGGCTATCAGGTGGTGACGTTCGGGTTCATCCTCGGCGAGGTGGTGCGCCGGGTCACCGGCCGCACCATCGGTCAATACCTGCGCACCGAGGTCGCCGAACCGTTGGGCGCCGATATCCACATCGGACTGCCGGCCTGGCAGCATCACCGGTGCGCAGAGATGGTGAACAAGCCGTCGGTACGAAGCCTGCTGGCCGACAACCACGTCGACGGACCGCCGGAATCGCTTGCCGACCATCCGATGGCCGGCTGGGCGGTGTCGATGGACTTTGTGCCTGATGACGAACTGGGCGTGCAGGCCCTGGACGCCTGGCGCGCCGCGGAGTTCCCGAGCACCAACGCACACGTCTCTGCTCTGGGCATGGCGACCGTCTACAACGCACTGGCCCAGGAGAAGCTGCTCACCCGGGAGCACATGGAGCGCTGCCGCGTCTCGCAAGGCGGTTTCGACGCCGACGTGGTGTTGGGTGCGCGGGTCGCCGACCATGGCTGGGGTCTGGGCTACATGCTCAACCAGCGCGGGGTGGCCGGACCCAACACCGGCATCTTCGGGCACGGTGGGTCGGGGGGTTCGTTCGCCTTCGTCGACCTGGAGCACCGGATCGGATACGCGTACGTGATGAACTATTTCGACGCCACCAAGTGCAATGCCGACCCTCGTACGGTCGCCCTGTCGAACGAGGTTTACTCCGCTCTCGGCGTAATTTGAGTTCCCTTCGAGAACCCGGAAGCACTGGTTCACGTCGGTACGCTGGACGCCATGAACAGCGTTTTGCTGGTACTCATCGTCCTGGTCATCGCTGCGATCGCGTTCGCTGTCTACAGCTCGTCGCAGGCCAACGGTCGCCGCTCCGCGGAGTCACTGGCCGACGCCAAGGCTGACGCCCGCCGGCTGATCGAGCGTCTCGGCGGGCAGGTGCTCAACCTGACCGGCTCCGACGACGCGTCCAAGCAGGCGCTGGCCGACGCCTCCGAGCGCTACACCGCGGCGTCCTCCCAGATCGATCAGGCCACCACTGCCAAACAGGCCGCGCTGGCCAAGGAGAGCGCCATCGAGGGGCTCTACTACGTGCGCGCGGCTCGCACCGCGATGGGCATGGATCCGGGTCCGGAGCTGGAGTCGTTGACCGGGCAGCGCGCGGCCGGCGAGGTCACCGAGGACCGCCGGGTCAACTTCGAGGGTCGTGAGATCGAGGCCTCCCCCACCCCGTCGCAGCGCACCCCGAACTACTACCCGGGCGGCCGGGTGGCCGGACGCCCGGTGCCCGCCGGCTGGTACTCCGAGCCGTGGTGGAAGCCGGCGCTGGTGGCCGGCGCCTGGGGCCTGGGCTCGGTCCTGCTGTTCGACGCGATGTTCTCGGGTATGCACGGAGTCGGCTACGGCGCCCAGGGATTCGAAAATGGTTACGGTGACGGCTATTCCGATGGTTTCGCGGCCGGCCAGGACGGTGGCGGCTTCGACGGTGGCGACACCGGCGGAGCCGACGGCGGCGGTGACTGGGGCGGCACCGATGCCAGCGGCTGGGACAGCGGCGGTTTCGACGGTGGCGGCTTCGGCGACTTCGGTGGAGACTTCGGGGGCTTCTGACCCGTCCGCCGAGCAGAATCTCTTTTAGAGACGGCTCTCCAGACGTGCCGACACACCGGCCTCCTGCAGATCCAGACGCTCCAGCATGGCCCGCACCGCTTCGTCTTCGATCCGGCCCTCGTCGCGCTCGGTGATGAGCGCCCCGCGTTGCGCCGCAAGCACATCCCGGTAGAGGCCCGAGAACACCGCGGCCCGTTTGGTGAGCGCCTCGGGGTCCGGCATCTCGTCGGCGTCTTGTGAATGCCGGGCGATCACCGCGCGAATCTCGGTCACCAGATGGGGATCCAATCCATCCGGCGGGTCTGCCTCGAAAGCGTCGAGCACCTCGTCGGCCGCATCGTGCACCACCCGTTCGGCCTTGATTTCCTCTTCCCGGTCGGCGGCATGGTCGTCACAGAACCGGGACAGGTTCAGCCGGCGGATCAACAGTGGCAGGGTCCAGCCCTGGATCAGCAGGGTGCCCACACTCACCACGAATGCGATCGCCTGGATGGTGGCGCGTTCCGGAAACGGTTCGCCGCTGGCGGTGGTGGCCGGGATCGCCGCAGCCGCAGCCAATGTGACCACGCCGCGCATCCCGGTCCAGGACACCACGAGGTTCTCCCGCCAACTCAGCGAGCGGCGGTCGATCATCCTGCGCCAGCGCGCCTTGGGCTTTCGTCTGCGCAGACCAACGGAGCCGTCGGGAACGGCCGTGCTGAACTTGCTTTCGACGTGCCGGGACAGCTTGTTGCGGCCGAACATCAGGAAGACCGACAGCGGCCGGATGAACAGCACGATCACCAACACGATGATCGAGGCGATCGCCACCTCGGCCAGCGACTCGTGGGCCTCGTTCAGGTGTTCCAGGACGAACCGCAGATGCAGCCCGATGTAGGCGAACACGAACGCCTCGAGCAGCACGTCCAACGAGTTCCAGACGTACCGCTCCTGCAGCCGGGTCTGGTACCCCGCGCCCATCGCACCGTTGCCGACGACGAAGCCGGCGACCACCACCGCCAGCACCCCGGAGGCGTGCAGTTCCTCGGCGGTGATGAACGCCGCGAACGGGACCACCAGGCCCTGCACGGTTTCCAGGCCCGGATTGTCCAGATGCTTGCGGATCCACAGCGTCAGATATCCGAGCAGGGCCCCGACCAGCGGACCGATGGTGGCGCTGTAACCGAACAGCAGGAACGGGTTCTCGATGAAGGTGTGGCTGCCTGCCACCTGGGCCACTGCGATGGAGAACAGGGTCAGCGCGGCCGCGTCGTTGATCAGGCTCTCACCGGTGAGGATCGCCATCACCCGTTTGGGCAGACCGAGCTTGCGCCCGACCGCGACGGCGGTCACCGCGTCGGGCGGCGCGACGATCGCACCGAGCACCAACGCGAGCCCGAAGGTCAACGGCACCAACACCAGCCAGGACGACACCGCTGCGACGGCGAAGGCCGTCACCACGACGAGCCCGACACCGAGGCCAAGGATCGGGCGGATGTTGCGGAAGAACGTCGGGAACGAGAAGTCCAATGCCGCTGAATACAGCAGCGGTGGCAACACCACCGTCAGCAGAATGTGGGAATCGAGTTCGGGAGGTTCGAAGCCGGGAAGGAACGAGACCAGGCTGCCGATGACAACGATGATCAGGGCGGGTTCCTGGCCACGCCGATGCGCGGCTGCGGTGACGAGAATGGCTCCGACGACGACGAGGATCAATTCCACCCGGAGATTGTCCCGTGCCGGTGACGCCGGCGCGCACTCACACCTGGCAGTCGGGGCACCAGAACAGGTTGCGGGCCTCCAGTTCTGCGGTGCGCACCGCTCCGCCACACACCCGGCACGCCTCCCCTGCCCGGCGATACACATAGGTGCGGGGCCGGCCAGGACCGTAGGACGGTGCCCCGTGATCGTGCTCGGGGCGGACGACGACGATCTTGCCCCGCCGTACACCGACCTTCATCAGCTCGACGAGATCGGTCCACATGTCGATGAATTCGGTCTGGCCCAGGTGCGTACCCGGCCGGTACGGGTCGATGTGATGACGGAACAGCAGCTCGCTGCGGTATACGTTTCCGACGCCGGCGATCACGGACTGGTCCATCAACAACGCACCAATTGACCTGCGCGACTTGCTGATCCGGGTCCAGGCCAACGAAGGGTCGGCGTCTTTGCGCAGCGGGTCGGGACCGAGCCGCGCGACCACGTCGGCGATCTCGGGCTCGGCGATCACCTCACACACCGTGGGGCCACGCAGATCGGTGCCGTACTCGGTGCCGACGATCCGCATCCGGACCTGGCCGACCGGCAGTCCCAGCGGAATCGGTGCCTCGGTGAAGGTCCCGTACAGACCGAGATGGATGTGCACGACGTGTCCGCCGGCGTAGTGGTGGAACAGGTGCTTGCCCCAGGCGTCGGCCTGTTTGAACACCTGGCCGTTGACCGCGGCCGCACCGTCGGTGAAGCGGCCCTGCGGGCTGGACACCACCACCGGCGCCCGGCCGAACCGCTTCTGGTGCAGCCGGGCCAACCGGTGCAGGGTGTGCCCTTCGGGCATGGGTCAGGCAGGCGCGCCGGGAACCGGCGGGGCCACGTGGTCCTTCTCGTACTCGGCCAGGATGTCGATGCGGCGCTGGTGGCGCTCGGCTTCCGACCACGGCGTCGACAGGAACGCGTCGACGATGGCCAACGCCTCCTCCTCGCTGTGCATGCGGCCGCCCAGGCCCATCAGCTGGGCGTTGTTGTGCTCGCGGGCCAGCTTGGCGGTCTCGACGCTCCAGGCCAGGGCACAGCGGGCACCGGGCACCTTGTTCGCGGCGATCTGCTCGCCGTTGCCCGAGCCGCCGAGCACGATGCCCAGGCTGCCCGGATCGGCGACTGTCTTGACCGCGGCGTCAATGCAGAACGCCGGGTAGTCGTCGTCGGCGTCGTAGGTGTAGGCACCGCAGTCGATCGGCTCGTGGCCGGTCTTCTTGAGGTGCTCGATAATGGTCTGCTTGAACTCGAATCCGGCATGGTCGGCACCGATGTAGACGCGCATGTCGGTAACCCTAACTGGTCATCACCCCTTCACAGCACCAGCTCGGATACCTGCCAGGAGCAGATCGAGCATTCGCTGCGCCTGCTCGGCCGAGCCGCCGGCCAGGAAGATTCCGAGCAGGCTGGCCACTACGTCCTCGGCCCGCACATCAGCGTTCAGGCTGCCATCGGCGACACCGGCATCGAGCAGGGTCTGGACGGCACCGGTCACGCTCGCCTTGGTGTCGCGGTGGTCGACCGCGCCGGATTCGAAGATGGTGCGTAGCGATTCGGCCATGCCCTTCTTGGCGGCCACGAACGTCGCGTAGCGGTCCATCCACCGGCGCAGCGCCACCGGCGGTGGGTACCGGCTGGGCAGGTCCGCCGCGGACGCGGAGACCTCGGCCAGTTCGGCGCGGTAGACGGCCTCGATGAGGGCCTCGCGGCTGGGGAAGTGACGGTAGAGCGTCCCGATGCCGACACCGGCCTCCCGGGCGATGGCCTCCAGCGAGACAGGACCGTCCGACGTGGCGAACGCTGCCGCGGCGGCCGCAAGCAGGCGTTCCCTGTTGCGTCGCGCGTCGGCCCGTTCAGCCATAGCGGAGGACCCTCCGTTTTGTTAGCGTGGTGAAACGGAGGTCCCTCCGCATCGCTTTCGAGTATGACATCCCAGGAGCGCACCATGACCACATCGCATCCCGGCGGCACCGGCACCATCGGCGGACACAGCGTGGCTCGGATCGGCTACGGCGCCATGGGTCTCGGACGCGAGCTCCCCCACGACGACGCGACTGCCGTGTTGCACCGCGCCGTCGAGCTCGGCGTCAACCACATCGACACCGCATCGTTCTACGACGACGGCGTGGTGAACCGGCGCATCCGGGACGCGCTCGCCCCGTACCGGGACGATCTGCTCATCGTCAGCAAGGTCGGGGCCCGGCCCGCCACCGGACCGATACCTCTCGCACTGGCCCAGCACCCCGCGGACCTGCGCCGCGCCGTCGAACTGGACCTGGCCGGCCTCGGGCTGGATCAGATTCCGGTCGTGAACCTGCGGCGCGCCGACATCGGCCCCGGGTTGGTCGCCGAGGGCGAGCAGATCGTCGATCTGGACGATCAGTTGGCCGAGATGATCGCGCTGCGCGACGAAGGCAAGATCGGGGCGATCGGGATCAGCAACGTCGGCCTGGAGACCCTGCGCCGTGCGCTGCCCGCCGGGATCGTGTGCGTGCAGAATGCCTACAGCCTGCTCAACCGCAGCCATGAGGACGAACTGGCACTGTGCAATGAACAGGGCATCGCCTGGGTGCCGTTCTTTCCCCTCGGCTCGGCGTTCCCGGGCTTTCCGAAGGTCGCCGAAAACGCTGTGGTGCAACGGATCGCCGCGGACCTCGGCGTCAGCGGCGCACAGATCGGGCTGGCCTGGTTACTCGCGCACGCGCCCAACACCCTGCTCATCGCCGGGACCACGTCGGTCGCCCACCTCGAGGAGAACCTGGCGGCAGGCGACCTCGTGCTCAACGAGCAACAACTCGCCGATCTCGATGCCGCCCACACAGAGCTACCCCAGGGTGATGGCGTCCAGGCGTTCCTTGATGAAGGACGCTGACGTCACCGGCTCCAGACCCGAGACCGTGCCGATCGGCGGCTCCAGCGGAGTGACGAGCGCGTCGTGGTTGGCCTCGTAGAAGTAGATCAGCGAGACCAGGTCCTCCTCGGGGGCGTGCGGCTGGGGCGGCAACACGCGGTGCCGGCCCGACGGCCACCGGCGCCCGCTCCAATACTCCAGCAGGTCACCGATGTTGACCGTGAGCGATCCCGGCTCCCACGGAGCGTCCTCCCACCCCTCCTGCTCGGAGTACACCTGCAGCCCGCCGGCACCGGGCTCGCGGTCCAGGATCGTGACGGTGCCGAAGTCGGTGTGCGGCCCGATCCGGAACTGTCCGGGCTCGGGCTCTCCCACCACGCTGACCGGCGGATAGTGGTTGATGTTCATCGTCCACGTCGGCCGGTCCGCAAGTGCGACAAAGGGATTGACCGTCAGTCCGAGGGCGTGGGCGAACAACGCCAACAGTTCGTCGGAGACCTTGCGCATCGCAGCGGTGTACTCGTCGACCAATGCCTGCAACGCGGGCACCTCGGCCGGCCACACGTTGGGGGCGAACCAGATCCGGTCCACCTCGGGGTCCCCGGTCGCGGTCTCGGCACCCAGGCTGTAACTCTCCTTGAGATCGGGCGGGGTCTCGGTGCCCTCGGCGTAGCCGTTGGCCTCGGCCCCGGGTCCGATCCAGCCGTGCCCGCCGACCGGTACCGAGTAGCGCTGTTTGACCCCGTCGGGCAAGGCGAAGAACTCGCGGCTGGCCGCACGCACCTTGCTCGCCAGGTCGGTGTCGACGCCGTGTCCGGTGACCACGATGAACCCGGCGCGCTGCAGGCCGGCGTCGACCTCGGCGGCCACCGCGTCGGCCTCGACCCCACCGGCGTACCAGCGAGACATGTCCACAGTTGCGATGGCGCTCATTCGCCGATGTCCTCCGCCCACAGATCCGGCCGCTCGGCGATGAAGTCCTCCATCATCGCCACGCAGCGTTCGTCATCGAGCAGGGTGACAGCGACGCCGTGCTCGGCCAGCCAGTCGTGCCCACCGGTGAAGGTCCGGCTCTCTCCGATCACCAGGGCGCCGATGTTGAACTGACGGACCAGCCCGCTGCAGTACCAGCACGGCGAGAGGGTGGTCACCATGATGGTGGACCGGTAGCCGCGCTGGCGCCCAGCGGCCCGGAAGGCGTCGGTCTCGGCATGGATCGACGGATCGTCGTTCTGCACGCGCCGGTTGTGCCCGGCGCCCAGCAGTGTTCCGTCCGAGCTGAACAGCGCCGCGCCGATCGGAATGCCGCCCTCGGCCAACCCTTTTCGCGCCTCGTCGACAGCGACGTCGAGCATCTGCTCGGGGGTCATGCCGCCACCTTCCGTTCCGCGGTGAGCTGGGATCGGCACAACAGCAGATAACTTGCCCCGGCGATGAGGAAGCCGACGAAGAACGTGATGTCACCCAACTGCGGAACCTCCCGCGCGATGTAGCCGACGAACTTCGTCTGGTTGCAGAACAGCGTCACCGAGACCACCAGGCCGAGCAGGAACGACGCCAGGCCGGGCCAGTTGGTGTAGGACCGGTCGTAGAGGAAGTGCGCCACGGGCTGATCGCCGCGCAGGTACTCGTCGGCGAACATCACGCCCAGCCAAGGTCCGATCCAGTAGGCGATGATCAACAGGAACGCCTCGTAGCTCGCCGCCGCGTCGGCCAGCGCCCACCAGGCGATGAGAAATCCGACGATCCCGAAGAAAGCGGTCGCCAGGGCCCGCGCGATGTGATGCGGCAGCTTGATCCCGATGGTCACGAAAGCCATTGCGCCCGAATAGATGTTGATTGCATTGGCGGCAATCGCCCCGATCGCGATGGCCAGCAGGGTCAGACTGGCCAGCCACGGCGCCAGCTCCGCGGTGAACGCGGAGGTGGGGTTGTCCGAGACGGCGGGACCGATGGTCACCGACGCGGCACCGACCGTCTGCAACAGCATGCAGGATACGAACAGCCCTGCGGCGGCGAAGAATCCGGTGCGTGGGCCGGCCTCGGACCGTGGGAGGTAGCGGGTGTAGTCAGCGGCATACGGCGCCCACCCCGCGACGTAGCCGAACGCGGTGCCCACGGTGAGCAGGAAGCCGCCCGTGCCTCCGACACCGCCCGTGACCGCCGGGGCGCCCAGGTTCGCCTTGCTCAGTATCACCACCGAGGTGATGGCGAAGATGACGGCGAGTACCGGGAACGCCCAGCGTTCGAAGGCCTGCACCAGGTTGTGCCCGAACACCGCCAGCGCGGTCTGCACCACGACGACGAGCACCAGGGCCAGCACCGGTGCGATGCCGAACAACGTGGACAACGCGAATGCCCCACTGACGCTGTTGGTGGCGAACCATCCGATGCCCGCGGTCACCGTCATCAGCAGCGAGGGCACGGCGTTGCCCCGGAAGCCAAACGCCAGCCGGCCCAGCACCATCTGCGGAACACCGTGCAGCGGCCCGCGTTTGGACAGGAAGTAATGCGCAAGCGCGCCGAGTCCGGTGCCGAGCCCCAGGCCGGCCACCGCTTGCCAGAACGTCATGCCGTAGACGGAGACCGCCAGCACACCCAGGAAGATGGTGGCGAACTCCAGGTTCGGCGACGTCCAGGTCCAGAACAACTGGCTGGGTTTTCCGTGCCGGTCGGCGTCGGCGATGTGCTCGTTGCCGCCCGGTTCCACGGCGGCGATTCGGTCCCGGTACGAGCCGTCGGTGCTGGGCTCAGCCGCTGTCATCCGTACACCGTGGCGTGAGCCACGGTGTCACGCAACCGGAATCGCGATTTTGGGTGAAGTTCACCCGTCACTCGAACTGCGGCGCCTCGGTACGCGACCGCTTGAGCTCCCAGAAATGGGGGTATGACGCGAACGTCACCGACGCGTCCCAGAGTTTGCCGGCCTCTTCGCCGCGCGGGATCTTGGACAGCACCGGGCCGAAGAACGCGACGCCGTTGACGTGGATGGTCGGGGTGCCGACGTCCTCACCGACGGCGTCCATGCCGGCGTGGTGGCTCTTGCGCAACGCCTCGTCGTACTTGTCGGTGTCGGCTGCCTCGGCCAGTTCGGCGGGCAGGCCGACTTCCTCGAGTGCCTGCGCGATGACGGTGTCGAGGTCCTTGTTGTCCTGGTTGTGGATCCGGAAGCCCATCGCGGTGTAGAGCGGGCCGAGGATCTCCGGGCCCTTGAGCTGCTCGGCGGCGATGGCGACCCGGACGGGGCCCCACGCCTTCTTCATCAGTTCCTGATAGTTCTCGGGCAGGTCGCGGCCTTCGTTGAGCACCGCGAGGCTCATGACGTGGAATTGCACGTCGATATCGCGGACCTTCTCGACTTCGAGGATCCAGCGCGAGGTGATCCAGCACCACGGGCACAGCGGGTCGAACCAAAACCCGGCGGTGTCTTTCTGGCCTGCGTTCTGATCTTGGGGAGCCATCTAGGTGTTCCTCTCGATGTGGTTCAAGGCACAACTGCGTTCAACACAACTGTGCACCCGTATCGAGATGTTCCCGACGCGAGTAACTATCCGGAGATCGATTACGACAAGCTTGGTGGCACGCATGCCGACATGCATGCTGGAATCACGGCAGCGGCACAGGAAACGCATAGTGCGCGAACCTTTATGGAAACGTGTTGTTCCTGTGACCCTGGTAAACCACTGTTGCCCAAGTGAGCAGAGCGATCTAGGAGTTCTGCGTGATAGCTGAGGAGCTCAATATGGCCGCTCGCGCCCTCCTGACCGCCGTAGGTGTCGTTTCCGTCGCCCTCGCGTTGGCCGTCCCGGCACAGGCCGATCCGGCCCCGGTCCCCGATCCGACGACCGACACCTCGTTCCTGAACGCCCTGAACGACGCCGGGGTGGGCTACGGCGATCCCGGCGCAGCCGTCCAGATGGGGCAGGAGGTCTGTCCGATGCTGGTCGAGCCCGGCAAGGACTTCGCGTCGGTGGCCTCCCAGATGCGCGGCGACGGCGGCATGTCGCCCCAGATGGCGTCGTTCTTCACCGGCATCGCCATCCAGATGTACTGCCCGCAGATGATGTCGTCGATCGGCGACGGCTCGATCCTGAACAACCTCGGCGCGCTCAACGGACTCGCCGGGATCGCCGGCTTCCCCCAGTAGGCCGACTCCAGCCGGCGTCCAGCCACTAGGTTGGACGCGTGGCACTTCCGAATCTCACCCGCGATCAGGCCGTAGAGCGCGCAGCTCTGGTGACCGTCGACAACTACCACGTCGTCCTCGACCTCACCGACGGCAACGGCCAACCCGGCGAACGCACCTTCCGGTCCACCACCACCGTGAAGTTCGATGCCCTCGCCGGCGCCGACACCTTCATCGATCTGGCGGCCGATACCGTCCACAGCGCGACGCTCAACGGCGTCGCGCTCGATGTGTCGGGCTACGACGAATCAACCGGTATCGCGCTCACCGGGCTGGCCGCGCACAACGTCCTGGTGGTCGACGCCGACTGCCTGTACTCCAACACCGGTGAAGGCCTGCACCGGTTCGTCGACCCTGTCGACAACGAGGTCTACCTGTATTCGCAGTTCGAGACCGCCGACGCCAAGCGGATGTTTGCCTGCTTCGACCAGCCCGACCTGAAGGCCACGTTCGACGTTCAGGTCACCGCGCCGTCGCACTGGCAGGTGATCTCCAATGGCGCCACCACCTCCGCCGAGCCCAATGGCTCGGGCTCTGTGCACACCTTCGCCACCACCCCGAAGATGAGCACGTATCTGGCGGCGCTCATCGCCGGGCCGTACGCGGTGTGGCGCGACTCGTACTCCGACGAGCACGGCGAGATCCCGCTGGGCATCTTCTGCCGGGCCTCACTGGCCGAGTTCATGGATGCCGAGCGGCTTTTCACCGAGACCAAGCAGGGCTTCGGTTTCTACCACGCCAACTTCGGCACGCCGTACGCCTTCGGCAAGTACGACCAGCTGTTCGTGCCCGAGTTCAATGCGGGGGCCATGGAGAACGCCGGCGCGGTGACGTTCCTGGAGGACTACGTCTTCCGGTCGAAGGTCACCCGGGCCTCCTACGAGCGGCGCGCCGAGACCGTGCTGCACGAGATGGCACACATGTGGTTCGGCGATCTGGTCACCATGCAGTGGTGGGATGACCTGTGGCTCAACGAGTCCTTTGCGACGTTCGCGTCGGTGCTGTGCCAGGCCGAGGCCACCGAATACGACACCGCCTGGACCACCTTCGCCAACGTCGAGAAGTCGTGGGCCTACCGCCAGGACCAGCTGCCTTCGACCCACCCGGTCGCCGCCGACATCCCTGATCTGGCCGCCGTGGAGGTCAACTTCGACGGCATCACGTACGCCAAGGGCGCCTCGGTGCTCAAGCAGCTGGTGGCCTACGTCGGGCTCGAGCAGTTCCTGGCCGGATTGCGCGACTACTTCCGCGACCACGCCTTCGCCAACGCCACGTTCGGCGACCTGCTGGGCGCTCTCGAGAAGTCCTCGGGCCGTGATCTGTCCGGCTGGGGCCAACAGTGGCTCAAGACAACGGGTTTGAACACGCTGCGGGCGGACTTCGACGTGGACGATTCGGGTGCGTTCACCCGGTTCGCCGTCGCGCAGTCCGGGGCCGCCCCGGGCGCCGGGGAGACCCGCGTGCACCGGCTGGCCGTCGGTATCTATGACGACGACCCGGCCGGCTCAGGCAAGCTCGTGAGGGTACACCGCGAGGAGCTCGACGTCGAAGGACCGATCACGGAAGTTCCTGCCCTGGTAGGCATTTCGCGGGGAAAGCTGATCCTCGTCAACGACGATGACCTGACCTACTGCTCGCTGCGGCTGGATCCGGCGTCACTGTCGACCGTGGTGTCACGGATCGCCGACATCGCCGATCCTCTCCCCCGGACGCTGGCCTGGTCGGCAGCCTGGGAGATGACCCGCGAAGCCGAGATGAAAGCCCGCGACTTCGTCGCGCTGGTGATGAGCGGCATCCACGCCGAAACCGAGGTCGGCGTCGCGCAGCGGCTGCTGATGCAGGCGCAGACCGCGCTGAGTTCCTACGCCGATCCGGGCTGGGCCACCGAAATCGGCTGGCCTGCGTTCGGCGATGCTCTGCTCGACCGGGCGCGCGAGTCCGCTCCCGGTTCTGATCACCAGCTCGCTTTCGTGAACGCGCTGTGCACCTCGGTGCTGTCGCCCAACCACGTCGCCGTGCTGTCGACTCTGCTCGACAACGAACCCGCTGCGGTGAACATGGCCGGCCTGGTGATCGACACCGATCTGCGCTGGCGGATCGTCACGGCGCTGGCCCGCAACGGGCAGATCGACGCCGACGGCCCCGACACGCCGTTCATCGAGGCCGAGGCCGAGGCCGACCCGACCGCGGCCGGCAAGCGGCACGCTGCTGCGGCCTCGGCCGCTCGCCCGCAGGACGAGGTGAAGTCCGCGGCGTGGGAGCAGGTCATCGAGGACGACACGATCGCCAACATCACCACCCGCGCGATCGTCGGCGGCTTCGTGCAGCCCGGCCAGTCCGAGTTGCTGGCGCCGTTCACCACCCGCTACTTCGCCGCGATCTCCGGGGTCTGGGAGCGGCGGTCGAGCGAGGTCGCGCAGACCGTGGTGATCGGTCTGTATCCGTCGTGGGACATCAGCCAGAACGGGCTCGACGCGGCGGACGCGTTCCTGTCCGATCCAGAGGTGCCGCCCGCGCTGCGCCGTCTGGTGATCGAGGGACGCGCCGGTGTGGAGCGCTCACTGCGCGCCCGCGCCTTCGACGTCAGCTAGTTCCCCCAACCTGCACCGCGAGCATTGCTCCTATGTCAAGCGGCGGCGGGTTGGGGGTCGTTGAGGCGTGCTTGTTCGT